>JAJYDO010000008.1 GCA_021777355.1 Actinomycetes bacterium | reverse complement strand
TATGCTCTTAGGCACATTGTTTACCACTATATTTGGTCTAACAGGAATCAAGTTCCAAATGTAGTCTTGGCTAGGGTATTGAGGACCTGGCACTTAGTAAATCCGGTTAATCAGAATTCTTGGGACCCTTCAGAGATAACGACTGCCTGGCCCTTATGGATTCAGACGATCGCCTTCATTTCGGACTACTTTCTCTTTGGTCTTTTGGGAGTTGCAATTGTTTCCATGCGCCGCAAAACAATACCATATCTGCCAATCCTGATATTTCCGATCATAACTACTCTGACGATTGTGCTGGCTGGCTATCTAGCAAGATATAGAATTTCAATGGAAGCAGCCCTTTTGATAGCAGGTGGCATTGGAATAGAGGCGCTGCTATCCAAAAAGGTATCGATAATCGAACCGATTGCGAAAATACGCAAGGCATTCAAGGATCCTTCTGACACCAAACTTCGTTCCCAAGTACTTACATGGATTTTCTGGTTAACAATCCTGATCTCAGCTGTGGCCTACGTAAATGCCGTGATTCTCACGCTTCCAAATGGCTAATAGCCTCTATTGGCAATCAAAAATGCACTTTCTCTTAGCGATAAGCTATCTGCAAATGTTGAAGTGATGAGGTTCTGAGTGAGTTTCTTCTGTAAAAGAGTTTTCGCACCACCTGCACCTCTGTTAGATAAAGTGTTAAAGAAGAATTACCCCTACTATGTGTGATGTTCTAGGGTAATCCAAAGAAGTCCGCAGTTGCTCCTTTTTTTAAGTTTTGAACCAGATTAACTACTGCTTAGTGGTGACTTCCTAAAATCACTCATTACAAATTTTTCAACGCATCAAGCACTGGCCGCCTGCAATTTTATTCGAGCACAACCTTTCACATTTTGGATTCCTGATTATGCCCTTACGAAACATATTTGTGCACGTCATAGATTTGCAGATTCGAAACATTTCCATATGAAACAACATCGTACAATAATGTTCCTCCGGCAGAAAACTGAATTGCCACACAACCCTGTGGCGCCGGGAGCGCGGCCTCGACCTGGTCGGTTGATGTATTAACAACAGCAATATTGCATACGGATATTGCACACTTTAAAACCAATAAATTAACCAAGTTATTGCTTAGTGCAAGCGAAGTTCCAGTATCTCCTGCCTTTAACTGGCTCGATATGGTTCCGTCACTTGAAGATATGCTATCTACTACGCCGTCACCTTGTAAGACAAACATTGTTTTCGGGTCAACACCGATACTGATGGAGGTGGCATTTGAGGCAACAGGAAAAGATTTTTCCACCTTGAAAGTCGTTAGATCAACCGACACAATTGACCGTGCATTTGGAACATTAACTAGCGCATAGATTATATTTAGCTGCTGTGATGACGAGATGGATGTAACCGAGCCCGGCATAGCAATAATATGCATTAGCTCTCCTGTAATACCATCATAAATATAAAGTGCACCTGAAAATTTTGTGGTACCTGTGCCTAAGGCAAGGTATGCTCCGCTAACTGTGGCTATAGTTTCCGAACTGGAGCTTACTGGGACTTTATTCACAACGCTGTGGGAATTTACGTCATATTCAGAAATACTTTTTGCATTATTTGTGCCAGAGAGTATCCATACTCCACCATTAAATAATGGCGCAGCTTCAGCCAATGTATTTTGCGGCAATGGAAGTATCGCTGCAGGATTCAAAATAATTGGTTGGGTCGTTGTGGGGGTGACATCAGGAGTATTTCCAGTACAGGCAGTCGCAACGATAGCCAAAATAACCAGTGCGAAAGCCAAGCAATTATGTTTCAAGTTAAATATTCCTCCATTGTTTTACTAACCGTAAAAACCTTTCTTCTGGCCAAGGGCCAAGTTTCCAGTCACATAAGTTTAACAAGTTGCACTTAAGAAAAGCTTCAACCATAATATTCATGTTCCACCTATCCAGGTATTGGGTCAAAGTCGGAAATGATGGATTATCCATTCAGTTCCTTGATAGGTCCTATAGATGAGATAAATTACAGTAACTACTAAAAATGCCTTAAAGTGCCACGGTACCGGGGAGTTGCCAGGCTCTCCTTCAGGTATTTCACTTGAATCTTCTTCCGATTCGGGTTCATCCAGGTAATTTGCATGCGACATCACCTAATTACCTCCCCTGATTCTCACTCGCAATTTAACCGGTGATCCCGCCAAGTCAAACTCGTCTCTAAGTTGGTGCTCAAGGTATCGTAACCAAGAAGTTGGCAATCTACGATTGGCAAATAAGGTGATAGTTGGAGGATCAGTTGCTCCCTGGACTCCATAGAGGATTTTCCCTTGCGGAGAAGGATGCTTTATTTGAGCCTTACTTATGGCTTCATTTAGAATTGCGGTAGGGATTCTCCTTTGATACGCGTCTTTTGCCTTATCAATTAATTGAGGGAGTTTTAAAACACCTCTCCCATACAGTGCAGAAACTGAAATTAATGGGCTGTAGCCAACAAATGCCAATTTATCCTCAACCTCCCTACGCACTGCCATTTTCTCGTCGACATTTAAAAGATCCCATTTGTTGCAAACTATTACGATAGGTGAACCTGAATTGTCAATTCGCTCGGCAAGCCGCTGATCCTGGTGGGTAACTCCTTGTGTTGAATCAATTACAAATAGAACTATGTCGCTTTCATCGACTGCCTTAAGCGCTCTTACAACCGAATAGTGTTCGGTTCCTGTGTCTATCTTAGATTTTCTCCTCATACCTGCCGTGTCGAGAAGTTTCCAGGTATTGCCTCCAAATTCTACGATTGTGTCAACAGTATCTCTGGTCGTCCCGGGCATGTCGTGAACAATTGCACGTTCTTGTCCGGCCAGTCGGTTAAAAAGGGTGGATTTCCCCACATTTGGTCTCCCTACAATTGCAACTTTTAATATTTGTTCCATCGGTTCAGGATTTTCGTCGCTCTGTTCTTGCAATTGGGCATCTGGTAATTCACGAGAAGGGTCTTGATTGACTTTTAGAACTTCAACGATTTGGTCAAGTAAATCTCCGGTTCCTCGTCCGTGAATCGCACTGACTAGTACCGGCTGGCCCAATCCCAGTTTGGATACCAACCAGGCCTCCGCTTCTTGATTGATTGAATCTACCTTATTTGCAATTGGAATGACGGGTTTTTTCACCCTTTTAACTAATCTTGCGAACTGAAGGTCCTCATCGGTGATTCCGACAGTTCCATCCGTGACCATCAAAATTAAGTCTGCATCATCCATTGCAACTTGCACTTGTCCAGAGACTTTTTGATCAAGGGCGCTTCCTAATTGCAACCATCCGCCAGTATCAACAACCTTAAAGTTGTATCCGCTCCACTGGACATCTCTTTCTACTCGGTCTCTAGTTACTCCGGGTAAATGCTCAACGATTGCCTGCCTAGAACCGCATAGCCGGTTAACTAAAGTAGATTTTCCGACATTTGGCCTGCCGACAATCACGACTTTTCCTAAATCTATTGCCATCTACATTGTCTCGGAATTCAAAAACTCAAGTGCTTCTCTTAAATGAAAACCGTTAGTTGGAACAATTACTACTGGTTTATTTAATTCTTCAGCGCTCATTCCGTCTAAGAATCTACCCTCATTCAGACAGACATCGGGAAGCAGAAATATGTCGTCATCTGAATAACTAACAAGAGTTCTATTTATGTCCAAACCAGTCAATAACCCCGCCACGCCAATATTCCCACCGAAATATTCATTTCTAATCGCACAAATATCAACCCGACTAAATTTAGAATCAGATATCAAAGAATCCAATATCAGCTTTCCATACTCCCCCGTCAAAACCTTGATGCGGCCTGAACTGCCCTTCAATTTTTCATAACTGTCTTCAAGAGACGTTCCCGGAGATAATTTCGGCCTGTAGCTCCCACTTGGAGCACCGTCTACCCACTGGAAAAATCCTGACTTATATGAATGGACCTTTTCTTTTTGTCCAAGCCACTGCTTAATGAAATTCGAAGTTAGCCCGACCCCGTTTTCAATTTGTTCGCTGCATTTATAGATTTGCGCATCAGGAAACTCCCGCTTGGCAATCAGGAAATACTCATCGCTGGCATAAACCATGGGGTGGGATAGGGTCCTATTGAAGATCTCCTGCCATTCTAAGGTTAAATCAATTATTGCTTCTGCTTCACTTTTAGTATGTGGACGCATGCGAGATGAAGATTTAGGAGTATAGTCACTTATGCCAAGGGGAACCAGAGCGAGACTTTTCAACTGCGAGTAATGCTCAAGTACACTGGCAAGCGTATCTTCGAGAATTGTCCCGTCATTTACCCCAGGGCAAACAACTACCTGTCCATGCACTTCGATGCCGTTTGCCAATAGATGCCTAAGCCAGCGGAGGCTAATTGCGCCTCTCTTGTTTCGTAACATATCAGCTCGCACATGTGGATCAGTTGCATGAATCGATACAAAAAGGGGAGAAAGGCCCTCTGTTGTCACACGTTCAAAGTCTGATTCCGTAAATCTTGTGAGAGTAGTGAAATTTCCATAAAGAAAAGAAAGGCGGTAGTCATCATCTTTTTGATACAGACTTTTGCGCATTCCCTTTGGCAACTGGTAGATAAAGCAAAACTCACAATGGTTGTCACAAGTCCGCACTTTGTCAAAAACCGACGAAGCCACTTCCATTCCCATTAATTCACCAAAGTCACGATCAACTTCAATCTTTTGGCTCTCGCCCTTGCGGCGAATTTCAATCGCGACTTTATTGGAATCAATAAGCTGGCGATATTCTAGAATGTCGCGAGGTTGCCTCCCATTTATATTAATGAGCTCATCGCCACTTTGGATTCCGGCTATTTCTGCCGCTGAACCCTCCTCAACAGCCACGATTTCGATTTTTGCCACATCTCTAGGCTAGTTGAGCGAGGAACTAAAGATTTATCACAGCACCTGGATTTAATATGCCATGGGGATCAAAATGGTGCTTTAAAGCTTCAAAACCCTTATAAATATGTTCGGGAATCTCGCTTTTATACCATTTCTGATGATCTCGGCCCACTGCGTGGTGATGGGTAATTGTGCCACCGTTGTCCAATATTGTTTGACTGGCTAGCTCTTTAATCTCCATCCACTGCGAGATTTCAGAGCCCGGTCTGGCCTTGGCCAATACCGTGAAGTATGGTGCAGATCCATCTGGATACAAATGAGTAAGCCGGCAAGTCACGAGACCCTTCCCTTCGGCAACTTTTTCGATCCCTTTAGTCACGTTATCAATAATTGCATTGTGAAACTCATCAAATTTGTTCCATTTAACTGCAGTCTCAAAGGTTTCTGCTATAACTCCCAACCTAATAAGCGTGTCTCTGATGTATGGTGCTCGAATAAAGGAGGACTTCCATGTCTCGCCTTCTTTCTTGCCACTTATCTCTCCGCCATTTTGCTTGACTATTTCGATCGACCTTCTCTCAAGATGCTCCACCGAATGGTCACCGGATTCAAATCCAACTATTAATACCGCCTTGGCGCCATTGCCTGCACCATTGATAAATGCTTCAAGAGGATCTAGAAGCCTGCAATTCGACGGAGCTAAACCGCTTTGAACTAACTCTCTGGCTGCATCTACGCCAGATTTAAAACTATCAAAAAGAGCAGAATAACTAACCTTATATATCGGCCTGTCCTGTAATCTCATCCAAGCACTGGTAATGACGCCCAAAGATCCTTCTGAACCCATAAATAGCCTGTTGGGATCCGGACCAGCGCCTGAGGCTGGAAGGGATCTTGTTTCATAAATTCCAATAGGCGACACGACTTGAATGCTTTCGACCAAATCATCAATGTGCGTAATACCGGTGGCAAAATGACCGCCTGCTCTAGTTGCGATCCATCCCCCTAAAGAGGAGAACTCGAAACTTTGGGGAAAGTGTCTTAAAGTCAATCCATTTCTCCGCAAGTCATCTTCAATCTTAGGTCCCAACATCCCGCCTTGGAACTGGCCAGTTCTTGAAGTTTTATCAAGTTCAAGCATACTATTCATCTTGCCTAAATCAAGGCTCACAACTCCTTCAAATCTCTCACGCTCACCCAATTTAAGTTCCAGGCCCCCCACCACGCTGGATCCACCTCCAAATGGAACCAAAGCGCAATTTCTCTCTGCACACCAATCCATTGCGAACAATATGTCATTCTCGTTTTCCGGGTAGATAACAAAATCCGGCGCGGAGGCAAAGTCACCACTTAGAGATCTTGTCACATCTATAAACGACCTGCCTCTGGTATGAAGGGCCCTTTCATACTTAGAGTCAGTCGATATTGACTCCAAGGCGTTGGGAATCTTTAAAGAGTTTTCCGGAAGCACAATATCGTCAATATTGGGATAAGGCATAAGGCTTCCCTCAACAGAGAAAGTATTTGTGACCAGAGACCTAAGCAAGTCAACCTCGTTAGGATTTGAAATATCTTCTATGTTTCCCCATCCCCAAAAGTTCCTTGCTTTATTCATGAATTTTCCTATTTTTTTGACTCGGCCAGAGAAGCATACGACTCTAACACCAGAGAAACGCCACGAAGATCTCCCATTACGTCATCGCCCATTTTATTCATAACGTAGGCTAAGCACATATTTTCCTCCATATCAACCACCACCAACGACCCTCCCCAGCCGCCCCAAAAACATGTCCTTGCATTTGGAGAAATTGGAGTCTCATCGCCCGAAATTGCAAAACCCATTCCAAAACGAAGTGGGAGGTTCAAAACAAGATCAGTGCCGTGAGACTGAACGTCAAAAATCTTTTCGCAAGTCTCGCTCTTTAAAAGCCTACTGTTTCCAACTTCTCCGCCGTTTGCAAGAAATGTCATAAGAGCTGCCAAAGATCTCGCGTTCCCTTGGCCGTTTGCTGCTGGAATCTCACCCGACTTCCACTCTTTTTCATGACTCTGTTTAGCATTAATAATGGGGTTTGAAAATACTCGTCCGGCAATCGATTTTGCTCCAAATTTAGTTGAAAGAAGAGGTGGCGGCACTACATCGGCACAACGAATTAACTCGCTGTCTGGAATACCAATGAAAAAATCAGCCATTAAAGGAGTGGCAATTTCTTCATCCAGGAAAGTGCCAATCGACCTTCCGGTGACTCTCTTTACCACCTCACCAATGAGATAACCTTGTGTAATTGCATGGTATCCCGATGCGCTCCCGGGCTCCCACCAAGGTTCCTGTCCGGCAAGGGCAGCTGTGACCAGATCCCAATCATAGAGATCAGAAGGTTTCATGGGTTTGTCAAAGCCCGCTAGGCCTGAAGTGTGTGACAAAAAATGCCTAATCTCAATTCCATCTTTTCCGTTTTGGCCAAATTCAGGCCAGTAGTAACTAACCTTCCGATAAAGATCCAACTCACCTCGATCCGCCAATACGAGTGCACAAAGTGCGGCAACCGTTTTGGTTGAAGACCAAACATTGGTTATTGTATTTCTCTGCCACGGCATAGTCTTTTCTAAATCAATAAAGCCACCCCAAATATCAACGACAGGTTCTCCGTGTAAAGTGAGTGCAAATGAAGCGCCTAAATCGCTCCCCAAGTCGAAATGCTCAGCAAATCTAGCCTTCACAGACTCGAATCGATCATCGCAATAGCCATGTATTTGCGCCAAATCACAACTCCACTTTCTTTAATCAACCATAAACTAGGAATAACCAGAAACTTTTCATCGGCTGCCTTGTTCGTTCAAGGCGATCATACTAAGAGATCGGCCAAATTTGCCAATTTTAGGCCAGAGTTACCTAAAAACTTCTTCAATTGGGCTACCCAGTCAATTCCGTAATGTGTTAAAATCCGTGTGTCTAAAGACTATGGAGGATGAAACTTTATGACCAACACCGCTCCTGGCTGGCACCCGGATCCCTACAGCCCAAGTACCCATCTAAGGTGGTGGGACGGACATATTTGGACTGAGCACATTCACCCGCTCCATGGCGTAATACAAGGTCCTCCTCCCTACGTACAAAACCCATATCAAAACCAGCCCATTCCCCAAAGTTATGGTCCGGCCAATTCTATTGTCTCTCAGAAAAGAAGTGGTTACAACTATGGCAATGCCTCAACTTTCCAAGCCAACATGTACTCCTTTTACACCTTCGGGTTTTTTGCTCTTTATATTTTCATTACACTTTCGGTGCATTTTGTCATCTTAGGAATTGCTCCCCTGATTTTTAGCATAAGAGCAATGACTAGAAGGGAAAGTTTGGCGCCACTGGCTTTAATAGTTGCCATTGGTGGAATGGCTTTTGCAATTTGGTACCTAAAACAAGGTATGCCGTAGTCTTTTTATAGAATCTCACTCATTTTTACGACTTTATTTTCCCGAATAGATAATTGTGCCGCGACACCAATCCCAACAGCTACCATTCCATCTTCTAGACCAACTACCGCTGAATTTCGATTCTCGATTGCTTTGATGAAGTCAATATGTTCTAAATACGTGGAACCATGGTGGAATCCTTGAAATCCTACGGTCTTGTCCTCTACATGCTCGCTTGAAAGTGAAGTTCTTCCACCTTTTCTGGTGCCGGAAATTACAGTCGAAGCGGGAAGCGCCATGGAAACCTGACCAATATTGCCGGTCACTTCTATTTCATGCTCGTTAGACGCAGCCTCTCCAAACATGCAAAGATCAAGCATTGCTCTCACTCCATTTTCAAAGTTAACAATCACAAAAGCATTGTCAATAATGTCGGGAACTCGCCCGTCGTAGTTTTCATCCAGATGATTTACATCCTGGCCTCCGCTGGCCATTACAGAAACGGGTTCCGATTGGCTAATAAGTCGCATCAAATCAAAAAAATGACAGCACTTTTCAACAAGTGTTCCTCCGGTATTTTCATTAAATCGATTCCAATTTCCAACTTTTTGCAAAAACGGATACCTGTGTTCCTTAATAGAGATCATCTTGACATCTCCGGCGTATCCAGACCTTATCTTCTTAACCAGCTCGGCCACAGGCGGCATGTATCGATATTCCATTCCCACCCAGACAATATTCGATCGATCTCGTGAGGCTTCCAAAATAGCTCTAGCGCCGCCAATTGAAATTGCGAGCGGCTTTTCGACCAAAATGTCAACAGGATACTTCATTGCACCTAGCAAGATTTCCTGGTGCGTCATATTTGGCGTGGCAATTACTACCGCATCTAATGTGGTGCTCTCCAACATATCCAGATAGTTGTCATAGTAGCTAACAGCATTTTCTTTAGACAACATCAACGATGCCAGCTCTCGAGACTTTTCATTGGGTTCGGCTATCGCGACCACCTTGGCGTTTTCAATTGCTCGAATACTCAAAATGTGCTCGGCACCCATCTGGCCGCTTCCTATCAGTCCGTATCGAATCAACTTACTCACCCAATTACGCCCTCAAGCTGGGATGTACACTGAGGACAGCGCGTGGCAGCAACTGGAATTTCTGAAATACAAAAAGTGCAGTTCTTTGTCTCTGGATCTCTCTCTGAGACAAATTTCTTCGTCAACTTAGACATAGGAGAGACGATGATGAAAAACACAGTTGCGGAAATAATGATAAATGAGAATACAAAGTTCAATAAATCGCCAACTGCGAATACTGAATTATTGATGGTGAAGTGAATAGACGAAAAGCTCACCTTGCCAAAAATTCCAATAATTGGAGTCAGAAAATCCTTCACAAAAGCCTGAATCATTTGATTAAATGCAGTACCTACTACTATTCCTACGGCAATGTCAACTATGTTGCCCCTAAAGATAAAGGCTTTAAAATCTTTTAACATTAATGCTCCTTGCTAATCGTTCAGGAAATAATAGCTTCGACAAAATTTTGAGGTTCAAAAGCAATTAAATCAGCCACACTTTCCCCTATTCCAATAAGTTTAATTGGAATTCCTAGAGTCTCACTAATAGCAATTGCAATCCCACCTTTTGCCGTTCCATCCAATTTCGTTAAAACTACTCCAGTTAGATCAGTTGCATCTTTGAACTCACTGGCTTGAATAAGTCCATTTTGCCCCGTCGTAGCATCCAGAACCAGCAATACCTCGCAAAGCTGCCCGGGTTCTTTGGCCGAGACTCTTCGGACTTTTTTAAGTTCTTCCATCAAGTTGGCTTTCGTGTGCAATCTGCCAGCTGTATCTGCTAAAACCAGGTCATAGTTTCTAGCAGCGGCTTTTTCGATAGCGTCAAATATGACAGAGGAGGGATCTGCTCCTTCACTTCCCTTTGTAATGTCAGCCCCGCTTCTCTCGGCCCATTGTTCTAGCTGTTCTGAGGCAGCAGCTCTGAATGTATCTCCAGCTGCAAGAAGAACTTTTTTCCCTGCTTTCACTTCTCTTGCAGCCAATTTTCCTATTGTCGTAGTTTTTCCTACGCCATTTACGCCAACAAAAAGCCACACAGTCGGACCACCCTGGCCAAACTTTAGGTCTATAGGCGCATCATTTAATTCCAGCCTTCTAACTAATTCGGTCTTAAGCGAAGCGATGAGATCTTTGGGTTCCTTGATCTTCTCTTGTTTTACTACTACCTTTAGGTTTTCCAAAATCGACTTTGTCGCAGCCAGTCCCACATCGGCCAATACCAAGGCCTCTTCAAGGTCGTCCCAACTTTGGTCCAATATTGACCCTCGGCCCAATACCGAAGGAAGATAACCTCCGAAAAGTCCTTTAGCCTTTGATAGACGATCTTCTAGTTTCGGCGGCGTCCAATCTAGCTCTGAGATCCCTCGTTCTGCATGGAGTTCATCAATGGCTTCTTCAACAGAGGGAGGTGGGGCTTTTACGGTCCCAATTTTCTCCAATACGGTCTGGTGTTCTTGGGACTTAGATGATCGCCTGGACCTATTGAGAAGAAAAGTTCCTCCCAAGACAGCCAGAATCACAACGGCCAAAATAAGGACAATTATTACTATTAACACAGGTCTAGCCTAGGATGCTTTGGGAGTTCGATCGCCCAACCGTTCGCAAACCACTTTTGTGGCGCCCCCTGCTTGCATGGATACGCCATATAAAGCATCAGCGCTTTCCATAGTTCTCTTTTGATGGCTGACCACTATTAATTGAGCCGAATTACGAAATTCATTCAACAAGTTGAGAAATCTGGAAAGATTGGTGTCATCAAGGGCTGCCTCGACTTCGTCCATCAAATAGAATGGAGACGGCCTGGATCTAAATACTGCAAATAGAAACGCCATAGCCACCAAGGTACGCTCCCCGCCCGAGAGGAGGGAGAGTTTTCTAATAGTCCTTCCGGCTGGCCTGGCTTCAATCTCAATTCCAGTTTCAAGCAAATGATCTGGATCAGTAAGTCCAAGCGAGCCAGACCCCCCTGGGAATAAAATCTCAACTAATTCAGAGAAATGCCCGGCCACATCACGATATGCAGCTTCGAATGAATGTGCAATCTCTTCATCAATTGATCTAATCACACCGTGAAGTTCCCTCCTGGCACTTCTGACATCTTCTAGTTGCTCGGCTAAAAATGTCTGTCTTTCTAATAGAGTTTCAAGCTCCTCTGAAGCCAATGCGTTCACCGGTCCCATCAGGCGAAGCTCTCGCTCTAAAAACTTTACTCTCTCTTCTGGCTTAGTGCCTGGAGGAAGAGGTGGACACGGGGTTTTTATCGCCGTGTTTGGATCCTCTCCAAGCTCCGAGTCAATCAGGTCGATTACGTGAGTCTCTTTCAAGTGAAACTCCGCAAGAGAAATCTCGACCCTTTGCAGTTGGTCTCTAACATGTTGAAGCTGTTCTTCGGCAAGCTTTTTACTTGAGCGTAAATTCTCCAGTTCCCTGGCTGCATTCGAAAGTCTCTCTCGGCTTTTGTTGAGAGTAGCTTCGGCCACTTTAGTCTCTGCACTTATGCGGTCTCGAATCGATTCCACCATGACGGCTAATGACGCGAGCCCCTGTGCATCTCTCTCAAGTGCTACACGCCGGCTTTTAAGTGCATCTCGCTCTTTAGATCTTGCCTTTAATCCTTCTTCAACTTCCACTAAGCGGCCCGTAAGGTGCTTTTTGCGCTCTCCAATTTCCAAAGAACGCAAGCCAAAGTCACGGTTTAAATCTTCAAACCTATGCCGGGCCTCTAATAGTTCTGCCTCCAATTCATTTCGCTTTGTGACTTCATCTTGAAATTTCAAAACAAGAGCTTCGAGGGCAGATACTGCTTGTTCTTTCGCTCCTAACTCCGATTGCAATCTTGCCACTTCTGCAATTACTGCTTCTAATTGGGCTGAGATTAGTGTCATCTCCTCAAGAATTTCGGAGCGGGAACGCTCTCGACTCAAAATCATCTCATCCAAAGCAGTTTTTTTGCTCTTGGCAAGATTGAGAGATTCCTCTATCTCCCGCCTCGAACTATTCAATTCGGAAATATCTCGCAAATCTTTTTCAAGCGTGCGATTTGCCTCAATTAGTATTTGGCTTTTGGACTTAAGATCTTCTTGCATAAGATCAAGTGCGTTTTGCGTTGTGGATCTGGCTGATTCATTAGACTCTGCCGATTCAATACTTAGTGGGCCTAGTTTAAATCCCATCGGGGAGTAGCAGTCCCCCCTACGATTGACGAATGTAAAATCAGAGTAATTTCTCGCCATGTTCTCAATTTGAACTGAATTAAGTTCATTAGGAATTACATAAACTTTATCCAATACCCTATCTATTACAGTTTTAACTTCGTGATCCTTAGAACTAACATGAATTGAAAGAGGCTCTAGGTCAGAGTCAATTATTTTGTCCTTATGCCCACTGGCTTCAAATGCGGGCAATACCAACGATCTAAATCCGGCGCTTTTAGCCCTATCTAGCGTACTTAGTGCTGATTGAATGTCAGCCGTGGCAATTCCGGTTAAAAGATTTGCGGCCACTGCTTGCCAGGCAAGGTCAAATCCCTCTTCGATTTCTAAGGACTCGACTAGCAGACCTTTGACTCCACTAAGTTCTCTCAATTGGGATATTCCGGTATCGCTGCGCATATCCTCCAATGAACGCTCCATGATTGAAATGTGAGCCTCGAGTTTATGAACTTGGGCTTCAATGCCCGATATCTCAACTCTTAAATTGTGAATATTAACTTCTTTTTTCTCAATTTCTCCAACTGTTTTTGATAAAGTCAGGTCAAAGCCGGAGATTCTTTGCAATATCTCATGTACTTCTTCTTTTGATTTATTGATATCGTGACCTACCTCTTGATCTCGTCCTGTCAAATAATCATGCCTAAGGGAAAGCTCCTCTTGGCGCGCTTGAGATCTTTCAAGTGATATCTTTGTAGCGACTAGCTCGCTTCGAGTTTCCATGAGCTCGGCAGTGGGATCGTCCATGGCCTCATTTTGCTCTCCGCTAAGTCCACGTCTGCATTTCTCCTCAATCTCTTCTTTCCATATACGGAGTCGATCAAGTTCCGCTTTCATTGGTTCAAGCCCGATTTCAGCCTCCTCTAAAGTGGCGATTTCATGGTGTAGGCGAAGTGACTCAGCTTCTAGGGATGCGACTAAATCATGGTCGCTGCCGCTATTGAGTTGGGAAGATATTAACCGTCGTCTTTCAGAGATAAGCGAACTAATGCCATCGGCTCTAACAAGCAGAGATGAAAGACTCGAAAGTTTGTTGGTGGCATCTTCATCATTTCTCGACGATAGTTCGTTTTCCATATTTATCGATGCAACATCCAACTGAGATAAACGGTCTAACAGAGTGATTTCAGACTCCTGAAGCTGTACTTTTCTAAGTTCATCACGCTCCGTGCGCTCTCGAATTGAAACCAAGTCTTGGCCGCTTAAAAACAAACGCAGTAATGCCAGTTCCTTCGTATATTCAGAGTGTTTTCTTGCAGCTCCGGCTTGTTTTTCGAGCGGAGTAATTTGGCGCCGAACTTCTCTGACGAGATCTTGGAGTCGGTCCAGATTGACCTGCGTGCCTTCCAATCGCCGCTCTGCTTTTTCCCTCCGTCTTCGGTATTTCAAAACTCCTGCCGCTTCTTCGATGACAAGGCGCCTCTCTTCTGGCCTGGCATTTAAAATTGAATCAATCTGTCCCTGTCCCACAATGACATGCTGGCTTCGCCCCACTCCTGAGTCGCTCAGTAGCTCTTGAATGTCTAGGAGCCTGCAGGGAGCGCCATTAATTGCGTACTCGCTTTCCCCGCTTCTCCATAGGGTTCTAGTTATCGTGACCTCGGTAAAATCTATTGGAAGCTGCCTATTTGAATTGTCGATGGTTAAGACAACTTCAGCCCGCCCCAGAGGAGCTCTGGTTGCATTACCTGCGAAAATAACGTCCTCCATCTTGGCAGATCTCACCGTTCTTGGACCCTGGGCTCCCAGCACCCAAGCTACGGCATCGACTACGTTTGATTTTCCAGAG
The DNA here is from genome assembly GCA_021777355.1 of Actinomycetes bacterium. Classification (GTDB taxonomy): domain Bacteria; phylum Actinomycetota; class Acidimicrobiia; order Acidimicrobiales; family JABEUL01; genus JABEUL01. The sequence goes on along the minus strand of JAJYDO010000008.1, from coordinate 35,816 downwards.
CCGTTTGGACCGACTACGACCGTGACTCCGGGCTCGAAATCAATGTTTGTAGTGTCGGCGAAAGACTTAAACCCTTTTAGAACCAGAGATTTTAAATGCACATTTGAGACGATAGTGCCACTTGAGCCTCAGTGTTGACATTTCGCCAGATTCAGTGATTACTCTTGCATAACCTGGAGTAAAGCTAGACTAAGACAAACCGGATTTCCCGGTCAAAATTGCCAGAGAGGACCAAATATGTCTGATGCAGGTAGCGCAAAAGGCGAACTAACCAGAGCTGACGTTTTAAAGACTATCCAGATTCAGCTGGGTGAGATCCTAGAGATCGACCCCGACACGGTTGTCGAGGGGGCTTCTTTCACAGACGACCTTGGTGCCGATTCTCTGGCACTAATTGAGCTGGTTGAGGCATTGGAAGACGCATTTGGCGAGACTGTGCCAGGATTTCGCATAGATGATGAGGACCTAGAAGACCTCCTGACGGTGCGCGATTCGGTTGATTATATTGCCACGAAGCTGGGAGCAGCCTGAAATATCAGCTTTAGCTACTTCGGCCGATACTGTAGCCACAAGAATCGAGCAGATCTTAAACTCTGCTAATTCTCCATTGGCGGAACACAAGATCGCCAGAGATGGGTTGCTGCGTGTGGCTCTGACGCACTCCTCATTTAGCGCCGAGAACCCTTCGCTTCCTTCAAATGAGCGTCTGGAGTTCTTAGGGGACGCAGTTATTTCGATAATCGTCGCAAACTACATATATAAGAAGTACCCTGAACTCGCAGAAGGCGATCTCGCGAAACTCAGGGCAGCAGTAGTTGCAACCTCACTTTTTTCAACAATCAGCGAGAAATTGGCCATCCCGGAGGCACTTTTGCTTGGTCAAGGCGAATTTGAAAAGGGCAGATCAAAGAGTTCGATTTTAGGGGATGCTTTTGAGGCAGTGATTGGTGCCATTTATATTGAAAACGGACTTGAAGTTGCTGAAGTAATAGTTTTGGAACTGTTGGGCGACTTAATCGAAAAAGAGTCGCTTAACCCAGGCGGCTACAATTTTAAGTCGCGACTGCAGGAGTATCTCGCCACAAAGGGCATAGATGCGCCGCTTTATAGAATTTCCTTTGATTCACCGGACCATGACCGAAATTATTACGCCGAAGTATGGGTGCAAGGAGAACACTTAGGCGGCGGCCAGGGCAAATCCAAAAAGGCTGCAGAGCAAATGGCCGCTCAAGTCGCACTTGAGGCCCTCTTGGGTTCCAAGAATAGGACCATTCCTGAAACGAAGGGCGCTGACTAGTTTCATATGCCTGAACTAGTTGAGATTGAAACACTTCGCAGACAGTTATCTTCATTAATTCTTGGATCACAAATTACCGGCGTATACTCGCCTTCTAAGGCAAAATTAAGAAGTCTTTCCTCCTATCCCACACTTATTCGAGAACTTCGCCAAAACCGGGTTCAGAAAATTGACCGAACAGGAAAATACCTCATTTTTAGGCTTAGTACAGAAAAGGTACTAATTTCCCATCTAGGAATGAGCGGAAGATGGCTTGTATTAGGAGAAACAAAACCGAAGCACAGTCACTTAGTAGTCGAATTCCAAGGTTTTTCGCTAGTCTATGTCGACCCGAGACGATTCGGGCAGCTACTAGTAGCTAGATCGGAAAATGAGGTAGCCAATGGTGCCTTGGGGCCCGATTTTCTCTCACGATTTAGTGTTAATGATCTCTACGCAAGACTAATTCGCCATAGACAATTTGTGAAGAAGGTATTAATGGACCAAAGCGTAATAGCCGGTCTCGGAAACATATACGCTGATGAGGTACTTTTCCAGGCAGGCATCAGCCCCTTGGCTCACTGTGACAAGTTGCCGTTGGAAAAAGTCAGTCAAATTGACTCTTGTGGCAAAAAACTTCTGAAAAAAGCAATTTCTTTTGGTGGCACCACCCTTGCCGACGGGGGTTATGTCGACTTATACGGTCGAAACGGACGATTCCAAAACCATCTCATGGTCCACGCCCGAGAAGGCGAGCCCTGCTTGGTGTGCGGCGAAACTGTGCAAAAGGGGAAAATAAGCGCACGCAGCTATTACTTCTGTAGCAACTGCCAAAAAGAAAACTTTTAACAATTTTTACACCGGTAGACAAAAAGTCGTAATGTTGGTATATGACATCAAGTGGATCCAGTAAAGTTCGAAGCGGGTCAACTTCACTAGTGGCACTCCCTCCGGTCATTGAAACCACTGATTCTGACCAAGTCCTCAATGACCCGAGAAAAAGTGACGTCGACGCATGGGGCAGGTCCGAAAACATGCGCAAATTTGTTCGTAAGATGACGGGACCAATTTATCGAAATTGGTTCCGAGTGGAATGGGAAGGTCTCGAAAAAATCCCCACCGAAGGCGGAGCCCTTCTGGTGGCCAATCATGCCGGCGCAATCCCACCCGATGCGGCTGTAATCATGCAAGGAATTGAACAAGAACTGGGAAGACCGGTTTATGGAATGGCCGATTTCTGGTTCCGAACTGTTCCTGTTGTCGGAACACTTTGGAATAGAGCCGGCGGCATAGCCGCTCATCCTGAGAACGCCTACAAACTTCTCCATGACGACGGACAGCTTGGTCTGGTATTCCCCGAGGGAGTCAAGGGTCCATCCAAGCTTTATAAAGACAGGTATCAGTTGAGAAGATTCGGGAGGGGTGGATTCGTAGAGATTGCCATGCGATCCGGAGTCCCAATTATTCCCATTGCCGTAATGGGCGCCGAAGACGCCATGCCGATTTTGGCAAGATTCCCAACTGTGGCTAAGTCCCTTGGCGTACCTTACTTTCCGTTAACTTTAAACCAGGTGCTTTTAACTCCTGTTCTCGGACCTCTCTTATCCAGCGTGGCCTACCTTCCGGCCAAATTCAGGCTCAGGGTGTTAGATCCAGTCCATTTCGATGTTCCCCCTAATCAAGAGCGGTACTCCAAAAGCAGGGTAATGGACGAATCGGAGGCAATAAGGCTTCAAATACAAGAAGCTCTCTTTGATCTTCTTCGGCACAGGCGAAACAGGTGGCTGGGCTAATGGGAAGGCGAATTTTAGTTACCGGAGTTGACACCTTTTGGGGAGCTCGGATGGCTCAGGCCCTAGAAAAGGATCCCGAAGTTGATTTAATCCTTGGGGTGGGTTCGGTAGATCCCCCAGTGGAACTTAGCAGAACTGAATTTGTAAAGGCCGACCAAAGCTACTCTATTTTGGCCAGGATCGTCAGAGCAACAAGAGTTGACACGGTAGTCCATACCTTTTTAGTCACCGATTCAACAAAGGTAAGTGGCCGTGCACTGAATGAGATAAATGTAATTGGCACGATGAACCTATTGGCAGCAGCCGGGGGATCTTCATCGTCGGTTAGACAAGTAGTGATGAAGTCATCGACTCTCGTCTATGGAACCAATCCCAGGGACCCCAGTTTTTTCACCGAGAGTTCCAAACGCTCATCGCCTGCATCTAGCAGGCTCGAGAGGACTTTAGTTGATGCCGAGAGTTATATGCGAGATTTCGCCGAAGACAATCCTCACGTCACGGTCTCACTCTTAAGATTTGCAAATGTGCTCGGAACCGACATCCAGACTCCTATTACAATGAATCTTCGTAAGTCACGCCTTCCCTATATAGTTGGCTTTGATCCTCAGATTCAATTTGTAGAGGAAGACGATGTCGTCAGGGCGCTTGAATTTGTAACTACTAATCAGATTCCAGGAGTCTTTAATGTTGCAGGGGATTCCAGAATTCCCTGGAGCGAGGTTGCGAAGATTTCAGGAGCCAGAAGAATACCGATATCGGCAATTGGAACCGAAATGGCTGTCAGACCATTGATAAAACTAGGTTTAATAGAAGCGCCTCCCGAACTGTTGGACTTGCTCAGATATGGCAGAGGGGTAGATAACTCAAGGCTTAAGTCAGCAGGGTTTACATATCGATACACCTCAGCCGGAGCAATTGAGAACTTTACTTTTTCTCATCGACTGAGAAGATCCTTGGGGTCGGGGTCTAGTGGATATAAGTACCAACACGACGTGGAAGCATTTTTTAGGCACTCTCCCGCTGTAATGCACCAAGACGCAAATTCAGAAATTTAAAACATTATTAAACGAATAAAAAACAAAACTGCATTAGTTTCGATTAACCCAGGTTTCACAGAGTTTTTGTCTTCGTTCAAGCCATTCATTTTCTAAAATTGCGTAACGTGCATGATCTTCCCACTGGCCGTCGATTTGCAAAAATTTCTCCGCAACGCCTTCAAATCGAAGTTCGAGCTTCTCGACCACTCTTAAACTGGATTTGTTCCTTGGCACGATGGCAATTTCGATGCGATGAAGTCTTAGATACTCGAAGGCAAAACCTAAAAGAGCCACCACCGACTCTGGAATATACCCTTGGCCTGCCACTGCTTCATCTATCCAGTAACCAATAGTTCCACTTGAAAAGGCTCCTCTAACAATTCCCGAAAGATTTATTTCCCCAATAAATCTCTCGCCCAAAAATATGCCAAAACCATAGCAAGTCCCCAACTCCCTTTCACGGCCCAACGACCCAATCCTCGACCTAAATGCGTACTCCGTCGTTTCTAGGTAGCCTCCGTTTGGCACTCTGGGCTCCCACTTAACCAGCCATGCGTGACACCTTGTTCTCACTTCCTGCCAAGCCTGGTAATCCTCGGGACCCAAGGGCCTCAGAGTGATGCGCTTACCCGTTATGAGTGGACCCTTTACAGGGCCAGCTGGCTTTTCATGCGATATTCCAATTCTCGTACGCATCATACTAATACCTTGTCAAGCGCTTCCATGAGTCTGCCCACTGATTCTTCGCCGGCGTTGTAACCCATAAGACCGATTCTCCAAACTTTTCCCTGCAGAGGTCCTAAGCCTCCGCCAATCTCTATTCTAAATTCTTCGAGCAGCACTTTCCTAATTTGGGCCTCATTTTCAATGAACTTTTGTGGAATATAAACAGTCGTGAGTGGCTCAAGCCGAAATCTTTCGTCCACAAAAAGCGAGATATCCCTTGATTGAAGTTCACGCGCCAAAAGTAAACTTGCACGTAGGTGGCGCTGTATTACTTGTTCTAGTCCTTCTGCCAATATCAGTCTCAGACCTTCATTTAACGCCACGATCATTGAAGTAGGAGCAGTGTGGTGATACCTCCTGGGGCCACCTTTAAGGACATAATCTGCAACTAAATTCAAGTCAAAATACCAGCTTGCGGGTCTTTCAACTAGATGTTCCATGCATCTTGCATTAATGGAAACGAGCGACAATCCTGGCGGAGTACTCAAACATTTTTGGGAACCGGACAATAACGCGTCTATACCCCACTGGTCCATTTCCACTTTGACCCCTCCGAGTGAAGTCACGCAGTCCGCTATGAGAAGTGATTCATTTTTCATTCGGCCGAGCGTCTCAATATCATTTTTAACTCCGGTGGATGTTTCACCGTGAACTGCCCAGATAATTTTGGCGGATTGATCCCTTGCAATAGCAGCTAGTTCCTCCATGTCTAAAGGCTCCCCCCATGCCACGCGATACTCGAAAACTTTTGCACCTCTTCTTTTAAACATCTCTGATGCCCGTTCACCAAAAGCGCCGTTAATTCCAACAGCCACGACGTCGTTTTCATTTACTAAATTGGTGATTAAGGCTTCCATGGCCCCCGATCCCGTGGCTGAAATGGGAAGAGTCAAAGGGGATTCAGTTTTCATAATTTCTCGTAATTTCTCACAAGTGTCGTCCAAAATCTCCAAAAACAGAGGATCCAAATGACCTAAAAGTGGACGTGAAAAAGTTTCTATAACCTCAGGAGACAAATTTGTGGGTCCTGGACCCAATAAGAGCCTTTTGGGCCAATTCATAAGTAATATATTATCTCTTGCCTCCTCTACAATGGGTTAAGGTGAAATTTAAGATAGAATCTATCGGGTAGCCATAAGTATTGGCTACTAACTTTTAGATACTGTGAGTAAATCTATTAATCCTGAAGGCAAAAGTTTCTCGGTTTCACAAGATGTGGAAGTTCTCTGGAGTGCACTTGATAAAAGTGCATCAGACCTGGCTTTTATGCTGGAAAACACACTTGCTGCGAAAGTCTACGAGTCGCGCCCGCCCTTAAAACTTCCAAGTGAAGCTCCTTTAAACAAAGACCCTCAAAGTTATCGGCGCTACCTAATGGCAAATGGCGCCCAGGCTTCCATGAAAAGCCCGATAGCGAGAAATCTTTCCTTATTAAAATCTTTCTTAACAAAGCCGAACCAGGCGAAAATTGGGGCCAAACCTATTATCAGTATTGTTATTCCTGTATATAAACCGGTTCTAAGTCATCTAGAACGTGCGATTGAATCGGTTAAACAATCAAGCGATCCCCGCTTTGAACTTTGCCTTTGCGACGACGGTTCGGGAAGCTTGGCAGTTACTTCTATATTGAAACGCGCAGAACGATCTGATGCACGAATACGTGTAACCTCGCAAGTCAATTCAGGAATATCTGCCGCCACAAATAGAGCAATTTCTATTAGCACCGGCGAGTGGATCTCATTTATGGACCATGATGACGAACTTCATCCAGAAGCAATTGCAAAGGTTGTCGATGTAATTAACAGTCACAGCGACATTGACATTATTTATACAGACGAAGATAAATTAGATAAACATGGAAATAGGGTGGATCCCTTTTTCAAACCCGACTGGTCACCCGAGCTGTTACTTTCAACAAACTATATTTCCCATTTTTTCACCATACGCCGTTCCCTTTTAGAAGATTTAGGCGGACTCAGGTCCATAGTTGACGGCTCCCAAGACTGGGACTTGGCACTTAGGGCAAGCGAGGTGACAAGTGCCATTTATCACATCCCCTCCGTTCTCTACCACTGGAGAAAGGCGCCCGGATCGGCAGCAAGCGAGGAACTGGCAAAACCATGGGCAATCAAAGCGGGCCAAAAAGCTCTCCAAGATGCCTTAGATCGGCGAAAAGAAGGACTCGAAGTAACTTCTGGCCTAAGAGCCGGAATACACTCTTTGTCACCAAGTTCAAAACAGAGAAACACTATTTTAAATACTTCTGTTTCAGTTGTTATCCCATTTAGGGATCAAGCGCCGCTTTTGCACAGTTGCCTAGAAACCCTTATGCAAAGTACACGTTTAAAAAACGTTGAATACATTTTGATCAACAACGGATCTGTTGAAACCGAAACAATTGCACTAATCCATCGACTACAAAAGGAAAAAGGTATTCGCATTATCGACGACCCCAGCCTTTTCAACTGGTCTCGACTAAATAATCTCGCAGCTTCTAAAAGCGACTCTGAAATACTCGTATTTGTAAATAATGATATTGAATGCCAGAGAGAAGAGTGGTTGGAACCTCTTGTAATCCAATCCAGAAGACCCGGCGTGGGGGCGGTGGGCGCCCGGTTGTTGTATCCGGACAACAGGGTGCAACATGGTGGAATAGTATTAGGACTAAACAGCTTTGCCGATCACGCTTTCCGGGATCTTCCCGGTGAGGATCCCGGCTACTTTGGACTAGCCAAAACTCTGCGCAATGTAAGTGCTGTAACCGGCGCGGCATTAGCTACATCCAGAACCTGTTTTAACTCCGTTGGTGGATTTGACGAGTCATTTGCAGTTGCTTTCAATGACATTGACTACTGCTTGAGGCTCCAGTCCAAAGGCTGGAGAATAGTATATGACCCCTCAAGCGAGTTAGTTCACCATGAATCTCGGAGTCGAGGAAGCAGCGATGACACAAAAGAGGCTGCTTTGTTTTCCAGCAGGTGGGGTGATCTTTTGAAAAGAAGAGACCCCTACTTCCACCCGGCTCTTAGCTTGCATAACGCATGGTATGCCCTAGATTTCTAGAAGGAGTTTCAAATGTCTTTAGATCCAATTGAATCCAAACTGATCGTCAAAAAACTGCACGAATCCAAATCTCAATTTGGCCTTTCTTTTAATAACCTGGCCGACGACAGGACAGATATTGCTAGCGGGCATGAACTGTCTGAAACTTCATTAGAAGTCAAGGCTGTTCCAGGAGCATCACAGGTCCTGTCTCGACTCAAATCTGCCAGTGGCCTCAAGCACACTTTTAAAACAGCTGCAAGGAGATTGGCTGTAGCAGCCCTTGCAGTTTTATCGGGGTGGCTCGACGATGAGAGAGTGCTGACAAGATCACTTGTCGAGTCGCAAAAATTGATGGCAGAGCGGATTGACCATTTGCAACAGCAAATCACCGTTATGAACCGATCTCATTTTGAACTCCTAAAAGTGGCTAGTGATCTTGAGCTTTATGTGCAATCAAAAAGAGAAAGTGGCACTACTGCCAGAGGCAAGCGAAGTACTTCTTGATGACTTTCTCAAATTTTGCAGTAGTTGTAGAGAATTGGCAGCACTTCGGTGTTGACGAGGATAGCGACACAGTTCGCAACCTCTGTGGTGCTATTGCTTGCAACTACGATGTTCATATACTCTCTACGAATACCAAATTAGGCGCAGATGATTCCGGCAAGGTCGGTCAAGCATTCGAGGATGGGGTTTTCACGGTTCATCCAATTCATGGAAAACAACGCCCATCTTGGCTTAAAAGAGAGCTTTTACTTGATCAGATATACCACTCTGCATCACAACTTGAATTGGACCTCAAGTCGTTGAATTTATTTGAAACATTCAAAAACAGAGCTGACCTTTGTGCAACCTTTGAACCTAATTCAATCCAAAGTGTCTTAGATGATATAGGAGCTGATCGCATTTTAGTTGTAGGCGGCCACAATTTCCCCATCGTCGAAAGTATTAAAGAACGCAACGTTGACAATTTAATATATCTCGTTCCCCAGTATTCGTCCTTGATAAAAAAAGCCGGGCTGGAAAACTCTTCTTTGTGTGTTGACTCGATTCTATTAAGTGATTACGTTATAGTGCTTTCTTTAGAAGAAGAAGAGTGGGTCAAGAGTATTTTAAAAGCATCGAATAGTCAAGTTCATCCTGAAATTGTTTCCCTTGTCACACCGGTGAGCTTCAACCCAATCGCAGCGTCGGCCAAACCGCTTAGATTGCCAGCGGAAACCTATGTCTTGGTATTTAGCGACCAAAATTCAGACTGTCCAGTTTCTCCTCATTTATTAGCCGGTGCAATATCTCTGTTGGATAACGGATTGCCATCGGTCGTTGTTTCTGGAAACACAGTAACTAACTATTCTGGAAAAACAGCTTGGCCGGGGGATGAGATTACTTCGAGTGTGGCCAGGTGGCGCTTAATTTCACACGCCTCGTTCGTCGTTGATCTTCAGCAGTTTTCCTGGACGGGCAGATCGACTCTGGAAGCCATGAAGGCCTCTAAGGCAGTAATTGGGCTTGACCCCAGTGTCCAGGCTTCATTAATTGATCAAGCCAATGCAGGTCTTTGGGGCCAAAACTTGGAGGACATTGTCAAAGCGTGTCACTATATAATCTCGGATTCCGAAAAGGCCCATATTTTTGGCCGGCAAGGTGCGGCATGGGTAGATCAATTGCCCGACCATATGGACGAAGCGGGTCTTTTATCAAGTCTTGTTAAAATAACTTTGCAATAGCAACAAAAGCGACATGACTAAATCAAGCAACACTACTCTTCCTCAAATAACGCCCGGACTCATAACGCTATTAGCAATATCAACCGGCATTGTGGTAGCCAATTTGTACTATCTTCAACCGCTTTTACATAACTTGGCCACCGACTTGCACGTGGGGCCCGCAGAGGCTACAAGCGCTGTCACTGCAATTCAGGTGGGATATGCATGCGGGCTATTATTCGTCGTCCCACTGGGAGATTTTATTGCCAGAAAAAAACTAGCCGCAATAGTGCTCGCAATGGCAACTTTTGCTCTTTTATTGAGCGCCTTTGCTAAGTCATTTATATTATTTGAAATAGCCAGCGTTTTAGTCGGGCTGACTTCGGTGGTTACCCATATTTTACTTCCACTGGCTGCGGATATGGCTCCAAGTGAGAGCAGAGGCAAAGTAGTTGCCAAAGTAATGTCCGGACTATTAACCGGAATCTTGAGTGCCCGAGTTTTTTCCGGTGTTGTAGCTCAATTTTTCGGTTGGCGGGCGGTTTATTTTTTGGCTGCTGCCATGATGTTTTTACTGGGTTTAGTTCTCTATACGGTGCTTCCAAATGATCAAGAGAGAAAAAGGTCATCATTTATAAAACTATTTAAATCTACTTGGGACATTTGGATGGATGAAAAGGTGCTGCGCAATCGCGCTTGGCTTGGAGCTATGACCTTTGGAGGATTTAGCATACTTTGGTCAACTATTGCATTTCTTTTGTCCTCCAAGCCTTATGGATATAGCGATCTGGTAATTGGCGCCTTTAGCCTAGTAGGACTTGTTGGAATTGTTGCCGCAAATTTTGCGGGTCGGCTGGTTGATGCGGGAAAGGCTTACCTTATGACTTCTTTATGCTCGTTCTTGCTGCTTCTTTCTTTTGTTGTTCTTATTTACGCCAAGCACAGCCTGGTCGCTCTCATAGTTGGAATTATTTTGCTTGACGCTGCTGTACAGGGCATGCAAATCACAAATCAAGGAATAATCTTTCAATTAAGACCCGAAGCCAGAAGCAGAATCAATTCGGCATATATGGTCTGTTATTTTATAGGCGCATCATTGGGTTCGTTTTTCGCAGGACTTGCTTATGGCGCATTTGGCTGGATTGGCACATGCGAATTAGGTATTGTTGCAGGTTTTCTGGCAATTGCCGGAGCGATCTATTCCAAATTATCTTTTAATCGATCTAGCCAGGTAGGTGGCGAACCTCACCCATCCGCTGCAATTTAGCTGCCGCAAGCATTTCTACCGTCTCATCTTCAACAGATGTCAACCAAACTCCAATAGCACTGAGCCCATCTTCTGTCTCTATCTGGCGAACCACTCTGCCTTCTATAGGCAAGGATCGAGATGACATCTCAACCCATCCCGAAAAAGTGTCTCCCGGAGACACTTCGTAACCAGACGGGGGCAAAATCAATGCGCCTGTCAGGGACATATCTTTAACTCTGCCAAGGTCTTCTCCAATCCGAACGGGAACATCCAGTTTGAATCTCTCGGCACCTCTTTTGTTAATGTCAATATGTTCAAATGAATAGCTAAGAAGCGATTTTCCATTTTTCTTAAAATCGCCCACAGCTTTCATGACGACCTGAAAAGCCGAAGCTGCAGCCGCATCCCAAGTAAGCGAAGCGCCATGCCTAAGGGCGCCGATAGCAAGCTCTCCACGAAGCTTAGGATCTTTTAAGACTGTTTCAAGCGCCAGGGTCAGCTCTTCCTGGCTCGTGGCAAGCAAACCTGTAACACCATGGACTACTGCATCCTCGTGACCAGCAATTCGCGTGGCAACCGCCGGTGTCCCACATGCTGCCGCTTCACTTAACGTCATTCCCCAGCCTTCGCGTTCACTTGCAGAGGCCACCACCCACGCTCTTCTATATAGGTCCACCACCTCCTCGTCGGAAATTCTTCCAGGGAGCTTGCACCAATCTTTTGCTTTGTACTTAGCAATACAAGTTTCAAGAAAGCTTCGATATTCGCCATCACCTGCTATGACGAGTTGCACGGGACCTATACGCTGTCTGATTTCGTGAACCGATTTAATCAGCCAGTCAAATCTCTTGACGGGTACTAACCTTCCCACTGCAACCACTAGAGGCACTTGGGATTTCTCTCCGCCCGGCCTGAACCTTGGATCTACTCCGGGATATACCACATTTACGTAATCTTCCGGCCAACCCAGTATGCGAATTACTTCTTCGGCGGAACTTTGAGACGGCGTAATTACTCGAGTTCCACGATAGAATTTGGGCGCAATATGACGCTCCATATACGCGCCTGCCGGAGCCAACACGCCCGGAAGGACACTCCGCCAAAGTGCTTCGGCATGTATATGGTGAAGAATTGCCACTCTAGGCCCGCGAGACCATAACGGTGTCAAAAAGGGCATCCCATTCCAAATCTCGACCAAGGCATCCCACTTCCCGCTTCTTCCGACCATGCCGCTTAGTGCAGTCCTCGGAAATGTCAGATACCTGCCCGACTTTCTCACCACTTTATAACCGCCGCGCTCAATCACGGAAGGTGCGCCTACAACACCACCGGTTCTAAGAGAGACATCCAAACCCGCACTTGCCCATCGTTTAGCTATCTCATGGGCGTGGAGCTCGGAGCCTCCTGCCCTAGGATCATCGAGATCTCGCCAAGCGACCAAATGTATTTTTCTAATACCACTGGCTAAAACCAAGTCCGTTAAGGAATGTGCCCGCTTCTTTGATACCGATTCAACGTCCCCTTTGGGAAACTTCCTGAAATCATTAAGCGAATCTCTCCCCAACTCGAACCCAACGCTTTCACTCACAGCAACAACGATACTGCCACGGGAGTAAATTGTAAAGCGAAATTTTGTCCAAAATTGCCATTTTTTTTGAAAACTCCCAACGAAAAGATTACTTAAACTATTCCATTTATCTAGGTTTGTGTAATACCATAGTTGCCTTTAGCTGCATTATCCAGGAAGTTTGCTAATTGACTTAATAATCATTGATATTTTACCGCAATTAAGATTACTTATTATTGCTTGGCGAAAATAATATTGAATAGACCATGAAAAAATAATTAACTCGGATACAGATCAATTTAATTAAAGAAATAAATTCTGCTACATCGCTCTTTTCAATTTGGCAACTTTATTCTGCAATTCTTGTTAATTTGCCATTATAAGAATTAGTAATTCTATTGAAGTTGACCGGGTCCTAATTCGCAAATTTATGGAATCTTGACATTGCTTTGTCCTTAGGTTAGCATCACTTGATCTCTCAGGGAAAAGGTATATAAATGATATTAAAATCTCGGAAAGTCGCAATTCTCTTTTTGACGATTCTGTCCATGGCGGCTTCGAGTTGCGCCGCATCAAGTTCCTCTAACCCCTTAATTTCAACGGAACCTCCTCCACCGAGCGTGGCACGTCCTTTTGGCCTTTTAAGTTGTGTACCTCAATCAAATGCAGGTCTTAACTACAGGTTTTGCCAAGGCGGGATGTCATCATCTAAAGATCTAAGGGTAAAAAGTTTTGACGGTGTGCCACTTGATGCTGATGTTACTCTTCCTGCAACCGGAAAAGGGCCCTACCCTCTGGTGGTACTCCTACACGGATGGGGGCTGACAAAGACAATGTTTGAGACAACTACGCCCAATGCACTCTTTGGAACTCCGGGTCTGAACAATATTGCTCTTGCTTCCAAAGGTTTTGCGGTACTAACATATACGGCGCGGGGTTTTGGCGAAAGTTGTGGGACGCCTAGTTCGAGAACTGCCGGATGCGCCAAAGGTTGGACTCATATAGCTGACCAAAGATACGAGATCAGAGATACTCAGTATTTAGCCGGCCTTTTGGTAGATGAAGGATTGGTACTCCCGAGCATTGCAGTATCAGGCGTCTCCTACGGCGCAGGCCAGTCAATGGAACTCGCAATGTTAAAAAACCGCATCCGGTTGGAAAATGGCCAGTTTGCCAAGTGGACCTCCCCGCACGGTGTTCCGATGTCTATTGGAGCTGCATTTGCCATTTGGGGCTGGGATGACCTTACAAACTCCCTTGCTCCCAATGGAGCCTACATCGAAGGCAAGAATATGAATAGTTCCGGATTTTATCCTCAAAATGCCGGAAACGGAACCGATTTCGGCATTCCTAAAAATAGCTACATACAACTTCTTTTTACTGCTGCGTCTCTGGGTTATGAAGCTCCGGTTGGAGTTGATCCGACAGCCGATATACTTTCATGGCAAAAAGCTTCCCTTCAAGATTTGCCGGGAAATCCGGCCACTTCGGCTCTTGCTAGTGAATTTAGAAACTTTAAATCTCCCTACGGCATTCCACCTCTTTCAAGTGGACCTTCTCCGATACTTATTGCTAATGGATTCACTGATGCTCTTTTTTCGGCATCTGAAGCTCTTGAGTTTAAAGCGCAAGCCGATAAAGTCGACCCAAATGCACCCGTATCTTTATTCTTCGGAGACATTGGCCATCCTTGGTCGGACAATAATTCCTATTCCTCAAACTCTGCCGGGCAAGAAGGAGTAAATTTTCTCTCTGAAGTAATGCAGTCCGGGAAAACGCCCGCACCCACAGTTGTTACCCAGTCGGTGGTATGTCCTTCGACTAATCAACCAGACTCAATATTAACGGCGGTAAATTTCAGTGATCTTGAAGACGGACAAATAGTTGCAACCTCGCCAAATATGCCGAACACTTTCTCTTACGGCTCTAAACTGAGCGAGACTACGGCTTCGTTAAATGGCGTTTCGGGCCTTCCAACGGGAATAATATCTTCGACAGGTGATCCCGCACTGTCATTGAAACTAAACGACCTTGGGTTTTTAGGAAACGCCACTAACTTCTGCAATCCCTTGCCAAACGAATCGCAAACACCCAACGGCACGATTCTCGATAATTTAAGCTATTCAAAGTCAAGTTCAACTTTGTTATTCGGATCTCCCGTGATAAGTATGAAGATGTCGCAGCTAAATTCATATGCAGAAGCAATTGCCATGCTTTGGGAAGTATCCCCAACGGGAACACGCCAGCTAATCACTGACGGAGTAGAGCTATTGCACCCAGGTGCTACCCAGGCAACTTTTGCGCTATTTCCAACCTCTTTTACACTGGCTCCGCAGGATAAAATCGAACTTTCTCTCATGGGGTCTGACTATCCTTCATTTAGATCCTCAATAACTTCGAGTAACTATGAGGTGACAGGAATTGGCATCACTATTCCTACGCACTGATCTCAATCTAAGTAGAAATGAAAATTCCCATTCCGTCCAACAGGTCAGCTTCTGAAACAAGGCAAGTTTCAATTCCAAGGGAAGTCATCGTAGTTAATAATTCAATCGTGCCAGCTACAATGACTTCCGCCCTGCCGGCTTCCATTCCGGTGAACTTTTCACGATCCTTTATATCCAGCACCTTCATCTCATCAAAGAGTTTTTGAACCTTATCTCTCGTGATTTCAAAATGATGCACCGATTTTGTCAAATCCACGGCATTCCAATGAGAAAGGTGAGCAAGTGAAACCGGTGTTCCACCAACCCCGATCACACGCCTTGGAAGGCCCCCCCTTGAAGCAAATCTTGCAGATATCACATCTGTCAGTTCCCGCACGTACTTGAGTGCTAAGTCCAACTGCGCTTTAGTCGGTGGATCTGATTCTAAGAACCTCTCCATTATCCTCACTACTCCAATATTGACCGATCCGCCCACCAAAGAGTCAATTTCGCCGGTGGTTCCCATGACAAACTCAGTTGAGCCGCCGCCAATATCGATAACTATCTCGTTGGAATCGGTTTTTAAACAGTGAGTCGCCCCCAAAAAAGTGAGTCTCGCCTCCATCTCTCCTGACAAGACATTTACTTTAGAACCGATTACAGTTTCCAACTCATTTAGCAAAATATTGGCATTTTCAGAATCTCTAACTGCCGATGTGGCTCCTATAACCCATCTATCAACTCCCAATTTATCGCCTAAAAGCCTGTAGTTTCTTGCGGAGTGAAGCGTTCTATTCATAGCGCCCTCATTCAAGAACAAATTGCCGTCGACTCCTTCTCCTAGTTTCGTAACTTTACTTCTTCTAAGAAGTGGGAAGAAGCTGCCGTCGTTGTATTTCTCGGCGACAAGAAAGCGTGTTGAGTTGGTCCCACAGTCAATTATCCCAAGTACTTCCTTCTCAGCTGTCACGAAATAATCCTCCGGTCTGATTCCCACTTTGTGACAGCAGTACTCTCCTACGGGGTCAAAATTGCCTGCGAGATAATTCGCCAAGTGTGCGTGAAGACATTTAACTCCCTTTCTCGTTCCCCCGACCCCGCCTTCTGGTTTTACGTCAAATTTAGTGGACATATGTGCCCTTCGATTAGCATAAATCTGATGTGCTAGCTCTAAATCCTGAGCATTAATGTCTAGCTCGACTTGTTTTACTCCTCCCTCGGATTCGAGTTTTGCCATAGCTTTAGCCTCTTTGTCCCCAATTAGCCAATAAGTGGTTGGCATCGGAGTGCCGTCAAAAAGATATGGATCATTTTGAATTA
This sequence comes from Actinomycetes bacterium, assembly GCA_021777355.1. Lineage (GTDB taxonomy): Bacteria > Actinomycetota > Acidimicrobiia > Acidimicrobiales > JABEUL01 > JABEUL01. Next base: position 19,674 of record JAJYDO010000008.1, on the reverse strand, counting down.
CGACCGGTCGATTCGCTCCGTTGGCTTTAACTATTACTTTGTAATTGCCGATAGGTTTTCGCTTTAATAACCGTGCGACTTCAAGTTCTTCAGAGTTCGAAATGCTTAAATCCATATGAGTTGAACCCAATGCTTAATTTGACTTTTTCTTTAATACCTTTTTCAAAAGCACTATCCCAATCAGCAAAAGCCCAATGCCAATTGCAGCGGGGAAAACTTTGGCAGTTGCAGAGTCTTTAGAAAACTCAAGCAAATCAATAACGTTGTCTTGATCTTTAACTTCGGATATCTCAACTTGAACAACATTGGCCTGGGGCAACCTTGATTCAGGAAATGGAATCACCTCGGCCTCTTGAGTTTCAACTTCTCCAGAGCTTTCGGATTCCACAATGAGTTTTTCCACACCTTGCGCGAAGCGAGATAGTAATTTCTCGGAAACATCGTTCAGCACCCCTCTTGAAATCTGGGCTACTTTCCCACTTATCGACAAATCCGTGACTATTGTGACCAAGGTTTTGTCCTCCAAAGCCGACAGCTTGGCCTCAACTTTGGCAGTGGCTCCACCGGTTCCTTTGGCCTCTTTTCCCTCTGCCAGAAGTTCCGCACGATAACTCAGAGGATCCAAGGATTGCCACTTGGCAACTCCTTTATAAGTAGTGGTAATTGGACCTACCTTGATTTTTATGCTCCCCAAATAGTTCTCACCGTCCACTCCTGTCAAATTTGCACCGGGCAAACATGGAGCAATTTTCTCTAAATCAGTAAAAATCTGCCAGGCTTGGTCGATCGGAATGGCCACGCTAAACTCATTTTTTAACTCCATAACTTAAAATCCTCCTGGGTATCCAAATCTACAGGCTCACCGGGACAATCTACTAAAGTTACGTAGTTGTCGTCCCTGGTAATAAAACTTTTTGCTCCTTTATCGCCTGAAATCGGCAGTGTAGGCCAAATTTGACTACTCAAACGAATAGGATGGCCCCGTCCATTGGGGTAATTGGCAATTGCAATAGGAGTGGAATCAGCTCTTGCAACCAAGGAAAAGGCTTCTTTGGTCACAAGCGGACAGTCTCCGAGTGATACCACCACCGCATCGTGGCCTTGGCGCTGCGCCCAATCAAGTGCTACCCGCAGAGAGGTTGCAAGACCCATGTCCCATGCTTCATTTTGCAGGATAGTTACGCTACTTGGAAGAAGATCCATTAGATCAACCGCGCCGGTAACTACAATCACTTCATCTAAATTAGCGCCAACTGCCGCTGACACTGCCCAAGTTACAAGCGGCTTCCCTTTAAAGGGCGCTCTCAATTTTGGCGTGTTTCCGCGATACCTCCGGCCTTTGCCAGCCCCAAGAATAACTGCCGCTACACTCATCTTAAACAGCTCGGTAAATCTGAAATATCAATTTCCATGGACTTTTCCACTCTTTAAGCTTAGAGGTTGCAATGTGCCGCCATTTCGTGCGGCAATAATTTCAGCCAGAATAGCTACTGCCACCTCATGATGGGATTTTCCCCCTATGTCAAGTCCGATAGGACATCGTAGGTCGGCCAATCTGGCTTCGGATATATTTCGGCCCCTGAGTCCATTTAGTCGCCTCTCCAGGGTGGATCTTGATCCCATTGCGCCCACATAAAAGGCTTTTGATTTTAAAGCATACTCGAGGGCAGGAATATCGACCTTTTCATCATGAGATAGCACGCAAATGGCGTCGTCGTTGTTGATATAGTTTTCTAAATTCAGAAAATACCTATCAGGCCAATCCGCTGCCACTACTTTTGCCTCTGGAAACCTCGCCTTGGTGGCAAAAATCGGACGCGGATCGATAACATGAGTTTCAAAAAGTGAACTATTCGACAACTCGACAAGGGCCAATGCATAATCGGTTGCCCCGCATATAAACAGCCTGGGATTCCTTCTAATGACCTGGAAAAAATATTGATCATCAGCATCTCTTGCAATGCCTTGCTCACAACCCGCATCTACTCTAATATTTGACTCTTTAATATAAACAGACTCGCCATTATTTTTAAGCAAATTCACCGCCTGGCAAAGTGCGAAAGGCAAAGATGAGACATCGCGGGTATCAATTGTTTCAACTCGCACACTTCCTTCCGAGTCTCGAACGATGACTGAGTAATTACTTCTCGCACTACCGCTGCTTTTCCTGCAGAGAACAATAAATGTCCGAGATCTACCAATTTCACTTACGATACATGCAAGTTGAAATTGATCTTTGTTTTTATGCCACTCGTTAATCAAATCGTAATCGAGGCGCTCCACCAATACGTCTATTTCTCCCCCGCAGGTCAAACCTGTGGAAAATGCATCTTCGTCACTGTAGGAAAATGAAATTATTTCACTAGAATTGCGTGATTTGAAGTGTTGGGCCATTTTCTCAACAAGTTGACCCTCAATGCAGCCTCCTGTAAATGATCCATAAACGTTTCCGTCCCTGTCCATTGCCATGAGAGATCCCAAAGCGCTAGGGGATGATCCTCTTATCCCCACCACTCGGGCAATGACAGTGTCTATCTTTCCTTGACCTTTTCCCATAATGGAGGAAAAACCATTTGAAATCATCTTTATGCTCTCAAACCAAGTTTGAAAGCGCACGGCTAAAAAGAACTTCGGCCATCACTTTCCTATATTGGCTGCTCCCAAATATGTCACTGGGCGGGGTGAGGCCTGCTGCGATGTCTCTAAATTTCTCCAAGAGAGCTGCCGTATCTTCACTTCTAGAAAGTGAAAGGCTAAAGCCTGCAGGAGTCGGCCCAAGGTTGACCAAACCGACGCCTAGCGTGTCTTCCACTTTGTTGAGCGCCACTGCAACAATCGCCCAATCAATTGACCTTCTCTGAAGCTTTTCAAATGAGTACCTGCCTAATTTTTTGGGCAATTTGATTCCAATGAGAATCTCTTCCGGATCTAGAGCGGTTTCAAGAAAGCCTACAAAGAAATCCTCAACTTTCATCTCCCTTTTCCCGTTAGGACCCGCAATAACTAAAACTGCACTAGTTGCAAAAAGGGCGCCAGCGATATCGCTTGCCGGATCTCCATGGCAAATAGATCCCCCTATTGTGCCGCGATGCCTGATGGCTGCATCTCCAATTTGGGCAGCTACATGAGCCACAAGCGGCGAATTCTCTTTTACAAGATTTGAATAGGCTACCAATGCATGGCTGCACATTGCCCCTATCTCAATGAAGTCATCATTTTCCTCGACTTTTGAGAGACCCTCTATTTTTGAAATATCGACAAGTATGCTTGGCCTGGCAAACCTTAGTTTCATTAAAGGAATTAAAGAGTGCCCGCCTGCAAGAACCTTTCCTTCGCCGTCACTTTCACGTAGAATTGAAAATGCCTCTTGCAAGCTTTGGGGAACCACATAATCAAATGAACTTGGAATCATTAGTGAATTTCCTTGCGATCGAAGTGAGACTCGATATTGGCGTTTTTTGCTAGTTGTTTCATCTCCGCCAAGCCTGTTTTGATTGCCTCAACTATGTTGTTATAACCTGTGCATCGGCATAAATTTCCTTCTATGCCGAGTCTTATCTCGTCGCTTTCCGGGTTTTCTAACTCTGTGGCCAAAGATATCCCTGCCATTATCATCCCAGGCGTACAAAAACCACACTGCAAACCGTGATGCTTATAAAATGCCTCTTGCATTGGATGTAACTTTTCAACAGTTCCAATGCCTTCTATCGTGGTTATCTCACACCCATCTGCCTGAACTGCCAATACCGTACATGACTTAGCTGAAATACCGTTTATCAAAACAGTACAAGCCCCGCACGAAGTTGTGTCGCAGCCTATATTTGTGCCCTTTAGCTTAACGTGATCTCGAATAAGCTCGACTAAAAGAAGCCTGGGTTCCACGTCGAAATCCAATGACTTTCCATTCACCCTTAGCTTAATTTGCACTTAGTCGGATTCCTTTGCAATTGTTATGGCATTAAATACATTTTCTGGAGATAGCGGCATGTCAATGTGAGTAATTCCATATATAGATAATGCATCGACCACCGCATTTACAACCGAGGGTGTCGCACCGATTGTTCCTGACTCGCCTATGCCTTTTACGCCCAATTCATTGACAGGGGTCGCCGTCTGCATCAACTCGTCGTGAAATTCTGGAAATTCCGCGGCGGTTGGGAATCCATAGTCTGCAAACGTAGCCGTAAGAGGATTGCCATCTTGATCGTAAATAAACTCTTCATAGAGTGCTTGAGATATCCCTTGGGCTAGTCCCCCATGTATCTGGCCCTTAGCTAACATAGGATTTAATATATTTCCGGCATCATCGACTGCGAACATATCCTTAAGATGCACTTTTCCTGTCTTTACGTCAACTTCAACTACGGCTAAGTGAGCTCCAAATGGAAAGGTGGGAGAACTTGATTCATAATTTTCACTTGCTTTAAGTTCAATTCCTTCATTTTTTGCCAAACTATATATCTCACTCCAACCTAAGTACTTCGAACCTACGCTAAATTGGCCGCCCTCACGGAGCGAAAATTCAACTTCACTGGGATCTACCCTCAAATTTTTTGACACGAATTCCCTGGCATAAGCCACAAGCATGTCGGCAGCTCGCTTGCATGCCACGCCGCCTGACTGCATAGATCTGGATCCGAATGTCCCGACTCCACTTTCAATTAACTCTGTGTCGCCTTGATAAAAGTCAATATTGGAAGGATCGACCCCAGTGATGTCGCTCACAATCATCGAAATGGCGCTTCTGTGTCCTTGACCGTGGGAAAGTGTGCCTACTTTAACTGAGAGCTTTCCACCTGGAATCAATTCGACAGAACCAAATTCTTTCGCCGGAAATCCGTGTGTTATCTCGACGTAGCTAGAGATGCCGATGCCCAGCAAAAAGTCCGACTTTTCTTTGATCCTTTTTTCCTTCTCTGCCAGAAGCTTTTCATAGTTTGCCAGCTTAAGAACTCTTTTTAAGGATTCTTCATAGTTGCCGCAGTCGTAAGTTGATCCGACTTTAGTTTCATAGGGAAACTTCTTGGGATCAATAAAATTCTTCAATCTGACTTCAGCTTTATCCATTCCAATCTTGGCAGCAAATATATCCACTGCCCTTTCAATGGCATATGCCGCCTCCGGCCTCCCGGCTCCTCGGTAGGCAACTGTTGGAGTCGTATTGGTCAATACCGAAATTGACTTAAAGTCTACGTTTTCAATGTCATAGCATCCCGAAGTCATCCATCTAGTCAGAGCAGGCATATTGGCTCCAATTTCCGGGTATGCTCCGCAGTCTTGAATAACGCTGAGACAGTATGATCTTATCTTGCCGTCACGATCCCCTCCGAGAATAACTTGGGCAATCTGGCCTCTTCCATGGCCGAGTGAAACCATTGACTCGCTTCTGGTCTCGACCCATCTGCAAGTCCGATTTAGCTTGCGGGCAATATAGGGTATGAGTATCTCTTCTGGATAAGTGCCGATCTTGGAGCCAAATCCTCCCCCGACATCGGGAGTGATTACCCTTAAATTGCTCTCGTCAATTGAGAGATACCGGCCTATTGATCGTTTCGCCGAGTGCGGGGCCTGATTGGATATGTATACAGTCAGCATCTCTCCATCAATTTTGGCCACTACCGCTCTTGCTTCCATTGGACACGGCGCCAGTCTTTGGTTGGAAAATTCAGCTTCAATAATCACTTCGCCGCTATTTGCAAAATCACCGCCTTCGATTGAGGCAACAATATTGGTTGAACAGCTTTCAAAAAGAGACACCTCATTGTTTGCCGACTTTTTTGGATCAATGATAGGCGTCGTCAACTCATATTCAATGTTTACAAATTCGCAGGCATCTTCTACAAGGGCTTTTGTCTCTCCAACCACAACTGCAACTGCCTCGCCGACAAAACGAAGTTTATCCGAAGCTAAAAACGGCCTTTCAATAACCTTGTTAATCCAATTTGTAATGGGCGGGATTTCAATGTCCTTGGCGGAAAATGCTGCTATGACACCGGGTTGGCTAAGAGCTTCACTTACATCCACATTTTTCAATTTCGCACTTGCAACGGGTGATCGGACAAAACTTATATGTGCTATGTCATCAAATTCAAGGTCCCCTACATAAGTAGCGCCTTTTGTAATAAAAATTGGATCCTCAAGCCTCCGAAAAGAAGAGCCCACCAGTTTCTCTTCAACTCTCCCAGCTTTTAACTCTTTTGAATCTAGGCTCATTTCCAGAATTCGAGGCGATTTAAAAGACGATCCACAAATCCGGGACTGGACTTGGCCGGCTTCGGTGCAGCTTTCACTGGATTAATTGGAGCCGGTGCAGATGGAGTTCCCAGTGCGCCGTCTTGCTCTCCCGATGGCGATCCACCCGGCACGATATGAGAAGGAATAGGGGGCACTCTGCTGCCGGCATCAGATGAAGGCAAAATGGAATATGCAGTCTCGCCGGGTTTTACCAGGCCAAAATCTCGCCTTGCAATATGTTCGATCTCACTTGGCGAATTTAGCTTATTGATCTCTGATGACATGGCCGCGTTCTCTTGAGAGAGATTGGCAATCTGAGCCTGAGTCTCTTTAATGGACGCATTTTGTGAAATTAACGCGGAAAATGGAAACTCAAGTCCCACAAATGCCCCAATTGCCAAAAGCGTGACTAAAAGCCCAAGCCAACCCCTCCTTTTAGACCTTTTTTGCTCCATTTTCTCTCTGGATACATGCTTGTTGGCAGGTTTATTTCCTGCACGACTCCTTGGTGCAGACTTTGTAGAGGCATGGCGGTTCGCCTTCAAGTGGAACCTAACCCGGCTATGGCCATTTGGTTGAAGCTCTTAAAGCCTAGGTATCTGGCACTATCGCCTAAATCAGCTTCAATTCGAAGCAATTGGTTGTATTTGGCCACTCTTTCGCTTCTAGCGGGCGCGCCTGTCTTGATTTGACCGGCATTTGTAGCCACCGCCAAATCGGCAATAGTAGTGTCTTCCGTCTCGCCTGATCTGTGTGAAATCACCGAGGTGTAGGAGTTTCTCCCAGCCAGAGCAATTGTATCGAGAGTCTCGGTCAGTGTCCCTATTTGATTGACTTTTATGAGAATTGAATTGGCGGCATTTTTGTCGATTCCATCTTGAAGCCTGGTTGAATTTGTCACAAATACATCGTCTCCGACTAACTGCACGGTAGATCCGATACGAGATGTGACTTCCTCCCATCCCTCCCAGTCGCTTTCTGCCATTCCATCTTCAATCGAGACAATTGGATAGTTGTTAACCAAGTACTCCAGATAGTCAACCATCTCCCCTGATTTCAACGACCTGCTCTCCCCTGCCAAGACGTATTCACCGTCACGAAAAAATTCGCTGGAAGCGGGATCCATGGCAATTGCCACATCCTTCCCAGGCTCTAAACCAGTCTTTAAAATGGCATCAACCAGCACCTTAACGGCCTCTTCGTTAGTTTCAAGATCTGGTGCAAATCCTCCCTCGTCGCCAACTGCGGTGTTCAATCCACTTTGCTTTAAAATGCCTTTAAGCGTGTGATATATCTCAGCTCCCCACTGGAGAGCCTCTTTGAATGATGCTGCTCCCCCTGGGACAATCATGAACTCCTGAAAGTCCACTTTGTTGTCTGCGTGTACGCCTCCATTTAATATATTCATTAACGGAACAGGCAAAACATGCGAGTTGACTCCGCCCAAATATCTGTATAAAGGCATCTCAAACTCGTGAGACGTGGCTCTTGCTACGGCTAAGGACACTCCTAAAATAGCATTTGCTCCCAGTCTCGATTTGTTCAGTGTCCCGTCGCAGTCAATGAGAGTAAAATCTATTGTCCTTTGATCCCGGGATTCAAAGCCTTCCAACAAATCAGCAATCTCCCCGTTTACTGCTTCGACTGCACCCGTTACGCCTTTTCCCAGATATCGAGAACCCCCGTCTCTTTTCTCGACGGCTTCGAAGCTCCCAGTCGATGCACCCGAAGGCACCGCTGCTCGCCCTAAAGCTCCCGAGGACAAAATTACTTCGACTTCAACCGTGGGATTGCCGCGCGAATCCAATATCTCTCTCCCCTGGATTGATTCAATCTCACTCACCAGACATACACTCCATATTTGACAAAATTAAGCTAATAAAACGCTATCAAAAATATTAGGTCAAATGGTGTATTTCTTTGCATCACAGCTATATTTGTTGACCTTTTATATCCTCTTGTGCAATGACACGACTCCTGAGCCGATTTGCAGCATTTCGAACTTCGCTTTCCAAATCGATCTTCTTTGCAGTCACAAGCTGCACAATTAGCCGCAATAAACCCTCCAAATCAGGTAATTCGCCTATTATTTGTTCGAATTCCCCGTCCATGTCCACTCCCAGCGACTCTCCCTTTTTCCAAATCTTGGAAAAGTATGCCAGGGCAGGAAGTGACTTGGGAATCCCGTCCATCACGGACAAACGGCCTTTTTCTGCCACTTTGTTTTTCTCCCAGTTCGCCAATACCTCGTCTGCCGACGAAACTTTGACGTCCCCAAATACGTGAGGATGTCTTGCAACCAATTTGTCACTTAGCCTCTGACATACGTCTGAGATCGTAAAAAGTCCTTCTTCGGCGGCCAACCTTGAATGGAAAAACACCTGAAATAATACGTCGCCAAGCTCTTCTTCGAGGTGGCTTCCATCCGTTTCTAAATCCATATCGTAGACGGCTTCAACAGCTTCATAGACCTCCTCTACGAAATGTTTGACAAGACTAAGGTGGCTCTGTTCTTTGTCCCAAGGACATTTCTCTCTTAAAGTCCTAGTGATCTCTTCCAACCTAATAAATTCGGAGCCAAGACCCTTGGGCATTTTCTCAATATAGATAGAAGTCAAGTGATCCGGTTCAAAAGATCGATCAAGATCATCCCACTCCACTTGAAAAATACTTTCATCTTCAAGTCCGAGGTGTTTTAAAACAACAACTTTGCTATCAAGTGGATCTTCCACCGACAACTTTATTTCAGACAAGATCATCTTTGACCAACACTGACCGACAACTATAGGTCCGCAGTATGATCCAACTACCTGCCTAAAATCCTCTCCGTCTACCAAAAGCACACCTGTTGCCATAGGATCAACTCCGAGTTTCGACCAAGCAAGGTCCAAAAATGAAACCGCAGGAATGACTTCAACCTCCAGAGTCTCACACTTAGTCAACAATGTCACGCTGTATTCACCAACTAATGGGGATCCCGGAACTACGTATAAGATCTCACCGTGCTCATGAGCTAGTTCAATGAGTTTGTTCGCAATTGATTCATAGACTTCATATCTCGAATCGCTCTTCTCATAAAAATAGTCAAAGCTCTGAAGTTCAAGTGAAGAAAAGTGATCAAAGGTGGGGTGTTCTTTCGTGCGGATAAAAGCCTTCCTGCTTTTTCCATATTTCAAAATTAAGCTCTCAACAGATGAAGACAGATATCTCCCATCCCCTGGTCCTACTCCAACTACTGTAACTTTTGCACCTTTAGGCTCTGACATCAAAAGTCAACAAAATGGGAAAGATGGATTGGTGTCGCCGAGAGCTAGCAGTGATTGCAAATTGGGAGCAAAACTAAGAGCTTGAGAAGGCGGCAAGCAAAACCCGTATCCGCCAGCCGGATCGTTATACCAAAAGCCAAAGCGGTCGTTGGCATAAATTGAAGAGGTCTCAACTGAATCTTTGAAGTAGATACTTTCTTGGATCGAAGCGAGCTGAGGAATCAACGACTTCAGCTGGGAGTCATACTTTGAGGAGTACTTAAAGGGTTCACGCGAAGTTACTTGGAATACGTCCCAACTTCCATTCCCTGAAGGGTCAGCTACTACAGAAACCCCGCCAACAGGAACAGAGGGAACAAATTGGAGCGCATATGAACCCGCGTTAGACCCATCCAAGGGCGAACCGCATCCCAAGTTGGCTATTGCACTTTGTCCTTGCTGCAATAGTTGAGAGTACTTGTCAGCAAAGCCGGAATAACTGGCACCGCTTAATACTTGCTGAGCAATTTGATCTGCTGTGTTTTGGTCCTGGACGGGAAATACCTGCAAACATGTGTATCCCAATGCAGTTGCATTCGCCGATGCCAAAGTACTGAGATCCTGCGAGGACATCTTTTCATAAATAGCTTGTTCAATATTATTGTTTTCCAAGGCAGAAGAGAGCGCCAAGGAAGTCAAAGCAGGATTTATGTCATTTAAAGTGTTCTTGATGCCTAATGCTTTGTCAAGCGATGAGGCCAATCGGGATCTATTCGAATTAAACTCCTGAGACGAAACGCTTAGATTAAGGGATTTAGTTTTGATCTGCAATATAGCGTTTTGAGCCACAAACTTTAATACGCATGCTGTGGCAACATTTGAATAAGTGCCAGCACCCCCACCTTCAATTGATGAAAGATCCGCACCCGTTGAGTTCAAGTTTATGCAATTTAATCCCAATAACTGATTGATGGTTGGAAGTTCTTGGTAAATTGCTTGAGCATTGGCTCCACCACCATTTACCGCTCGATTTTCTAACTTTGCCAAATCATCTAAGCCTGACAGTATTTGCAACAAATCCGACTTTGAGATACTTACGCTTTTTGTGCCAGATGAAGTGCTCGTGGAAATGCTCATCACATTTGGCCTTAACTGGCAGCTTGAAACAACCAAAGCAAAAACAATAAGGGCTAGAACAGGAGTCTTTGAAATACGCGAAAATCCAAACATTTTTTTAATCACAGTTGTAAAGACCTTACTATTTTTTGCCACCCATGTCACCTCATCTAACTATTTACCCAGCTAGAAGGCTTTCGGATCTTTATAATTGCAACTCTTTTGCAACACGACCAAAGGTGAGGACTCAAGTGTTCTCCTCGTCAATTTGAAATAGATCACGAATAAATTTCAATAAACCTTTTGTCAAATCAAGGGTTGAATCGAGGTCATCTTTGGAAACAAGCAACTCGGAGTAGTTCGGCCTGTATCTGCTTTTCGGTGCAACTCTTTTTAATCTCATCTCTTGAGAAGCTTTTAGCTCAATTGGCCTAAGCAAGATGACTTTCTTATCCGTCCCCACTTGCTCACCGGTTGAAGTTCTCTCTGGTCCGATGGAGATTTCCTCGATATTTTTTGAAAGTGCAATAACACGAAGTTTGGTTAGTTCAAGCAAAGTATTTCCCACCTCTGGAATCACGCCGAATCTGTCAATCCACTCAGCTCTAACCTCGTCCACTTCAAGTAGAGTCCTAGCTTGTGCAATGCGCTTATACGCGTCGAGTCTTATGTCGTCTCTTGCGATGTAATCTGGCGGCAGATATGCACGACAACCAAGATCAATTGTAAGTTCAGGATCGATCTCAACCGGCTCTCCTTTTAAGAGTGAGACCGCTTCGTGAACTAATTGAACATAGAGATCGTAACCAACAGCTGCGATATGTCCTGATTGTGCCTCTCCCAAGAGCGAACCTGCTCCTCTGATTTCAAGATCTCTCATGGCAAGACGGAACCCGGAACCAAGCTCGGTCTCTTCCCCAATTGTTCTGAGCCTCTCGTTCGCAGTTTCGCTGAGTGATTTATCAGGCGGGTAAAACAGATATGCATAAGCTCTTTTGCCACCTCTGCCGACTCGTCCTCGAAGTTGGTGCATCTGGCCTAGGCCCAAGCGATCTGCCCGGTCTACTACTAACGTGTTGACAGTTGGCATATCTATACCGGATTCAATTATTGTCGTACAGACGAGTACGTTAGCTAGGCCATTGTAAAAGTCCATAATGACTTTCTCGAGCATGCCTTCATCCATCTGACCGTGCGCTACCAAGATCTTTGCTTCAGGAACTAACTCTCTTAGCTCCTTTGCCACCAAGTCAATGTCTCTTACTCTGTTGTGCACGTAAAAAAGCTGTCCTTCCCTCAAAAGCTCCCTTCTAATGGCTTCAGAAACTGCCTGTTTGTCAATTTCTCCAACGTAGGTAAGTATTGGTTGCCTAGCAGCAGGTGGAGTGGTAATCAGAGTGAGATCTCTAATTCCAGTTAAGCTCATCTCCAAAGTTCTCGGAATGGGGCTTGCGCTAAGCGTGAGAATATCAACCCCTTTGGACTTGGCTTTAATGGCCTCTTTGTGCGTTACGCCGAATCGCTGTTCTTCATCTATTACCAAAAGTCCCAGATCGCCAAATTCAATATCATCTCCGAGCAATCTGTGAGTTCCGATTACGACGTCAATGGATTTGTCTTTAAGCCCCTTTTGAACAGCTTTTGCCTCCTTTTGAGAGATAAATCTAGAGAGAACTTCGGTTTTAATGGGAAAGGGTGCGAACCTCTCAGAAAAAGTGGCGAAGTGCTGATGGGCAAGAATTGTCGTGGGAGCAAGTACCGCAGCCTGTTTGCCGCTTAGTACTGCTTTAAAAACCGCTCGAATCGCCACCTCTGTCTTTCCAAAACCCACGTCACCACAGACAAGCCGATCCATCGGAATTGGTGTTTCCATGTCTTGGAAAACTTCGTTAATGGCCTTGAGCTGATCGCGGGTTTCAACATAGTCAAAACTGGCCGCAAGCTCTTTGTCCCAAGGAGTCTCCGGAGGAAATTCAAATCCTGGCGTCAGCATTCTTGATTTATAGAGTTCAACTAGCTCAGTGGCAACCTTTGCAGCCGACGCCCTTGCCTTTGAAGATGTTTTAGCCCAATCAGCTCCACCCATTTTGGATAGAGATGGACTGTCTCCTCCAGAATAAGGGGTTATTGAAGCCATCTGATCGGTGGGGACATAGAGGCGATCTGATCCCCTGTACTCCAAGAGCAAGTAGTCTCGCTCGCTTCCTGCGAGATTACGCTTGACTAAGCCCTTAAATTTTGCAATGCCATGTTGTCGATGCACCACATAAGAACCGGGCATCAAATCGTCAAAAAATCCGTCGACCTGGACTCTTCTTGACCTTGCTACGTTATGGAGCCTTCTGCGCCCTGTTAAGTCAGCTTCGGCCAAAAGTGCGCAGCGGGCATCTTGGAGAATCACGCCGCGCTCGAGTGATGCTACTGTCACATAGATCCCCGGCACATTCCCAATAACCCCGTCGGCTGTCAAAATTGCATCGATTGTTGCACCCGTTAGATCCTTGGCTATCCTCTCGGCAGAACCGATTCCATCGCAACACACCACCACTCGAAATCCTTCTTGAACCATCTTCGAGAGCATTAGCATGACATCACCCACTGCTCCGAGAGGTCTTGGCCAATTTCTCGCATTTAAGTGAGAGATACCTGGGCCGCTTGGAATGGGAGGAACCAATAAGACATTGGCCTTAGTATCTGCCATCAGTGATTCATAGGGAAGATGCAGCATGGGAATGTCATCTCCCGTAGTGTCCCAAGTGGAAGCCAGAGCGTGTGCCAAGGATTTCTCATCTTCAATTACTTCGCTTGATCTGTCAAGTATGCGTTTTGGATCAAAAAGAAAAATGGCACTATCTTGAGGAAGGAGTGAGACTATATTTCTCTTGTCACTATCTAGCCAGGGCAGGAAACTTTCCATGCCGTCGAAGAAAATCCCGTCGATGAATTTTGTCCAAACTGCTTTGGCGAAAGGTGCCTCATCTATTAACTGTCTCGCACGGGACTTAATCTCATCATTGGGAAGAAGCTCTCTGATGCCAAATATATCTATTTGATCGATTGAGTCAAGCGAACGCTGATTGTCAAGATCAAGCATATTTATCGACTCAATTTCGTCGCCAAAAAAATCAATCCGATATCCTATATTTGAACTTGGTGGAAATATGTCAAGTATCCCGCCTCTTAAAGCCACCTCGCCGTGGGCCTCCACTTGGTACTGCCTGGTATAGCCTAAAGCCACCAATTCCTCAACTAGATGAGTCGGATCGAGTTCTTGCCCCTTTTTGATTATAAAAGGGCTTGCCCCAATTGCGGTTTTTGGGATTCGTGCCAAGACTGCTTTAATGGAGGCTACAACTATTTTTGGCTTTTTCGATCCGCTTGGTTCATCTCCTTTGGAAATAGCCCATATAGCTTCTAATCGCCTACCCATTACGCCGGCACTTGGACTTACTCTTTCAAAAGGAAGTGTCTCCCATGGTGGAAATTCAATAACATCAACCGAGTCACCAACAAAAGTTTTTAAATCCCTTGTAACTTTTTCAGATTCGGCAATTGTCGGAACTACTACTAAAGAAACCTGGGCAATTCGCTCGACCAATACAAGTTGGGCCAAGCTAAAGGCCCACGCGGCCTCGGGAATTGAGACCTCGCCACTTGGAATCTCGGCAACTTCTCTTAAAAGGGGATCTATTGGCGTAGAAAGAACGAGGGACTTGAGAGTCATCAGAGTGAATTGTAATGATTCATGGCAGGACCTATTCCATTTTCAACAATTGAAATTACAGCTTCTGCCGCCTCTTTGACCGAAGCGCTTAAAAGCTCGGCTTCAACCGGACTCGGTTTTGACAAGACATAATCGGCGCCTTTTTGATTAGGCCTGCCTATGCCAACTCTGATCCTTAGAAAATCCTGAGTGTGAAGGTGGTTTCTTATAGAGATTAAACCATTATGACCTGCAAGCCCTCCGCCTGCTTTGATCCTAATTTTCCCGCATGGAAGGTCAAGTTCATCGTGGATAATTATTACCGAATCAATTTGACCGGCAAAAGAAGAGCGCTCAAAAAGCTTCTTTACACTTATGCCGGATTCGTTCATAAAGGTCTGAGGTTTTACCAACTGCAAGGTGATGTTGGAGCCTGTTCTACTCTGCAAAGTGAACTCTGTAATCTCGGATTTGGAAAGCTTGTCAGATTTGAACGTGGCACCAAAACGGCCGGCGAGATGATCAAGCGCTTTAAAGCCTATATTGTGCCTTGTATCTTTGTACTGACTCCCGGGATTTCCAAGGCCAGCAACTAAAAAGTCGATTCCCAGTTGATCTTCCTCTTCTTATTAGGAGGAAACCTCTGCGGTTTCACCTTCCTGAGGAGTTCTAACGACTTTCGGGGGAGCTCCAATTACGACAATTACTTCGGGATCAGCCTCAACTTTGACTCCTTTTGGCAGTTGAAGATCATCTACCTTGATTGTGCCGTGAATCACAAGATCCGTGACGTCAACTTCAATTGAATTAGGAATTGAGGCCGGGACTGCCCTGAGCGTGACGGTGAATATTTGTTGTTCGACTCGGCCGTCGCCTCTTGAGACTGCTTGTGCTTCGCCTACTATATTTATCGGAACTTCAGCTGTAATCTCTTCGTCACGATTAACAATCAAGAGATCAATATGGGTGACAGTGTGTCGAACCGGGTGGTGCTGAACCTCTTTGGCCACGGCTAAATGAGATGATCCGTTGAGAGTCACATTCAAAAGTGCATTTTGCCCGGCATCGGTAGTAAAGGCGGAGCGAAGGTCCCTTGCGTCCACGCTAAATGCCGTTGCCTCAAGCCCGTGACCGTATATAACGCCAGGTATCTGACCTGATCGGCGCGTCCGTCTGGCTCCGGTGGTTCCTGATGTTCTCGGTGTATTTAAAGTCAGTGCAATCTCGGACATAAAGGCTCCTTGGAAATGGTTTCTTGTAAGCCAAGTATTTTACTTGATTTCTAGCAGGGTCTAAAAAATGCCCAGGTTAGAAGCTAAAAGCCAGTGTCAGGCTAAGTTGTGTCCGCCAAAGATCTCAGAGACCGAAGTGTCTTCAAATACAGCATCAATGGCATCACCAATGATTTTTGCAACCGAGAGCACTTCTAGTTTGTCAATAAGCCTTTCTTTTGCCAATGGCAAAGTATTGGTGATTACAACTCTTTCTATTGGCGCCGCTTTTAGCCTGTCAAGTGCCGGGTCGGACAACAGACCGTGTGTGGCCATGGCCCAGACCTCTTTGGCGCCGTGACTTCTTAGAAGTTCCGCTGCCGCACAGATTGTTCCTGCAGTATCGATCATGTCGTCGATTAGCACGCAAATACGGTCATTTACTTCACCTACAACGTGCAAAGCTTCAACTTGGTTTGCAGTTCCATGCGGCCTCCGCTTATGAACCAATGCTAGATCCATGCCGAGTCTCTGCCCAAACCTCTCAGCTACTTTCACTCGTCCAGCATCCGGAGCCACAATGACTGCATTTGCGCTTGCCTCGCGCTGGAGGTACTCGATTAATACAGGCATAGCTGTGAGATGATCAAATGGTACGTCGAAAAACCCTTGTATCTGCCCAGAGTGAAGATCCACGCTTACCACTCGATCAGCCCCGGCAACAGATAACATGTCTGCTACCAGTTTGGCAGTAATTGGTTCCCGGCCACTTGATTTCCTGTCTTGCCTAGAATAGCCGTAGTAGGGACAAACTGCAGTTATTCGTTTGGCAGATGCCCTCTTAGCGGCATCAATCATAATTAATTGCTCCATAAGCGCATCGTTAACCGGACCCGAGTGAGTTTGAATAATGAACACGTCGGTGCCTCTTATCGACTCACTAAATTTGCAGTGCACCTCGCCGTCGGCGAACTCCCTTAAATTTGCATTCCCAAGTTCAACCCCGAGCTCTCGGGCAATCTCTGAGGCAAGTTCCGGATGCGATCTTCCGGAATAAATTGCCAGCCTTCGCTTGGGCACCATTTCTATAGTCAAGATTCCTCGCTTGCCTGAAAAAAAGGACCGGTAATTTCGCCGTCTGCCACCCTGGAGCCCGGGTTCAATAGCGCAAATGGTCCAACTTTTGCATCGTTGCCAATTTCTGCTGAAAAACCTACGGTATCGGCCACCACCGAGCGCTCCCCAACCGTGCAGTCCACAAGCCGGGTATCAGGGCCAATCTCGGCTCCTTTTGCCACCCGAGTGAAACCCTGGAGAATAGTACCCGGAAGAAGCAAGACGTCTGGCTCTAATTCGACGGAGGCATCCACATAGCACCTCTCGGGATCCAACATGGTGACCCCTTTCATCATCCACCTGGCATTTGTCCTGTCACGAAGTTCAGCCTCAGCAATTGCTAATTGCGACCTGTCGTTTACCCCAGCTGCTTCCATGGCGTCTTCAACTATCTGGGATGTAACACTATATCCAGCTCCGGCCAAAACCTGTACCGTATCAGTCAGGTAGTACTCGCCTTGGGCGTTGGTCGGAAGAAGTCTTCTAAGTGCCGGGCCGATAACAGAGTGTCTAAAAACATAAATAGACGTGCATATTTCGTCGATTGCAGCTTCTTCGTAATCGCAATCGGCATCTTCAACAATTCTGGAAATCTCACCGTGCTTATCTCTAACGATTCTTCCGTAGCCCGATGGGTCATAAACCTGCGCTGTCAACAATGTAGCGGCGCTGTCGCTCTCTCTGTGCAGTCTCACTAAAGATGCCAAAGTCTGAGGCCGAAGGAGAGGCGTGTCTCCGGGCAGAACTACTACGTCTCCATCAGGACCGCTTTCAATTGGGTCGGGCAAAGCAGTCAATGCCACAGCTACTGCATCACCTGTTCCTCTTTGAGTAGGCTGCTCGACAAATTCAACTATCAAATGGCTTGGAGCCAAAGAGTGCACGATTTTAGTAACTTGTTCGGCCCCGTGTCCGACTACCACAACAACCCGATCGATAGGCAATTCGGCCAATGCGTCAAGTACATATAAAATCATGGGCCTTCCGCAAAGTTGGTGAAGCGGCTTTGGCAACTGGGAGTGCATCCTGGTGCCTTCTCCTGCTGCCAGTACCACTGCAGTCAGCGGACGCCTGTTCAAAGGGCCCACGGATGCAAGACGATCGACGTAGTTGCTCACAATGGGAGCCTACCAAAGGATTTAGCCGCGAAAACGACTTTTAGCTAAATTTGACTATGTAGCGGGCAAATTGACTTCAATTTAGCTTTCCGAAAGTAAAAATCCCGGATTCACTTCCCTCGAAACGAAAATGCCAGAAGACAAAACAACTTGGAGTACATTATGGTTTCAATCTCTCAAAAATTCCCATTTGTCTTCTTTGAAGCCCGAAATAGGCATTATTCAAATCCAACCGCATTTTAAAAGCTCTTAAATTTGCGCCAGTGTTTCGCCTACGTAGCTCTTAACTCGTTCCAAATTCAGGTTACATGCAAGCAATAGGGCCACTTCCATGACCGATAGCTGCTTTTAAAAGGAGTTTGGTGAAAATAAAAGCTATGCTTTACTTGAATGAAACAGTTGGAAAAGGAATCGCTGGGCCAAGTTGATCAGCCCGGTTGCTAACAAAGTTATAAAGTGGTCAAGATTTTTGTTTCTTGGTTTTTTATCCCCTTGAAACTGCCAAAGTGGTTAGAGATTGAAGGATTGCCTATATTGATTTTTTCGAATTAGATGAGCACCTGTTGCTCAAAGAGGCCGTCTCAGGTATTGCCAAAAAGTATGGACACAGTTATTTTGTAAAAAAGGCAAAGTCCGGCCAAAAGCCAAAGGAGCTCTGGAGGGAGCTTGGCGAAAATGGCTTCACTGGAGTTAATCTTCCGGTTGAATATGGCGGAGGTGGAATGGGGATAACCGAACTTGCAATAGCTGCCAAAGAAGTAGCTTCAGTCGGCTGTCCATTGTTGATGCTAGTTGCATCTCCGACCATTTGTGACACCATAATTGCGCGCTTTGGAACAACCCAGCAAAAAGAAAAATGGCTTCCAAGAATGGCATCAGGTGAAATGATGATGTCTTTTGCCATCACGGAACCCGACGCTGGCTCCAACTCTCACAACATTTCCACCAAAGCTACAAAGGACGGGGACATCTTCCGGTTAAATGGCTCCAAGTATTTTATCTCCGGAGTAGACGAGGCAGAGGCAATTCTTGTAGTGGCAAACACTGGAGTCGACGAAAACACGGGTCGGGGCCAACTTTCTCTGTTTATTGTGGATTCTGATTCCAAAGGTCTGGAAAAACATCTTCTGCCTGTTTAGATCACGGCTACCGAAAGGCAATTCACACTATTTTTCGACAATGTGGAAATTCCGGAAGATCGCTTGCTTGGAGCTCAAGGAAATGGCTTTGCTCAAGTTTTTGCCGGATTAAATCCCGAAAGGATTGTGGTCGCTTACATGGCAGTTGGTTTCGGTCATTACGCGCTTGACATTGCCTCATCTTATGCGAGAGACCGCAAAGTTTGGGGTGTGCCAATTGGTGCTCATCAAGGTATAGCTCATCCAATGGCAATTGCCAAAATAAACGTGGAACTTGCCGAATTAATATCATCCAAAGCGGCCTGGCTATTTGACAACGGCTACGACGCTTCTGAAAGCGCAAACATAGCAAAGTTTCAAGGCGCTGACGCTGCACTTGCTGCACTAGACCAATCAATACAGACATTAGGAGGCAATGGGATGTCGAGCGAATTCGGCCTGGCGGATTTTTGGGGAGTGGTGCGGTTATATAAAACAGCTCCTATCAGCAGAGAGATGATTTTAAATTTCATTAGCCAGCACTCACTTGGACTTCCAAGATCGTATTAACATTGCCTATTCTAACCTTTTAAACAAATTAGGACTCGACTGCATCACTGCAAAAAGCAGTCTCTAAGTCATTTAAGAAACAAACTTTGAAATGCTTTGTCCTCTTCAGATACTTTGTAACCATTCACCTCCCTGCGCATCCCACCGGCAACTAAAATCAATGGTGAACTGATCCATATTCGTTGAATTTCCCCGTTATGAGTAGCGCACTAAAGTAGCCGGCATTATTGTCGGCTAAGCGGG
>JAJYDO010000084.1 GCA_021777355.1 Actinomycetes bacterium | reverse complement strand
AATAATTACTGTAAGCGACGACGGGAATGGATCCACACTCCAGGTAGTTGCTCCACCAGTTGCTCTAAGGAGAATAAACGACGAACCATTTATGCCTACGGCTTCGCACAAATCTGAATTTGAGCAACTTTCAATGAATGCAAACTTGACTACTGGTGTTGAATCAGTACTCCAAGTAATTCCTGAATTCGAAGTCGATTCAAACACAAAATTGAAATTTTGATCGTAAGCGGAAACATAACAAGCAGATACGTCACAAGCCATACTCAATACTCCCAATGCTGGCATATTGGTAGCATTTTCTTGCCAAGAGCTTCCCCCGTTAGTCGTCATAATGAAATAATATGCGTTTTGACTATCTTGTCCAATCGCATAGCAAGTAGTTGAACTGACACACGAGAAACCGGATATTGAAGTGATTGTAGAGGGAAGTGTATACGCTGACCATGACTGTCCGTCATTAGTTGAACTAAGCATGTATTGAGTTTGCGATGGAGTTGAGCCCTGGATGCTTGCGTAACAATTGCTTCCCGAACAATCGAAGTAATTGACTGTGGCATTGGTTACAGGGAGAGTTGAAACCGACCAACTAACCGCGGAATTCGTCGACACAACTATTTCATCGTTTGCACTATTCACATTCTGAGCTAGGCAAACCGTTGATTGAGGGCAGATGAAGTTTTTGAGATTTGCATTACTGATATTAATTGGCAACTCGCTCCAGGTGGTACCTCCATCTGTAGTATGCAAAATGATAAAACTTCCACTTCCATTAGTGTCATATCCACTTACATAACACTCAGAAGCCGAAGGACACGAGATTCCGCTTAACCCAGAAATGCCTGTAGCCAAGTTCTGCCCCGACCAAGATGAGCCACTACTTGATGTCTCAAAAATTAACCCTTTGCCTGTCAGCATGCCGCCACTTATCTGAATATTTGATCCAACTAACCAACAAGTGTTACTCACATTGCACGCCACCCCGTTAATCGCCAGTAAAGATGAGGGAAGTGCATTCAACGACCAAGTGGAGCTAGAACTTATCTCAATTTCCATGGCCGCATTAGAATTCGTATCCACTCCGTTGGCATAGCAAGTGTTGTTGGGTGCACACGTGATCTGATTTATGCCGTTTAATGTTGTCGAAGTCGTGTCGACAGTCCAAGAATTCGCTCCATTGCTAGAGGAAATTATGGTCGCATTTCCATTTCCATCATTTCCCCATACATAACAATTTCCAGCTGAATCACAAGTTATCCCTTGGAAACCGGCCTGTGAGGAAGGAACAGTCTGGCTTGACCATATAGATCCTGAATCAGTTGTAATCTCAATGGCTGGAGAATATGAGCTATCGTCTCCAACGGCTAAGCAAGTAGAACTCGAAATGCATGCAAGTCCATAAAGTCCCTGTAGCTGGGCAATAGTAGAGGCAGTCCAAGAAGCTCCACCATTGCTTGTGTACTCTTCAGTAGTTG
The DNA here is from genome assembly GCA_021777355.1 of Actinomycetes bacterium. Taxonomy (GTDB): domain Bacteria; phylum Actinomycetota; class Acidimicrobiia; order Acidimicrobiales; family JABEUL01; genus JABEUL01. The sequence goes on along the minus strand of JAJYDO010000084.1, from coordinate 10,326 downwards.
CAGAGCTAAGGCCAACTGATAAAGCAATGCAGACCAATGCACTTGGACAAGCTAGATATTGTCCCATTCCTCCATTTGCGTTAGAAGCAATAACGGTCCAAGCCAAGCCAGAGTTTTGAGACTCGAGCAAATAAAACTCTTGATTCAAATCTGAGCCCACTGCAAAACATGTGGAAGTAGATGTGCAGGCAATATTTGATATTGAAGTCAGGCCATATGGGAAAGTGGAACTATTCCATGTTGCGCCGCCATTGGATGATTCATAAGCCAAATCCGAACCGGAAGAGGAACCCATGCCGTATGCAATGCAGCTAGAACCTGAAGCACAAGTAATTGCATTAACATTTGCAGCGCTATAGCTCAACGGATGAGTATTCCATGTAGCTCCTGCATTAGAAGTTGAGAGTATTCCTTCAGATCCATTGTCGAGTTGTGCTACTGCATAACAGTTGGTGGAGCTGGGACAGGCTATGGCAAGAACGTCTGTAGCAACTGCCGTATAGCTATTCGTGATATTCCATGCCACAAAGCCGAAGGTGTCTCCGACTCCCAATGGTGATACTCCATTGGCAGTTACTACTGTGACATCGACATTTCCTGCCGGACTTGCCGGGCTTGTGGCAGTAATTGATGTGTCTGAAGTCACTGTGAAGCTGGTAGCTGGGGTGGAGCCAAAGTTGACAGCAGTTGCACCGCTGAAGCCCACACCGCTGATTGTAACTGACGTGCCTCCTGCAATGGGTCCTTGGGCTGGAGTGAGCGAACTTACAAATATCGATGAGGCCGAGTACCAGCCCATTACATCGATTACTACATCAGATGCCGAATGTGAAAAGACAGTTACTGAGTCATTTACTCCCACTTTGACAATTGTGAGATTGGCCCTGGTCTCACCAGATGCGAAGTTGACATCTGAGATAACCGGAGGTGTGGTTGGAGTAGCCGGTTCAGGGTAAAGGGTGAAAAATCCTGCAGTAGTTGAATTAGTCGTAGTTACATTTAGTACTACAGCCACAGCATTAGCAGGCACTGAACCTACTCCTCTCACCTTTACGTTCATAGACCCGCCAGCTTGGAGAGTTGTGTTGCTTCCGGTGTCACATTGGTTGGAAATCACTGAGGTTCCATTACTTGGCCTTGTGTCACAGATTCTCACCGGGCTTGTTCCACTGAATGAAGCCCCGCTCACTGAAGATGTGTTTCCCGTGTAATAGCCGTTGACATCAACTATTACATCAGTTGATCCCATGAAGTTGTAGATATAGATCTCACCAGTGGAAGGATCTATCGGCACGATTACTCTATTAGCTACGCTTTGATTTGATGAGAAATTAAGGTTGGAAGCGGTTGGCCTAGAAGCACCTCCATACACTGTTAGATACCCAGCTGAAGTGGTATTAGTGGCAGTGACATTTGCCACTAAAGCAGACGCATTGCTCGGAACGCCTGCAATATTTGTAACGTTAACCGACAGTAATCCTCCTGCTTGCACAGTTCCATTGGAACCTGTGTCACACTGGTTAGATGTGACCCCTAGTCCAACCGGCCTAGTATCACAGATTCTTGACGGGGAGAGTGGGACAAATTGGCCACTGACAATTGGCGTGGCAGAAATAGTGCTGTAACCTTCGACATCTACAATTACGTCAGTTGATCCAACTAAATTGTAGATCGAAACTGCTCCATTTGCTCCTAAGCTCACTTGTACAAGATTTGGAATACTTTCATTTGCCACAAAGTTGATATTCGACGATGGTGGCTTTAGCTCGCCACTTGGATATACAGTCAGATATCCTCCCGTGGAAGGGTTCGTCACAGTTACATTCAACACTGCAGATATAGCATTTGCAGGTATTCCAGACTCCCCTGCCACTACTACGTCAATGGTGCTTCCAGCTTGTAGCGTCCCATTTCCACTATTGCATTGGTTGGGACTTATTCCAACGCCTGGAGATCTCGTATCACAGATTCTGGTTGGAGTTATTGGAGTATAGGTAATCTGACCTGGAGTAGTGTAGATGAACTTATCGCTGCCTGTAATAGCCGATGTGCCCTGTGGGTTGGTTACAGTGACGTCCACGGTTCCAGCCGAAGCTGCTTGAGGAACGCTAAGGGTAATCTCTGTGTCTGAAACTACGGTGAAACCAGGAGCATTAGTGGATCCAAAAGTGACAGAGGTGGCACCTGTAAATCCAGAACCTGTGATGGTTGTACTTATTCCCCCGGTGACATTTGAAGTATTGGGTGTAATTGAAGTAATACTTGGAATCACCACTGCAAGAGCTGATTGGCTATCTAGTCCAAATGGAACCAAAAAAGAAATAAGAATTGAGGTAACTAAAGCAATCTGCTTCATCCCTTTGCCCACGAAATGATCCATTTCCACAGCTTTCTGCCACAATCTGGCTCATCCCAGATATCTAAGAAAAAGACTACTATGGCCTAAGGCTAGATGCACAATTAAGGGATGATTGGACTTCAGTCTTTCTCTTGAGATTCTCTGAAATTAAGGACCCTCTAAGTGAGATGGCAAATTTAGCTCTCTTAGAATTGAGTTTTTAGCTGTTGCCTCTACCAATTGGCTAAAAGGAATTGACCTTTTGATCCTAACTTGTTGTCTCTTTTTTCACTAATTTTGCCTGGCACACCCATTACTTACAGCCTCAACTTGATGCTACCATTGTTACTCCACCTCAATACTAAAGGAGGAATAGTGGCAGATAGAGATTCAGTCCTCCATGGGGCACCTTGCTGGGTCGATCTTTGGACTAGCGATGTGGAGGGAAGCAGGAATTTCTATTCTCAGGTGTTCGACTGGGTCGCCAATGAGCCAAATCCCGAATTTGGAGGCTATTTCATGTTCACGAAGAATGAGGTTCCCATTGCCGGGGCAATGGGAGATATGGGCGACATGAAGGCAAACAACACGTGGAAAGGCTATCTGTCGGTTTCTGATATTTCAAATACTCTCGAATTGGTTAAAGCAAACGGCGGCACAATTATGGGTGAGGCCAATGTAATTGCTGACTTAGGAACTCAGTGTGTCATCTTGGACCCAAGCGGAGCAACTATTGGCATTTGGCAAGCCGATAATTTCTCGGGATTTATGCAAGTAAATGAACACGGGGCTCCTTCATGGTTTGAGTTGTTTGCCAAAAATTATGAAATTGGGATCGAATTCTACACAAAGTGCTTTGGATGGAGTCTAAACACAGTTAGTGATACTGATGAATTCAGATACTCAGTTTTTATGGGTCCCGATGGCAAAGAAGACTTAATCGGAGTTATGGATGCATCGAGTATTATCCCGGAAGCTGACAGCAGCTTTTGGTCAATTTACTGGGAAGTCGACAGTGTCGATGAAGCATGCAAAATTATTTCTACTCTCGGCGGTCAGATTTTTGACGGCCCGGCTGATACTCCTTATGGCCGAATCGCATCAGTTGCCGATCCAAGTGGAGCCAAATTTAAACTGAGAAAAGGCTGAGTCTTCCAAATCCTTGGATCAAATAGTGGCAGGTTGAATTAGTCTTATCCACTAAGCTCTTTCTATGTTGATATGAAAGCATGAAAGAGTGGAAAATAATTCAGAAATCGCTATTGAATGCAAGGACTTATCCAAAACTTATGGGAAGACAGTTGCGCTAGATCATCTTTCTATCCAAATAAAAAAGGGTCAAATAGCAGGTTACCTTGGACCAAATGGCGCCGGAAAGACAACGACAATCCGATTGCTTCTTGGTTTGGTTAAGCCGACAAGCGGAAGTGCAGCAATATTTGGCCTCGATAGTAAAATAGAGAAGGTTGCCATTCATGAAAACCTTGCCTACGTTCCGGGGGAAAGTAATCTTTGGCCCGATCTGACCGGTGCTCAAACTTTGGACTTGCTTGCTAATCTGCGGGGACATAGCGATGATGCTTATCGGAAAGAACTGATTGAGCGGTTTAAACTTGACACTTCCAGGAAGTTCAGGACCTACTCAAAGGGAAATAAGCAAAAAGTTGCTCTTATTGGCGCTTTGATGGCAAGATCAAGCCTCTTGATTCTCGATGAACCTACGGCAGGATTAGATCCACTTATGGAAGTGGAATTTAGGGGATGCATCCACGAAGCTAGAGAAAATGGCCAAACAGTATTTCTCTCCTCACATATTTTGAGTGAAGTCGAAGCGCTTTGTGATCAGGTTTACATATTGCGCGAAGGCAAACTTATTGAATCTGGAAACTTAACTGAGCTCAAGCATCTGTCATCATCGGAAATAGCTATTCAATTCAAAGACAATGTGCCCGATATCTCTACGATAAGGGGAGTTACCCTTCTCTCTAGTGGCCATAGCCACCTTAGATTCAAGTTCAATGGAGATTTCAACGAGCTATTAAAGCAAATATCAAATTTTCCGGTCATTTCTTTTTTCAGCCATGAGCCTTCTCTTGAAGAACTATTTGTTTCACTTTATGGGAAGTGATTTAATTGGCTGCCACATTGGTTCCACAAATATCAACTAGTCGCGTAAAAAGAACTCGTGTGCCCTTTAGACGAGCGACAAAAGTTTCACTTAAGTCTTCACTTTTATGGTCGGCAGCTTTTGGGCTAGTAATTCTTTCATCATCAATCAGCTATAAGTCTCTTTACCCAACTCCTTCCTCAAGAAAAATGCTTCAGTCAGTATTTTCTTCAAATGTAGCTACTAATTCTTTATTTGGTCCTGCCTATCATCTGGATCAAATTGCAGGTTTCACCGTATTTAAGTCTTTCTTTACTCTAATAATCATTGGCGCAATTTGGGCGATCTTTCTTAGCTCGAAAGCCTTGAGAGGTGAGGAGGAAAACTTAACGTGGGAACATGTAATCGCAGGAACGACGACTCTGGCTTGGGCCACATTGCAAGTTATTATTGGTCTCATTGATGCTGTAGTTTCGATGTGGGCGTTAATCACCGTTTTTGTCTATTTGGGAAGCTTGCAAAGCCATTTGGGTTTTTCCTTTCTACAGTGCGCATTTTTTGCATTGGCCATCAGTTCAACTCCCCTTTTATTTATTTCATTTGGAGCCCTGGCATCCCAGTTATTTACCGAGAGAAAAACAGTCAACATCGCATTGGGCTGGCTTCTCGGGGCGAGCTACGCCCTCAGGTTGGTTGGAGATTCTGGAATCGGACTTCACTGGCTGGACTATCTCTCGCCCATTGGTTGGGTAGAGTTATTGCATCCAATGATTGGCCCAAAGCCAATATATTTGCTTTTGATCCTCGTGTGCTCAGGATTATGTTTAGCTCTTTCGGTGGCAATGGCTTCTAAAAGGGACTTGGGCCAGAGTTTGTTGGGGACTAAGGCGCCATCTCGAATTTCTCCAAAGTATTTAAGTAGTTCGCTTGCATTTTCTTACAAATTGATTTCGACTAATCTTTTTTCGTGGCTGATATCCATATCGGCCACGGCTCTAATTTTGGCAAGAGTTGCCGAATCAGTAGGGAGCACTATAACCGGTTCTTCAGTAAAGACAGTGCTTGAAAGAATCGGGGCCCAAGGAAGCGGCTCCAATCTTTTTCTTGGACTTTCTTTTGTGATCCTGGCAATGCTTTTTGCGTTCATGCTCCTTGGCCAAGTTTTGGTAATGAGAGCCGAGGAGTCTACAGGGCATCTGGATGCGCTTTTAAGCACACCAGTTTCTAGGCTTCGATGGCTCGGCGGCAGAGTGATGGTTCTTATGGCTTCTGAGGCTTTGGTGGGATTGATCTGTATATTGGTGATTTGGATTGTTCTGGCAACAGAAAATCTTGGACAAGGTTTCACCAGCGTGCTGCTTTCCATTGCCAATATCATGCCGCCGGGTATCTTGGTAGCGGGCTGCGCAATTTTTGTATTTGGGTGGTTTCCCACGAAAACTTCAGTAGTTGGCTATGGGATTCTAGCTTGGTCGATGATGGTTGAGATCATTGCGGGCCTAGGAAAATCTAGTCAGTTTTTAGTGGATACTTCTATTTTCCACCAAGTATCTCCCTACCCCGCTGCCAGTATCAACTGGAAATCAGCTGTGATTATGACAGGAATTGGAGTAGTTGGAACACTTCTAGGTGCTTACAGATTTAATTCAAGAGATATTGACCCGACTTAATTCTCCTTGATGTACCTTTCGGAATTGAATTACCTTTTACACAAATGATGAAGTTTAAGTGTCGCATGAAGGACGGCCCAATATTGAGAGTCCAGATATACGTTTCATCTTCCGCACTTTGGACAAAAAAGCTACTTTCCAAACTCTTATCGGAGGCTCATAATCCTGAGACCTGCACGTTTCTGTTTTCTGGTCGTTATTCTTAGGTGACTATTTAGTCACCTAATATAAAATTCGCTGGGTAGTTATCGAAAAGTCGAAGTACTACTCTTCAACAAGAGTAAGAGTCATGAAACTGGTTCAAGTCGATAGCATTTTGAGGCGAAAAGTCGATTTGCATGTTGGCACCGCTAAGTCAGATCTTGACCTAAGTCTTTTTCGGATTAGAATCCGAGCTTGATTTATAGCTCTGTATATAGCAAAACTTCTGGCACTGAAACTAAACAAGAAATATTCAGTTAATAAAATCGCCGAGAGTCTAAAAGCTATGTCATATAGCCACGTCGAGCAATACCTCTATGTCGGCAATTACGCAGACGAAATCACAAAAGATTTAAAAGAGCAGCTGGGCATTGACCTCGACCGCAAATATTTAACCCTAGGTGAAATTCGATAACTTATGGGATCTACGAAGTAAACAGTTCTCTCCGCAGGATCTCCATCAGATCAAATCACCAATAAGTATACCTTTACCAGGCAATACACTTGGATTTACAAGAACTAACTGCCAAAGTCAGGAGCAGTCATTCAGGATGAACAAAACCGATCTAAAAATAAGGCCAGCATTCCACTACAAAAAAAGGATCCACGCGCGGTAGCTATCTGCATGTTAAGCCTCTGCGTCTTAAGAATGCTCGAATACCACGTAAAACCATTAGGACTTACCGCGAAGCAGGCTCTAGATGAGATAAGCGACACAAAAGCCCTAATAGTAAAGCTAGGGAATCGTGAATTTATAGTCCCGCATGACTACGGACCAGTAATGGTGCGAATATTTAGCACGCTGGAAGAGACCACTTAATCTAGAGGACGAATTTAGTCACCTAATTGCGGAAGATGGGGCGAACAAGCAAGTGAGGTTTACATTTATGGATCGGTGGATTATATCTTAACTATTAACAGCGTACCTAACTTTGAGGGATAAGCATTTCTCGCTGAGGCCCCTGTTAGCGATATTCTTTCGCTTGCAAGTGCCTCCTGGGAGTTTTATGGTGGAGGTGCTACTTGGTCATATTCGCCTACCACACCTTTGGTTGACAGTACAACTGGCAACTATTTGACTTGCGCAGGTGCAGAATTTAGTGTTGTGGGGCAGAACCGGGCTTCTGCAGGAGTATCTTCATTCACCATGGTTAGTGACAATACTTCCGTCCTCGGCATACGCGTGGCAACAACGGGAGCTAATTCAAATCCATATGGGCCCTTTGCGAAGATTGCTCAGCCTATTGGCCAAAATCCGTATCCGAATCCATTCTTTCACCGCTTTGAAATGGGTATGGATGGTTATTCAGTTCCACCAGGATGTGATCTGTCCGCCTACAATGCAAAGGAACAGCCTTCACTTGAGACAAATGGAAACATAGTGATCAGTTGCAACGTGAATCTTTGCCCGGCAGAGGCAAATATGAATAATTATTGGCCCAGATAAGCGGTTTTATCTAGCAGCTCAAAGTGAAAAGGAATATAATCAAAATTATGCAGGCTATAAGAAAGAAGTTGAGTGCTTTCTCTAAGAGCCCAAAAGGATTTCTCATTACTTCGGCGGGAGTAGTTGGAAGCATCGTAGTAATTGTTGCAATTACCTCGTTAGCATCTGCTCCTTCGCCTAAAATTCACACTTTGGCCACTCAGACTAGGAACGGCCAAATGATTACGTAACCATTCAGGACCCCCCATCTATTTTCGTAAGCCATAATTAGGGCTATTTATAGCAGGCCTAAAAAATAGTTTTCAAATATTCGCGCTACCAGCGCGTTTGCCTAGCTGAGATGCTCGCGTTTTGCTTTTAAACCTGGTGAACTTGTATGTATGACTTCTTTAGAGGAACACTCGCTCGATTATTTCAAGCAAATGATTGCTGTCCTTGAGCGAGATAATGCTTTGCTCAAAGTTAGCAATGAAACACTAAGCCGAAGTTACATCTCTCGATCTTGTAATTAGCACCTCCTTTCAGCAGATTTGATGATATTTGACCACAGAGTGTAGCCAGAAATTAACTTGACTTGTCATTGTATATCTGATATAATTGCATTATGACTAGACAGGCAACTGCTATGCATGTAAACAGAATCAAGCGAAGCTATAAAGATAAGTCCGGAGTTACGCACTTTTACGAAACTGCACTTGTTCGACGTAGCTATCGTGATTCAGGCAAAGTAAAACATGAAACTTTAGCTAATATTTCTAGTCTTCCACCTTCTGTCATTGATGCGATCGAAGCAGGTCTAAAAGGCAAGACCCTTGTTGTCGCAGGAGAAGGTCTTGAAATTACCCGTGCACTTGCCCATGGTCATGTGGCTTGTGTTCTAGAAATGGCTAAGCAACTTGGGTTTTTAGATCTCCTGGGTCCCCCTTGTAGAGAGCGTGACATTGCCTTGGCACTCATTGTTGCCCGAGTAGTTCATCCTCGCCCAAAGCTCTCTACAACCAAATGGTGGTTAGACACGACATTGGCTGTAGATCTAGGAGTTTTAGATGCATCAACTGATGATGTTTACAAGGCAATGGACTGGCTTTTAAATCATCAAGAAACAATCGAGGCTCAACTAGCCAAAAAGCACCTTGGTTCCAAATCTGATTCTCCAACACTGGCATATTTTGATCTGTCTTCTTCATGGGTGGAAGGCACGCACAACGAACTAGCTGCTCGTGGATACTCACGTGACAAGAAACGTGGCATGGCTCAAATTGAATACGGACTGCTCACCGACAAAGACGGCCGCCCAGTTGCTATTGAAGTATTCAAAGGCAATACAGCAGATCCAACGGCATTTATTTCGATTGTCGATTCAATCCGCTCCCGTTTTGCACTGAGCCGCCTTGTCATGGTGGGGGATCGTGGAATGATTACATCAGCCCGCATTAGTGCCCTTAGAGAAGTTGGCGACATTGGATGGCTAACATGCTTGAGAGCTCCACAGATATCAAAGCTGGCAGCAAAAGACGGGCCATTGCAGTTATCACTCTTTGACGAAAGGGACTTGGCGACTTTCACCCATCCCGACTTTCCAGGTGAGCGTCTCATTGCATGCCGCAATCCACAACTTGCAAAGGAACGAGCACGCAACCGAATGGAGTTGTTGGCCTCTACAGACAAAATACTCGCACCAATCATTGCCGCTGTTGGCCAAGGTCGCCTAGCTGGTGCCGACAAGATTGGCCTCAAAGTGGGCAAAGTGCTCAACAAGTTCAAAATGGCTAAGCACTTCGATGTTGTAATCACTGACACAGAAATTACTGTTTCCAGGCGTGAAGAGTCCATTGCCGCAGAGTCTTGTCTTGATGGGATATATGTTTTGCGCACTACTTTGAAAGATGACGAAGTGGACCCAGCTGGTGTAGTAAGCGCTTATAAAGCACTATCTAATGTAGAACGAGATTTCCGTCACATCAAAGTTGACGATATTGATCTGCGACCAATACATCATTACCTTGAACCAAGAGTGCGCTCCCACGTCTTTATCTGTATGCTCAGTGCTTATCTGGTCTGGCATCTCCGTGAAGTACTTGCCCCACTCACCTTTACTGATGAAAACCCACCTATAAGAAACAACCCAGTAACAACAGCGACCCGTTCTAAAAGTGCAAAGGCAAAGGCTGCCCACAAAAAGAACATAGATGGGTACGAGATTCGAAGCTTTCGGGAACTACTTGAGCACTTAGGTACTTTGACACGCAACACCATGAGAACTACAACTGAGGCAGCAACAGCAACTTTCGACCTAGTTGCCACGCCAACTCCAATTCAACGACGTGCATTCGAGTTACTTGGAGTATCAGTGCCTCTTCGGCTTATGTAGCCAGCAAGAATTCAAGGACTCAACCATATTCCCTGGTGGGGATGGGATTAGCTACTCGAAAGGACGTAACTTCGGACTAAAAAGTGATAATGAAACTTTGCGAAGCGATTGCGAGATCCTGCGAAGCGACAATGATTCGCTCAACAAACAGATTCAGACCCTGGCTTCAAAGATCGCCGAGTTGGAAAAGAA
>JAJYDO010000007.1 GCA_021777355.1 Actinomycetes bacterium | reverse complement strand
TAACCTAACTACTACCTCAACTACCTACACGGTCAACAACCTCACCAATGGAGACTCCTACCAGTTCGAGATTTCAGCCATTAATTCAGTTGGACAAGGTCTATCCACCACCTCTAATACAGTCATCCCTGCCGGTGTCCCCTTTGCTGTTCCAAGCCTTGGTGCGACTGCCTCAGATCAGAACGTAAGCCTTAGCTGGTCAGCCCCTAATGACAATGGAAGCTCAATCACCGGATATTCGATCACTGTCAATGACCTGAGTTCAAAAACAAGCCAGGTTATTAACCTAACTACTACCTCAACTACCTACACGGTCAACAACCTCACCAATGGAGACTCCTACCAGTTCGAGATTTCAGCCATTAATTCAGTTGGACAAGGTCTATCCACCACCTCTAATACAGTCATCATAAGTGTATCGCAGCTTGTCGTTTCCACCGCTTACGGAACCCCAACAGGCCTCTATGGATATTTAGTAGCTAATGGTCTCCAGCTAAATTGGATGTTTTCGGGTGGATCATCAGGATTCAAAATTACCGTCCAAGATATGACTTCTGGGATTAGCACCACCTACACTCAAGCATCTTCCAATAATGGCTACCAATCCTTCATCGTTCCTTCAATTAACTCGGGTGATAGTTATAAGTTTTCCATTGCGGCTTACGGGTTAAATTGGATTTCTCCTTCAGCTTCTATTACTTTGACCATTCCCCCTCAAGGCCAAAGTTGCAGCATTCCTGGTCCAGTCCAAAACCTATCTTCTTATCCAAACTATTCTAGCAATGAATATATTGGCTTAAGTTGGGGTAGTGCTCCCGTAACGAGCAATTCACCTGACTGTGCCGTAGAAGGCTATGCAATAGTTATTTCTAGTGTTCCAACTGGATATGTTTTCTTGGGTAATGTGTATTCTTACTCCGATTATTCATATTCAACCAGCACAAGCAATTACATGAACGGATGTGGAATGGTAAATGGCTCATATTGGTGCATAAATGCATATGATGTAACAGTTGTTTTGGTGGCAATAAATATCGCCGGAATAGGCCCCGGAGTTTCAACAACTCAAATGATGGGGTCTGCGCAAAATCTTCCAACGCCTTGGTACCTGCTACCCGGCATGGGTTTTTAACTTCGATTCAATTCCAATTTAAAGCTTCTGTTTTGTCAGAATTTCAGCAATACCAACTTTATTAGTTCTTTCCCGCCAATTAAATTGGGCAGCTTTAGATGCTCGCCCAAAGGGTATTAGCTATATTATGCAAATATTTTCGAGGACAATGACACGTTCCAATATTGAGTTAATTCAGTGACACCTATCTTGCCAAACCCTTCAAAAACCAAATAATCTCCTCCAACTTGACCCACATTATAAATCGGCGTCCCTTTTGAATTGGCTAAGCTCATCACCTGGCTCACTTTTGTATTCGCAATTGATGCAACTACCCTCCCCGGAAGTTCGCTCCAAAGAGCATAAGCAGGCATTTCGGATATGGTAGCTCCAACATGTCCATTTCCGCCAGCAATGACCATCTCTGCAATGGCAAGAGCCATTCCACCATCTCCTATATCCTGCCATCCAACAATGTTCCCAGATGTAGCAAGCGTTTTAAGAAGCTCTATCTGGTATGGAATCTCATCTCTGTTGATTTCAGGCAAGTAACCACCGTGGAGTTCGTGGATTTGTCTTCCCCATCTTGAACCTCCAAGTTGGAACTTTGTTTTGCTTGATGCGGTGAATGGATCAGGTCCTCCAATCAAAAATAGCGAGTATTGACCTCCTTTATTGTCAGGATCAAGGCTAGAACTTGAATCAGGTGGCCTAGCTGCAAGTATCGGATCTGGTACTTTTGCACTGTAATCTTCTGAAATACCTATCATCCCGATTACAGGTGTCGGATCTATATCTTTGCCATTATGGGCGTTGTACAAACTTACGTTTCCTCCAACGACTGGCACACCAAGCAAATCACAGCCTTCACTTAGGCCGTCTACGATAGAAGAAAGTTGCCACATTACCTCTTTGTGTTCTGGATTTCCGAGGTTAAGACAGTTAACTACCGCTTCGGGATTGGCTCCAACGATGGCAATATTGGTAGCGGCCTCAATAGTGGTCAGAACTGTCCCGTAATGGGGATCAATTGCACACCACCCGGGGTTCCCATCGGTTGTGAGCGCTATTGCTTTTTTAGTTGATTTGACACCTGGCGCGTGGAGTCTCAAAAGAGCCGCGCCGGTTCCCGGGGATTTAATTGTATTCAAAAAGAGCTGGTGATCATATTGACGGTATATCCAGGATGGGTTCATAACGAGTGAAAGTAATTCATCTCGGAAATGTGACTTAGTACTTTCAATTCTCTCCATTGGATCAAATCGCTTTAAATCTTCGTCAAAATTCAATGGTTTCATTTTGTCACGATCATAGAGAGGGGCGTCCTCTGCAAGAGAAGAAGCGGGAACATCGGCCAAAAGTTGTCCTCCAAAGCCGTCGAATACCCGAAGCCTTCCGACGCTTTTTTCACATGCAGTGACGTGACCAATTACACTTGATCGCACTTCCCACTTATCACATATCTTTTGAGCCATTTCTAAGTTCTCCGGAGTCACTATGGCCAACATTCGCTCCTGGCTCTCAGATGTCATAACCTCTACTGGGCTCATATTGGGCTCGCGTCTTATAATCGCATTGACATCGACATCCATTCCAAGTCCGGCGCGAGAGGCTGTCTCAGAAGTTGCACATGTAATTCCAGCTCCTCCTAAGTCTTGAATCCCAACAACGAGTCCTGAGTCTAATAACTCCAAACAGGCCTCAATAAGCCGCTTTTCTTCGAAGGGATCCCCCACCTGAACACTTGGCAATTTAGCTTCATCGTTATTTGAGGAGTCAAAGGCCGCCGAAGCCAGAACACTTACTCCGCCTATGCCATCTCTACCTGTCGAAGAACCTAGGAGGAGCGCGAGATTTCCAACTCCAGAAGCTTTACCCAGAACCAGTCTTTCTGTGGGAAGAACCCCAACGCATAAAACATTGACCAGCGGATTTCCAGAGTAGCAATTCTCCACATGCAATTCTCCGCCTACGGTCGGAACTCCAACCGAGTTTCCATAGGATGAAATTCCCCGGACGATACCTTCTAATAAGTATCTTTGTCTTGGGTTGTCCAGTGGTCCGACATATAACGGATCCATTATGGCAATAGGCCTTGCTCCCATCGTAAAAATATCTCGAAGTATGCCTCCTGCACCGGTTGCTGCTCCCTGGGCAGGTTCGATTGCAGAGGGATGATTGTGGCTTTCCATTCGAATCGCTACAGCGACGCCATCTCCTGCGTCTATCACTCCGGCATTTTCACCTGGTCCCACCAGCACTCTTTCACCTTTTGTAGGGAGTCTCTTTAGATGGATCCTGGAAGATTTATAAGAGCAATGTTCGCTCCACATGACAGAATACATTGCAAGTTCGAGGTCGTTTGGTTCACGACCTTGTATTTCATGTATTAACTCAAATTCGTCATCTGTTAATCCAAGTGATTGGTGAAGAGCAATATCCACATTATGCACGATACATGGAAATTGGATACCTGGCGTACCAAGCGGATCTTTTTGAAAAGAATGGCCAAACCTTTCAGTTGTTAAATAAATTGAGCTTAAAATACTAAATAGAGCTAGAAATAACAGTCTGATTTACCCTAAATAACAACACGTCTACATAGTTAATACCCTGGTAGTTTGAGGGGCGACTTGAAACTGTATTTTCTTGCTGAGATAATTGACTAATGGTAGATAATACACTTCCAAAGAGATCTCCAAAAGCGCGTAAGAGCGCATTAACTGCAGAGCACAAAAAGGCCTTGGCTACCGGTCGTGAGCAAGGAACAGTCGTGAGGCGCTACCTTGAAGCACTTGACGCCGAAAGACCTAAGAGAGGGGGGTCTAGGCGCTCACCTGAGGCAATCCAGAAGGCTTTAGATACTATTGATGAGAAAATCATCAAAGCAAATGCATTGGCCAGGCTGCAATTGAGCCAGGCTCGGAGAGAGTTGCAAAGCGAGCTCAAGCGAAAAGATTCTAACAAGTCTTCTAATATTGATGAATTAGAGGCTGAATTTATCAAAGTCGCAAGTGGATATGCAAAGCGAAAGGGAATTTCATACGGTGCTTGGAGAGATGCCGGAGTTAGTTCCGAGGTTCTCCAGAAGGCCGGAATTCCAAGAACCAGGCGCTAACCTTTGGCACTGCGGCGGCTTTTTCCCAAAATGGATGAAGCATATTAATGTTAACCAAGAAACTTCTTGGCGGGAAGATCGGTTATGTGCTTATCCGAGGGGAACATGTGGTGGAATCTTGCCAACTTGCGTGGTTCATGAATATCTGACCACGCCCATAGTTGGCTTTTCGTGGTCTATGACTGCTTCTTCAAAATCAGAACACAATTTATCGATTACCTTGCTATGAATCGGTGAAAACATCAGATGAAGACCTTTGGGACTGGTGTTTAAGTTGGGATGCCACCCTTTTTTCTCCAAAGCTTTCCCCACGCCATAAAGGTCTATCTCATCACTTTCAAGGGCAATAACCGGCCCGATCGGATTTCCCACCAGCTCGACTCCTTCTATTGTGCCGACAAGATTCTTAAATTTGCCGGTGACTTCCATCACAGACTTAATCAGTTCGCAGTACCCATTGACTCCTAAGTAGTTCATTACTGCCCAAGACGTGGCAATAGGTGCACCGGGTCTGGCGCCAGCAATTGCTGCCGATCCATATAAGCCAGATCCCCATCTGTCGTAAAGAAAAATTTGATAGTCCATCCAGTCATCATCTCGGTGTAACAATACCGAGGCCCCTTTTGGCACGTATCCGTACTTATGAATATCGGCTGAAATAGCAGTCACGCCCGGCACTCTAAAGTCAAAGAGCGGCACCTCTGTGCCAAGTTTTTCTAAAAAGGGGAGTACAAAACCACCGATGCAAGCATCAACGTGGCATCCGGCACCCGAGTTTTGGGCTATCGAAGCGATTTCTTCTACTTGGTCCATTACACCGTATGGATAACAAAATGCAGAAGCAACTACGACAGCAGTTTCATCTGTGACCGCATCTTTAAGCGCATCCAGATCAGCTCTATAGAATTTGTCAAGGGGGACCTGTACCAGTTCAAGTCCAAAATATGAGGCCGCTTTGGCATAGGCTGGGTGCGCCGAGGTGGCGGCCACAATCTTTGGAGATTTGACTCCTCTTGCAACTGCCCTTGCCTTATGGACACTCATTGACATAAGAATTGACTCGGTCCCGCCTGATGTCATTGCACCAGCCCGCCTAGAAGTCTTCTTTCTATTCAATAAGCTACTTATAGAGTCGATTACTTCTTCTTCCAGGTGAGCTAATTCCGGAAACTTAAAGGGATTGAGAGCGTTTTCAAATAGATACATCTGGCTAACTTCAGAAACTAATGCCTCAATGTCTTCTCGTCCCGTTGGATACACTAAACCAAACAACTGCGCCGAGTTTAAGTCTGGATCTTTCGATTTCCTGGCTTCTAACTCCATTACTACATTGCTCAAAGACTCACCTTGTAGTTTCATTTGCATTCCTTTGCCATTTTGTTCGTCTCACTTTCGTCCAGGAGCAAGTATAGAGAACAATGCCAGGGTTTGCCCGTTTATTTTATTTAGCAAGCTGGCACTTTATCTCCAATTCAAAATTTTGACAAAGAAGAGGTTAGCCCGTTAAGTCTCTAAAAGTGACTTCCAAAATAGAAGCCCGTCGCTTCCGCCGGTAATTTCGCTAATTGCCCTTTCGGGATGTGGCATGAGACCGACTATATTCCCTCTGTCATTTCGAATCCCGGCAATTGAGTTCACAGATCCGTTCGGATTGTCGCAGTACCTTAGTACTACTTGTCCATTTGCTTCTAATTCGTCTACGTTTTCATTTGTATAGTTTCCGCTAAAGTGGTTAATAGGAAGCGTGACGACTGTTCCCGGTGATATTGCTTTGGTAAAGCAGCTTTTGTCGGAGGTGACTTCCAAATTGACTTTTTCACATATAAAAGTGAGGCCTCTATTTTTTTGCAGTGCGCCGGGAAGCAGCCCGGCCTCGGTTAGAATCTGGAAACCATTGCAGATGCCAACTATTTTCCCTCCATCTGCTCCAAACTTTGATATCCCCTCCATAATTTTAGAAAATCTCGCAATAGCACCCGGGCGAAGATAGTCGCCGTGAGCGAAACCACCGGCAAGTACCACTGAATCGTATTTCGGTACAAAGCTTTCGCCATGCCAGAGGAGATGGCCATTAGCACCTGAAGCGTCTATGGCCTCTAAGACATCGAATTCACAGTTTGTACCCGGAAAAACTACTATTCCTACATCAGATGCCATTTAGAACTTAAATCCGGCGCTCATGAAATAACTGATACCTTAAAACTCTCTAAGACAGGATTAGCAAGCAGCCTCTTGCAAAGTTCTTCACCCTTGGCAACTGCTTCGCTGGCATTACTTGCTGAAACCGCGAATCTTATGGCTTTTCCAACCGAGACATTTGAGATCTCCTCGAATCCAAGAGCGGGAAGGGCTCGCAAAATTGTGCTTCCTTCCGGATCGGCAATTCCAGATTTATGTCGTATTTCTGCAATCAACTCAAATTCAGACAATTTCAAACTCCCGGCCACTCGTCAAGGGATTTATCAAAGATTTTTTCATAAGCTTCCCTATAACGCCGTGAGGTGCTAGTTATAACTTCGGCGGGAAGACTTGGAGGCGGAGGAGTTTTGTCCCAACCGGTTGATTCAAGCCAGTCCCTGACCGGCTGTTTATCAAATGAAGGTGGAGTTGAACCCTCCTTCCACTGGTCCTTTGGCCAAAATCTTGATGAATCCGGAGTGAGTACCTCATCGCAAATAGACATTTCGCCGTCGATATAGCCCAGCTCAAATTTGGTGTCAGCGACAATGATGCCGTGTTCCAGCGCTTTCTTTCGGCCTATCTCGTACGCGCTTAGGCAAATGTCCCTGGCTCTGTTCGCGGCATCTTGGCCTATCAAATTTACTGCTTCGGCAAAGGAAATATTTTCGTCATGCCCAATGTCGGCTTTTGTCGATGGAGTGAAGATAGGTTCCGGTAAAGGTGAAGACTCCAAAAGTCCGGGATCAACTGAGGTAAAATGAACTGTCCCATTTTTGGAGTATTCCTTCCAGGCTGAACCCGATATATAGCCTCTGACAATGCACTCAATAGGCAGCATCTTGGCTTTTTTAACCAAAGTCGTGCGGCCAGCCAGCGACTCAATTACATTCCTCTCTTCGATCGATCTGTCATCGACAAGGAATTCATTGATATCGGTTGAAACTAAATGATTGGGCGCAACTCCTGATAACTCATTTAGCCAAGCAACTGTCATTGCGGTGAGAACTCTTCCCTTGTTGGGGATTGGTTCGGTCAAGACCACATCAAATGCCGAGATCCGATCAGATGCAATCAGGAGCAACATGTCGTCTTGAAACTCATACATATCCCTGACCTTGCCGCGGTTTACAAGTTTTAGAGTTGAAAATTTCAACTTATCCACTTCTACATATCCTCCAATGTCTTTACTGTTTTGTTTGCATGTCGAAGTATTCTCGACAAATCAAAAGCGTTCTCAATTTCTTTTTCACCTAAAATCCTACCCACTTCCTCATTCGCTTCAATCACTTCTCTTAACGAACGGTTTGTAGACAGTGCTTCTCTCGAAGAGCTTTGAACTATCCGATATGCCGAGTCTCTCTCGAGGCCGCTGCCGACCAGAGCTAAAAGAACTGACTGGGAAAAGACCACGCCGTTGGAAAGCTCCAAATTAGCGAGCATTTTTTTGGGATGGACTTCCAAATTTGTTACCAAAGAAGTCGCTTTCTTGAGCATGTAATGGGCAAGGATTGAAGCATCGGGAAGAATAATGCGTTCTACGCTTGAGTGCGAAATATCCCGTTCGTGCCAAAGTGCAATGTCTTCCAACCCGGAAAGCAAGTAGCCCCGAAGGACTCTAGCCAGTCCGCACAGCCTCTCTGAAAGTATCGGATTTCGCTTATGGGGCATCGCTGACGAACCCTTTTGGCCGGATTTAAAAGCTTCATTAGCTTCGCCCAATTCAGTCCTTGCCATATGTCTGATTTCCGTGGCTATCATTTCAATGGTCGACCCAATGGAAGCCAGTGCATATAAGTATTCGGCATGACGATCTCTCGAAATGACTTGCGTGGCAGGAACTGGGACAAGTCCCAATAAGTCGCAGGCGAGCTTTTCTATTTCGGGGTCAATGTTTGAAAAAGTTCCAACCGCACCGGAAAGTTTGCCGACCGAAACGCCCTTGACTGCCCTGTCGAGCCTAGTAGCATCCCTTTTGACCTGGAGGGCAAAAAGAGCGAGTTTGGCTCCAAATGTGGTGGGCTCGGCATGCATGCCATGAGTTCTCCCCACCATAGGAGTGTCTTGGAACTCCAATGCGCGAGTTTTAAGAGCTTCAAAGAATTCATTAATTGTCGCCATGAGGAGGCTGCCTGATTCTTTCAAAGTAAGACCAAGCGCAGTGTCTACTACGTCCGAACTCGTTAGACCGTAATGGATCCATTGGGCTTCACTAGTGCCAATTGTGCTCTGGACAACATCTACAAACGCCGCCAAGTCGTGGTCAGTAATCAACTCGCGCTCTTCAACTTTTTTTACGAATGCGTCATCTATCGTGGGCCTGCTTGCCACTAATGCGTCCACTTTGCCACTGTCTAATTTTCCAAATTTCGCCAAAGCTTCGACTACGGCAAGTTCGACGTCAAGCCATTTTCCCAACCTGGCCTGGTCGCTAAAAAGATCTGCCATCTCCTGCAAAGAGTAACGGTTAATCATGTACTTTCACTTGTTAATTCTAGTTCTCCCGCTAAAAGCCCTATGTCCCGACGAAAATGCATGCCTTCGAATCCGATGCCTTCAATTGAACGATATGCGTTTTCACGTGCTTCAATTAAATTATCTCCCAAAGCACTCACCGACATGACCCTTCCGCCAGAAGTGAGCAGCGTGCCGTCTTCGCTTTGTGTGACGCCGGCAAAGAACACTTGAGAGTTACCTAGCTTTTCTCTATTAATTTCTATCGGTTCGCCAACTTTAGGAGACTCCGGGTAACCGGGCGCGCTAAGAACAACATTCACGCACCTATTGGGAGAAAATCTGGGCTCTGCCGTTAGGTGGCCGGTAGCAACCTGATCCAGCAGTGATACCAAATCGCCTTCTAACCTCGGGAGTATTGCTTGGGTTTCAGGGTCGCCAAAGCGAATGTTGTACTCGACCACCTTTGGACCTTCTTCAGTAAGTATCAATCCGGCATACAAAACACCCCTGTATTCAATGCCGTCTTTAATCAGACGACCCAAAAGAGGTTCTACTGCAAGTTCCATTGCATTATCGACGAGTTTGTCCATAGACTCTCCTGACTCCAAAGGGACCGGTGAAAATGCGCCCATTCCTCCGGTGTTGGCGCCTTCGTCATTGTCAAATACTCTTTTGGCATCCCTGGCAGGTGACAGCGGAGCCAGCTTTTTCCCATCCGTTAAGACCATCAGAGAAAGCTCAAGGCCTTCCATGTACTCTTCAATAACGACTTTGGTTCCGGCAGCTCCGAAACTCTCGCCGGACAGTTTGGAGCGAACATCTTCTATGGCGTGTGCGAGAGAGTCGGTCACTAAAACTCCTTTTCCGGCTGCAAGCCCGTCAGTTTTGATTACCCATGGACCCTTCATCTCCTTTAGGTATCTTCTGGCGCGTTCAAATTCATCAAAAACGCCGAAATGAGCCGTGGGCACACCGGATTTTGTCAAGATTTCTTTCATCCAAATCTTCGAGCCCTCAAGCCTTGCCCCATCTGCGCCTGGACCTACTACCTTTTTTCCTAATGACCTTAATTTATCTGCGAGTCCCTCAACAAGTGGCACTTCAGGCCCTATTACGTAAAGACTTGCTTCAATTGCCTCTGGTGGAAGATCGGTAATACTAATTGTGCCGGATTCATTTGAAGAAGGTCCATCTGCTGCACCCAGGTTTGAAGCCATTCCGGGGTTTCCCGGAGCCACAATAACCTTTTCGCACGATTTTGCCAAAGTTAGTGCAAGCGCGTGCTCTCTGGCGCCAGAACCTACAACACATATTGTAGATTTCACTAATCAAACTCCACTATTTGTTCTCTCCCGGGGCCGACCCCTACATAAGAGACAGGAATAGCTGCTAACTCCTCCAGCCTAGATATATATTTCTTGGCCTGAGATGGAAGTTCTTTTGCATCTGTTATTTTTGTAAGATCACACTGCCAGCCTTCAAAGACCTCATAAATCGGAACTACATGATGGAGTTCACTTTGATGATAAGGAACTTTCTCCGTTCTAACTCCATCGATGTCATAAGCCACGCATATTTTGATGGTGTCCAAAGTATCCAAGACATCCAATTTTGTAAGTGCAATGTGGCTTAGTGAATTGAGCCGAACCGCATGGCGCAGCATTACGGCATCCATCCATCCCGGTCGTCTTTTTCTCCCAGTATTAGTACCGTATTCATGACCTCGCTCAATTAACAACTCGGCTAGTTCTCCGTCAACTTCGGTTGGGAACGGACCTGCCCCAACTCTTGTTATATAAGCTTTGGCAATTCCAATAACTTTGCCGATATCTCTGGGACCTATACCTGAACCGGTACATGCCCCGCCGGCACAAGGGTTGGATGATGTCACATAAGGGTATGTGCCGTGGTCCAAGTCTAAAAAGGTTGCTTGGGCGCCCTCAAGAAGAATATTTTTGCCCTCATCCAATGAGTCATGTAAAAATCCGACGGTATCGCCAATAAGAGGTTCGATCCTGGGTGTGAGCTCATCAAGATATCTGTCGGCAATTTCATTTACATCTAATGGCAACTGGTTGTACACTTTTGCCAAAACGGAATTCTTTTCCTTGGTAATAACTTCAAGTTTTGCCCGAAATATTTTTGGATCCAGTAGATCCTGCACCCTTAAGCCCACCCTTGAAGCCTTGTCTGCATAGGCTGGCCCAATTCCTCTTTTTGTGGTTCCAAGTCTGTTTTTTCCAAGGAACCTTTCTGTCATTCGATCTATTTCAAGATGGAAAGGAAGGATCAGGTGAGCGTTTCCGCTGACCATTAAGCGGGAGGTATCGATTCCCTTTGCCGACAGCATATCGATTTCGTCCAAAAGAACACCCGGATCAACTACAACTCCATTTCCAATAACCGGAGTGATATGAGGGTAAAGAACACCTGATGGAACTAGCTGAAGGGCAAATGATTCACCCTCAACAACAATTGTGTGGCCCGCATTGTGGCCACCTTGGTAACGTACGACAACGTCCATCTGACGTGCCAATAAGTCTGTTACCTTTCCTTTTCCTTCGTCGCCCCATTGGGTCCCTACGACAACGGTCGTGGGCACAGGCTGCCTCCTCGCTACAGTTTCCGGGTAGGTTTTAATGCTATCCGCTTTAGGCCTTGGTATGTGGCAGAATGAGAGGGTGAAAGAATCCTGCGGCGTCTTTGGTGTTTATGCACCTGGGGTTCCTGTAGCACAAGTCACCTACGACGGACTTTTTACGCTTCAGCACCGCGGCCAGGAATCGGCGGGCATGGCAGTTAGCGATGGTGAGACAATCATGGTCTATAAAGATATGGGCCTAGTTTCGAATGTGTTTGACGAGCACTCACTGGCCACTCTGCAGGGGTTTTTAGCTATCGGTCACACCAGATACTCCACTACCGGGTCGTCTACTTGGAAAAATGCGCAACCTGCCTACCGGCCGGTAGGTCCCGCAGGTTTTGCCCTTGGCCACAATGGGAATCTCACAAATACCGAGCGCTTGGCCGAAAAGGCCGGAATGCTGCCAGGAATGTTCACTTCCGACTCCGACGTCTTAGCCGAACTCTTGGCCCAGGCTTATCAAAACCAAGGAGATTCTGATCTCAACTCGGCCCATGCACTGGAAAAGGCACTATTAGAAGTGCTTCCCGAGATTGAAGGGGCCTTTTCACTGGTGTTGATGGATGCATTTAGGCTGATTGGGATAAGAGACCCAAATGGCCTCCGGCCGTTATGTCTGGGAGAGTACCGCGAATTTGGCCCGGACGGAGCCGAGCATGTAACAGGCTGGTTGTTAGCCTCAGAATCACCGGCTTTGACTGTGGCCGGAGCTAAATTTGTAAGAGAGTTGGAACCCGGTGAGATGGTAATAATTGATGACAGCGGTGTGCGTACATTTATGCCATTTGAAGCCTCGCGGATAAAACCCAGTCTCTGCATCTTCGAGTTTGTTTATTTTGCACGTCCTGATTCGATCCTTTATAACAAAGAGGTCCATGGAGCCAGAAGGCGCATGGGAGAATTACTTGCCAAGCAACATCCAGTTGACGCCGATTTGGTGATGGGAGTGCCAGATTCAGGCGTGCCGGCAGCCGAGGGTTTTGCCCGCTTTTGCGGCATCCCCTACGGCCAAGGGCTGGTCAAAAATCGTTACATAGGGAGAACTTTTATTGATCCGACTCCGGAGGCAAGGGCGAGAAGCGTTCGAAGAAAGCTATCTCCACTGACTGAGAATATTACCGGTAAATCCTTGGTTGTCGTGGATGATTCATTCGTAAGAGGCACCACGTCAAGAGCCTTGGTAAAAATGTTGAGAGATGCAGGAGCCAAAGAGGTCCACATGCGATTTTCTTCGCCTCCGTTTAAGTGGCCTTGCTTTTACGGGATTGATATTCCAAGCCGTGATGAACTTGTTGCAGCTCATGTTCCCGTAGATGAGATTGCTCAGCTCATTGGCGCTGATTCGGTGGGCTTTTTGTCGCTTGACCAGCTGGTAGAGGCTATAGGTGTCGAAGGCGGTCGGTTCTGCAACGGTTGTTTAACAGGCGTGTATCCATCTGCGGTACCTGACTTTGAAGAGGCGAAGGCAATTGTCTGATGGATTGACTTACTCGGAATCAGGAGTCGATATCAACGCTGGAGAAGCAGCAGTCGAAAGAATCAAAGGAGCAATAAGATCAACATACACAAAAGGCGTTGTTTCAGATATTGGAGGCTTTGGGGGGGCGTTTGAAATTGACAAGCAAGAGTATGTTTCTCCAGTCTTAATCTCTTCAACCGATGGAGTGGGAACTAAAGCCGTTGTTGCTGGTGAATGCAGACAAGTCGACACGATAGGAATTGATCTCGTTGCAATGTGTCTAGATGATCTGGTTTGTGTAGGCGCGAGGCCATTGTTCATGCTTGACTATATCTCGATTGGCAGAGTTGATCCGGATTACATCGAAAGAATTGTTGCGGGCATTGCAAGAGGCTGCAAGTTGGCTGGCGCCGCTCTTATTGGAGGCGAGATGGCGGAGCACTCGGGTGAGTTTGCACCGGGGCACTTCGACTTAGCCGGTTTTGCCGTGGGAATAGTTGAGAAAGAGAGAATTTTAGGAGCTGAAAATATTTTAGGAGATGAAGCTCTTATTGGACTTAGCTCACCCGGGCTTAGATCAAACGGCTATACATTGGCCAGAAAGGCACTTCTCACCACTGCTGGCTTTAATTACGAAGATGAACTTTACCCTGGGTCAAGTGTCAGTGAAGCCCTTCTGGAGCCTTCTGTAATATATGCACCGCTTATTTCGTCACTCATTGCAGATTTCCCCCAGGGAATTCGTTCCATTGCCCATGTCACAGGCGGTGGACTACTTTCCAACCTGACTCGTGTAATTCCGTCTAATGCAAAACCTGTAATTGATCGCGGATCTTGGCAAGTACCTGAAGTCTTCAGAGTTATCCAAGAGGTTGGTCATATTGAAACCGAAGAGATGTACAGGGTTTTTAATATGGGAATCGGTATGGTTATTGCTCTTGACAGGGAGATCAAAGAAGAGGTGTTGAAGGCAATCGAAGGCTCCGATTACGAGGCCCAGGAAATTGGATACCTGAAGAAAATCTAGATAAATCTAGGAAAATATCAATTATATCTTGACTTTTCTAGTTACTACTGGTAACCTAGCCTCGTGACACCATTGCGAATAGGATATGTCGCCCAGCTCCTGGGCGTGAGCGTGGACACAGTGAGAAAATGGGTTGACGACGGCAGTGTTCGTGCAACCAGGACCCCGAGCGGGCATCGTGAGATCGACCCGGCAGGTCTTGCGGAATTTCTTCGAGAGTCTTTAAATGATGCTTCAGCGTCAAAAGGAGCCGAAATTACTAAAACACTGCCGGCATCCAGTGCCAGGAATCGGTTTTTGGGAATTGTCACAAATGTCACAAAGGATAAAGTCATGGCTTCTGTTGAAATGATTGCAGGATCTTTTCGGATTGTCTCGCTCATGAGTTCAGAAGCTTGTGACGATTTGGGCTTAGAGCCAGGCGTAGTTGCGGTGGCCAGTGTAAAGGCAACCAACATGATGATTGAAGTATCTAAGGAAAGGATTTGATGTGCACACACAGTCAGCAGGGAATTTAATTATACGAAGCTCAAGGTTCGCTTTAAAGCGAAGCAAGCTTGCCTTTGGCGCCATTGCACTGGCCTCGGCAGCCATTCTGGCGAGTTGCTCCACCACAACCCAGCAAGCAACTTCGAGCACGTCGGGGCCGGGCTTAATAAAGGGAACCGGGACAGTAAATGTCTTGTATGCCGGTTCACTGACTCAAATCATGCAGTCTCAGATCAGCTCAAAATTCAATTCAGCCACCGGATTCACCTTCAGTGGATTTCCGGGGGGCTCAACTGCATTGGCAAACCAAATGACGGGAGGCATCCAGATAGCGGATGTTTTCATAAGCGCCGCTCCAAGTGTCGACACGACGTTAATGGCCGCTGATGGAGCAGGGAAAATATCATGGTATGCAACTTTTGCCCAAGCGCCACTGGTGCTTGCATACAATCCTTCTTCTAAGTTCGCCAGTCAACTTAAGACTAGGCCTTGGCAAGATGTCATTGTTGAGCCTGGATTTTTACTCGGACGAACTGACCCTAAGTTGGATCCTAAGGGAGCGTTAACTGTCCAAGCCTTAGATGCGGCAGCTACCCTTTACCATAATCCCTTGCTATCGGGTATTACTAATAGTTCGACCGGGGTATTTCCTGAAGAAACACTTGTAGGACGTCTCAGTGCTGGCCAGTTGGATGCGGGATTTTTTTACTCCAACGAGGCTAAGGCAGCCGGTCTTCCTACCGTGCCGTTAACCGGCATTAATTTGGGCGCCACATTTACAGTCGCAATTCCTTTGAACGCGAAAAATGAAAATGGCGCAGAAGCATTTGTGGAATTTCTTCTTCTTTCTTCGACGCAACGGCTTTTAACGCAAGATGGGCTGCAAGTTGATGCAAAGCCAAAATTAACGGGAACCGGGGTGCCTACTAATTTGGTAAAGCTTATTGGCAACTAAACGTTCCAAAGGGGAAAAGAGCACCAAGCCCTTGCTCTTGATATTAGGAGCAATTGCCGCGACATATGTGGGGTTTCCAATTGCGGTATTTCTTTTTGAATCAACAAAGGCCCAGGCAACCAATCAAGGACTAGGTTCATCCGGAGGGCTAGCAAATGCATTAACTATTTCCATAATTACCGCATCGATATCGACAGTTTTGATTGCGTTTTTCATGCTTCCTTTAGCTTGGAGCGTTGCTAATGCAAAAAGAAAATTACTGGCAAACGTAGTCGGCTTTATAGTCTCGATTCCCCTTGCTCTTCCGCCCCTTGTAAGCGGAATACTCTTAATTCATGTCATTGGACCTCTGAGTTGGCTGGGTTCATTGACGGGGGGCCGCTTGACAGATTCAATTATCGGGATCGTAATTGCCCAGTCATTTGTATCGGCTCCATTTGCTTTTATCACAGCGAGAGCTTCATTTGCAAACATCGACCCTGGGCTCAATGACATGGCACGCACTTACGGGTTGAGCGATATGAGAAGATTTACCGCAATTGGCCTCAAAGCGGCGTCTCTGGGATGGAAAGCCGGTCTGGCGCTTACGTGGCTAAGGGCATTCGGCGAATTCGGAGCTACGGTTTTAGTAGCGTATCATCCCTATTCCTTCCCGGTTTTAACATACGTGAACTTCTCGGGAACCGGACTTTTAAATACTACCTGGCCCACACTTTCTGCACTATTAGTGGCAATCGTAGTCCTTTACATATTGAATCTTCTTTCTAGAAGCAGGTCGAAGAACAGAGGCTTCGATGCCAAAGAAACAGGTATGGATTCGTTAGTGCAATTTGAAGGAATGAAACCGTGCAAACTTGAGCTTAAAGCCGACCTGGCATACAAGGATTTTCATCTAGTGGCCGAAATGACTTCAAATTCCGGAAGGCTAAGTGTTCTGGGGCGTTCCGGGGCAGGCAAAACTACATTGATAAAAGTGCTTACTGGTATCGCGGGTGGGAACAATCAAACAGTAAAGATAGATGGCAGGGACGTGGGATTTGAACCTCCGGGAGGGAGGTCAATTGGCTATGTGCCACAAGGCGGCGCACTCATCCCCCATGCGAAAGTATACGATCAGTTTTTACTTAACTTTCGCCAAAGAAGGGACTTTAAAAAAGGCAAGCTCGAATCAGAGGAGATTAGACGATTAAAGTTTTGGATTACAAGGCTTGGAATTTCCAAACATCTTTCCAAGCTGCCCCACGAGCTTTCAGGGGGCGAACGCCAGCGGGTGGCAATAGCAAGGGCGCTTAGTAGAGATGTGAAAGTACTGGTACTGGATGAACCATTTAATGGTCTCGATAGGGTGGCAAAGCTCGACTTGCTAATTGAAATGGTCGAAATATCAAAACTTTGTGGCATCGGATTGGTATTAGTCACTCATGATCCGAGCGAAGCGGCCATAATGGGCGGTGACGTCGCAGTAATTGATTTTGGCAACTTAGTCCAGTTTGGATCTTTTCAAGAACTATTGGACAAACCGGCAGATCCAGTAGTGGCTAAACTCCTGTGGTATTCACCGATTAATGACGGTGTTATTGAAAATGATATGTCTTTGAGTACCCAAAAAGGGCACTTCAAAGTTGATGCCAATGGCCTGGATGCCGGCCAAAAGGTTAAGTGGAGTGTCAGGCCAGATAAGGTCGCTACGGTTAAACAAGGCCAAAAAACCCCCTCGACAGGAGAGTTAAACAACTGGTATTCAGGGAATATTGTTGCCGAGTTTGACTTTCTTGAAGGTTCTAGAGCCAAGGTGATCTTGTCAGACGGCTCCGAAGTGCATTCGACTATTGTGCTCAAAGAGCGCGACAATAATGAATTGTTAGGCCAAATTGCCCAGTTGTCAATTCCGGTGGAAGTTGAAATAAAGCCAAGCGACATCTGCATTTGGGCCGAGTGTATGACTGCACAGTCCTCGACCGGGTCTCCGCTCACTTAGAATAAGTGGTGATTACAGGATTTTTGATTTGGGAAGTCCTCAAAGAGGTAGAGGAAGTGAATGATGGAGAGTAATAGCCACAAACAACGGATAGTTGTGGGAATTGACGGTTCAGACCAATCTAGAGAGGCTCTTGAATGGGCTATTGGAGAAGCTCGTCTAAGGGGTGCAAAATTAGAAGTGGTTCATGCTTGGATTTGGCCATCTTTGAGTAGCGAGCACCCTTCATTTCCCGCAATTACTGATCCCGACTTAGAGGCAAAGGCTTTCTTGGCAAAATTCACAAAAGAAGTCTTGGAAAAAGTACCGGCATCAGATTTGGAGATCGAGGAACTTACCCTGGTTGGTCCGGCAGCCCTTGTCCTGGACGAGCAAGCGGAAGGTGCGGATTTACTGGTTGTTGGCGCACGCGGACACGGTGGCTTTACCGGGCTTTTGTTGGGATCGGTGAGTCAGCAAGTTACCCATCACGCACCTTGTCCGGTTGTCATTATCAGAAAACACTCAGATAGGGCGGGGCATTGAGCGAAAACAACGCTTTAGGTATTTCACCCAATCGAGTATTGGCAGCCGACGCTATAAGAAAACTGGGACATGCCTTCGTAGCTCATGATATTGACGACAAGCTGTTGGGAGCAATGGCGAAGGCAATTGATGAGATTCTTCCAAGAGTAGAAGCTTCGCCCAAGAGATCTCGTGCCGTTGATGCAATGAAGAGAGCTGCGTTCTCGTCAGTTCCAGAAGATGGTGAGACCACAGAGCACTTTCCAGATTGCATAGTTTCGGGAAAAGCCAACCCAATGGGAGTGGCCGCAACGGGATTTCGAGACGGCGACGAGGCGGTTGTAAAGGTTGTACTCGGTGCGGCCTTTGAAGGCGCTCCAGGAAGAGCCCATGGCGGCATAGTAGCAGCTTTGTTTGATGACACTATGGGATTTGTCCTCTCCATTTTGGCCACACCCGCCTATACAGGAAGACTAAGCGTCAACTACAAAAAACCTACCCCGGTGGGCGAAGAGATTGAATTTCGAGGACGGTGTATATCCCGAGAAGGCCGAAAGATCGCAATGACGGCAGAGGCCAGTTGCAATGGAGACATATTCGCGGATGCCGAGGCGCTCTTCATTACGGTGCCTTCTCATAAATTTGTTACAGGCACTTAGAAAACTTAATTTTGTGATTAGATCTAAGTGCAGATCTAATTGTTTTCAAACGAGAATCTCGTCACTAGATCGTAGAAGCTGACTTCTATTGGAAGGAAATAGACTTTCACCTTTTACTGTCGGCTTAACAGCGAGCACCTGATGGAGACTTGTTCGATTAGTTTCAAAATTAAGTGCAGATGCCGCCATATACAAATGCCAGACTCGGGCTCTGCCTGCTCCGACCAACTTGACCGCTTCCTCCCAATTTGACTCCAAGTTCTTAACCCAATGTCGCAAAGTTTTTCCATAGTGTTCCCTGAGTGACTCAACGTCTCTTACCTCAAATCCGCTTTGTTGCATAGTGGACACAACTCTTCCGACTTCTAAAAGCTCTCCGTCTGGAAATACAAATCTATTGATAAATGAGTTTCGGTCAAAACCTCTCTCCCACCTGCCTTTATGTTTGAACGGACGCGAAATGCCATGATTTAGCATTCTTCCGCCTTCATTTAAAAGAGAGTGCATTTTTTGGAAATAAGTTAATAATTGAGCTTCTCCTACATGTTCGAACATGCCAATTGAGGAAATAGCATCAAAAGGTTCACTATCAAGATCGCGATAATCACACTCCAAAATCTTGATCTGGTCAGTCAAGGACATCTCTTTGATGCGCTCTCTTGCCAGACGAGCTTGCTCTTTGGAAAGAGTAATCCCAATCCCTACTATTCCGTAGTGCTTAGCAGCGTGAATGAGCATTCCTCCCCAGCCGCATCCAACATCTAAAAGCCTCATTCCGGGTTTAAGGCCCAATTTCCTACATATCAACGAGTACTTTGCTTCCTGGGCTTGCGTGAGATCCAAATCTTCATGCTCAAAATAGGCACATGAGTAAGTTAGTGAATCTCCTAAAATGAGTTTATAGAAATCATTCGAAATGTCATAATGATACGAGATTGCAGATTTATCTCGATTTTTGGAATGGATTCCCAGTGGCTTCACCAATTGAGATGGAATTTCCTCGGGTGGTTTTGCTGGCGGGAGTCCAATGCCACCGACTGAATAAAGCGAAGAAAGCAGCCTCAATTTTTCTGCAGGGCTTAGTTTCATTCCAGAGGACTTTTCAAATTCGGGACTCTTTTGAATACTGCCCAGGATTTCCAAGATGTTGCCTTCAAAATCTATCTGGCCAAGAACATAAGCTCTAGCTAAACCGAGTTCACTTGGCGCAAAGAGTAATTGTCTTAGCACTAATGGTGACTTAATGAATAGATGCAATTTACCGTCTTGGGACCCGATCTGGCTCCCATCCCAAAACCGAATTGGAACTGGTGGTTTGGAACCAAGTAATCGGTAAACGACTGGCTTTAAGGACTCAGCAACGCTCTCCATATAAACCTTCCAAAATGCATTTTAGCAATGATTAAAGGCAAGGATTTCAAAATCTTGGTGGTCGAGACCGGCGTCGATCCGGTGACCTCACGCTTTTCAGGCGCGCGCTCTACCAACTGAGCTACTCGACCAAATCAAACCATAAGGCTGGCGGACCTGACGGGATTTGAACCCGCGACCTTCGGCTTGACAGGCCGACGTGCACTCCAGGCTGCACTACAGGTCCAAGAAGGCAGATAAAGTCTATACCATTTGACATCACCTCTCCTACTGCGAAGAAAATCGCTTCAAGACCCGCCTAAATACAACTCGTCTGTACATCCGAGTTTACAGCGTGTTGCCTCATTAGAAAATGGCCGGAAAGCTCAATCATAGACTCATTTGGAAATGTGCGCATAGAGAACGGTTCCATGAGGTATTTACGACGGGTTTTCTTGCCGCTGGAGCTTTCGAGAGTGACATCTTTTGGAGTTCTCCGGCGAGGTTTTAAATATGGCGAGATAGCGTTGCTGGGTGTAGTTCATTCATCGTCTTTTGATATTGAGTTTTGACTTGGCTGAAGTACTTTTATGTATATTTGCTCGTTAAAATGGATTTTTTGCTTTGTCGTACTTTTTAGTGACTTTTGCTCAATTTCGAGTCTTTTAGATCAACTTCTGCTGGGCCTGAAGATAGTTGGTAAATCTGTCATTTACCTCCCATATCTCATTGAACTTAGCTAACTCTTGGCGAATCGTAACGCAAGTACCTAACAAGTTCACGCACATGAGTCCAGTTCTTCTGCTCGACAAAGGCACCATCGTTTATGTTACCTGACCTAGAGCGTGTGAAGGTGATTTTGTGAACTCTGCAGTACTCTAGTAGATGGGCGTTTATGAACTCAGAGCCGTTGTCACTATCGATTCCTAAGATTGGAAATGGGAACTTGGAATGGATTTTGAAGTGGTGGGAGCTGGTGAGAAGTTGATTGCCGCTTTGTTCTTGACCGAACGATTGATTGTCCAACCGGTTGCAATGTCAGCAACTGTAAGGGTATTTAAGTGTTCTCCGATTGCTTCACCACCTTCATGGCGGACTAGATCAATTTCGACAAAACCTGGCTTATTTTCATTCCACTGTGACCATGTACGAATTGGGATCTGTGATTTTAAGAGTGTTCCAGGCTTAGTATGAGAACGACCTCTAAGACCAAGTTCTGCTCTACTGGGAGCTAATGAGCGATCTATCGTGGCTGCACTCATTTGGACTATTAGGTCAGCTTGAACCACGCTTAAATCAAGATCCCCATCACGCCTGAGTAGCAGAACGAGATTTGTCAGCATCGGGGTCTTACGCTTTCCAGAGGGAGCTCGACTCAATGTCCAGCAAATGACCAGGGCCTCAATAATTAAGGAGTCATAAAGAGGAATACGGGCGGTGCCAGGTTTGAGTATTTTCAGCTTCATAGCCTCGCGTAGTGCTTTTCTAGCGTGGTCCCAATGCCACCGAGTCAATTCGACTATCTCATCTAAAATTCTCACCTTTTCAGGTCGCTTCGCCTTGGCGTAGGCCTTTTCCGGGTTACTGCTTGGCGTTGACTCATTGTTAGCTCTATAAATACAGGCTTAGCCCAAACCATCTACCTAACAGAGCGAAAAGGACATTTCTAATGAGGTAACTCGACCGTATTGGCAAAATTATATTGCTCTGGTAAAATACTTCATCTATCATGTCTCTAGAAAGCCAAGTGAGGTAATTATTTATGGAAAAATCTTGTCTTCAATCTACCCCAATTATTTTTGTAGGTCAAAAAGCCTAAAGTTACCAATATCAAAACCACGATAAACAAGACAATCCAAATGGAAAATGTCGAAGATCCTGGGCTTGGCAGCGTTGTTGATGTTTGATGGGACTGGGATGAGGAACCGCTACTACCTGATGCAACAGAAGATCCTCCTCCTGTAGAACCATTAATGGTGCTAGATCCGTTTGGAAGTGACGAATTAGAATTAGAACCTATTCCGGATTGGTCTCCTGAATTGGAGGATGAAGGGAAAGTTTGTCCAGGCACAGTACTCACAAAATTGCTAGCGATTCCCGGCGGGACAACTACCGTAGAGGAGCTTGAGGTAGGTGGAATTTCAACGGTTGTTGTCACACCACTATTTCCACTTGAACCTGAAGATGTCGGAGGTGTTCCGTTTGGGATTGTGCTTCCCGTCAACGCGGAAGCCACGGAAGTGTGGATCAAGCCAGACAGCAATATCATCAACACGCCAGCAGCGCTTACAGTTAGAATCCTTGATTTATTAGAAATCATATACATTAAGACCCTTCCGCATATTGAGTTGGCCCATAAACCGGTTGCGGAAACAGGGGCGGGAAATTTTGGGAATTTCCAAATTGAGTGTCCCAAGATGTGAAAAATGCATTGCTCCCAGAACCTCCCGAACCACAGTACCCTGACACGCCAACCAAACAGTTGTTAAGAGTGAAGTTGGTATCTAAAGATCCATTAATCGTGATAGATCCTTCCATAGGCGCATCACTTCCAGGACCGCAGTTTCCATTGTTATAACAAGCATTAGTTACTAGATTGTCAATTCCAAATGCATGGTTGGAAGCAAGAATAGCACCGTCGATTGTGATGTTTGGATGTGGTTTTTGTCCACTATAGTCACTTGTCCAACCATAATATCCTGGGTCACCCGGAAGGTTAATTAATGTAAAATAAGTTCCAGCCAAACCTAGGGAATCAGCCTTAGCTTGATTAGCATCTGCTGAATTCGATAAGTTTGCGAATTGTCCTTGAGATGGATTTACTGCATTGGCATAAGTAAGAGAACCCGTAATAACTATATTTGAATCTGTTCCAAAAGTTGCCGCCGCGTCAAAGTATGATCTGGTACCCGAGTTTCCATTGCCACCTTGGATCAAAAGGTCACCGCGCCATTTGCAAGTCTGCTGTTCCTGCGGAGCTATAATTTCCCCTTCTACATTGGGACAAAATGAGACACTGCTCTGCTCACTGGTCGGCACATCTTGTACGTACACAGCCCCGTCGCCGTAAGTAACCCCATTAAGAGATTGAGTATATGTTTCAGGAACATTTACTGTGCAAGTTGGGTTACCGGAAGTTCCAGCTGCCAGGCAACTTGCCCCAGGTGTGCCACAAGATTGTCCGCTCGAACCGATTATTTGGTTGTAAAATCCAGGAATTGAGGTGGTATCTGGGCTATATACTGCCATTTTCCCAGCTGGCAGAAGTTTTATAACCGTTGGCCCAGTATATAAGCATCCACCCAACGCGGCGGCAGTAGCCAAATTCGTAAGTTGTTTAGGTGGGGTCAAGAGGGCCCCGAGTGGTTCTATCCCGTTAGTGTGATTGTTAGAAGTAAAAGTGGGCCCACCAGAACAACCTGGATATTCGGTGTAGTACGGTTTTCCGATGTGGAAATTATTTTGGACAAATCCTCCCGGATTTCCTGGTCCGTAAAAAGACTGATTAGACATCCACTGGCTAATCCCACTATTGTATGTTCCTGAATTTATAGGATCACCCGTATATGCATTGCCGTTGAACGTAATTCCACAGTCCCATATCACATCGGAAGAGTAAACTGGACCATTGTAAGTAGTCCCATAATCTTCGTAAGTGTATAAGCATGCAACTGTGCTTCCATTTGTTGGGTCAGTCCATGTACCGTAACTTGGTCCGTAAGGGTGAGTCGGACTATGACCCAAAGTAGCATTAGGAGAAGGTGTGCCAGTATAAGTGTTTGTCGTGGCCCACATGTACATGGCACAGTTTTTAAGCGCAGCATTATATTCGGCGGTAGACTCTGAATAAACCCCCCTGGCATTCGGTGTACCGTAGGTAAGAGCATCTGCTGGATCGTCAGCCGAGTAATTAGTATATGCGGCGAACTGCAAAAATGAAGAAACAGGCTGAACCAAAGTAAGTGAGGAAGTTTCCGAAGTGTTAGGCAAGCATGCTGTACTACTTGAAGCTCCCATCGGAACTACACATCCTGTCGAATTGACCTGAATAGTGCATCCTAATCCATTTCCATTTGGAGGCAAACCGCCTGCAGTTTGACAGTCGCTGACGCTAGCACAAGGTTTCCCTGTTGCTTCGACAGTGCAGTTAGGGAAAGAAAGAGTTACGCTATATTTTTCTAAAAAGTTACCCGCATTTGGGCATACAACGCTGCCACTGAAAGCACAAGTAACTAAATTAGGTGGCAAAAATGGGCATGTTGTCGAGCATTTCTGAAGAACTGATTGAACATCAGTTACGATACTTTTAAAATCGCTTAATCCAGCTTGAGAAGCACTCTGAGACGCGTGGACATAGACGTCGCCCTGGTTGGTATCATTCAAATTTATAGTAGCTGTCATTAATCCAATTCCCATAAGGAGAAGAACTGTAAGTAACAATATTACAAGTACAAGAGCCTGACCCTTCTCGTCTCTATTGGTTCTACGCTGTATTGCATTCAAAAATTTATCTCTTATCATTCGATATCTCCTATCAAATTTGCGCGATTCATACTGTAACTTTTGTTAAAACTCACGATCCAAGTGGTCAAAATAGTCATACGACGCAACCCCCTGCTCCTGGTGGCGCACTTGTTCCTTGGCAGAAAAAATTGTTGAAATATCCCGTATTTGTCAAAGTAACCGAAACGCCAGAAACAGAAATTTGGACAGAAAATTGAATACCAATTATATTGTCTGACGAGTATGGTGTTAAGGGCGATGAAGTTATTGAAGGCGGATTTGTCGAAGTCCAAATTGGTTCCCCAATTCCATTCGTCTGAGCTTCAACGAATCCAAAAGTTAGTGAAGTAACGTTATTTGCTGAAACTGGATTTAATCTTATGCCGGTATATCCAGGACATGGTGTTATTGAAGCTGTAAGATCATTAGTGGCTTTGTCAAGTGTTATTGTAACTACTCCAATATCTGTCGTAGTGACGGGAGTGGCCACACTATTAAAAGTGTAGTGCGTAAAAGGAGCAGATATCGCCAATGACGGTGTCGCTTGGCTATAACTGATCACTTCAGAAGTAGAATTGGGACAGGGAATAGAAGATCGAGCGTAACTTGCTAGAGAGTTCATAGCTATTTCGCCTTGAAGCTGTGCTTTTGAAAG
Organism: Actinomycetes bacterium; assembly: GCA_021777355.1. Taxonomy (GTDB): domain Bacteria; phylum Actinomycetota; class Acidimicrobiia; order Acidimicrobiales; family JABEUL01; genus JABEUL01. The sequence goes on along the minus strand of JAJYDO010000007.1, from coordinate 26,234 downwards.
CGAAACCGAAGCATTGAATGAAGTGTTATATACCACAAACATCGAAACTGTGATAGATAGAATAATGCTTAAAATGAATGTTGATACGAGCAACTCAAGTAAAGTAAATCCTTCTTCTGAGAATTCACCTCTGAACTTTTGATCTATGTCCAATTTGGCGTTATTGAGGACTTTCATTAGTGAACCTTTTTCTAAATTCAAAGCGGAACTGCATGGCATATAAATCCTAAGGGCACGTTGCCGTCGGCGGACCAGCCAAAGATGAATACTGATTATAAGTTTGAGTTCCAGAAGCACTGCTCCATGTCACTGTAACTTTACTGATGATCTGCACAATAACGGCATTAGATTGGCAGTTTGTGACCGTTGTGGTTGCAGTATAAAATGTCGATCCTATTCTATGGATTGAATTTGTGATATTCGCAGGAATTCCAGATGAAAATTGCCAATTTAGCGATTCAAATCCTGCGAGTTCACTCTGCTGTTGTGCTGCAATGTTAATAGCTGCTTGTCGTTGAGCTGTTTCAGCAGTGACCCTGTCAACCGTTACGAATTCAGCAGCTGTTGCAGTTAGACCGATTGCTAATATAAATAAGGCAACGATCATTTCAACTAGACCCATCCCCCGATCGCGTTCCTCACTATCGGCAAGTCTTCTCTTAAGTGTTCCTAGAATTATTGACCTAACTTGAATGACCACCTGGTGTACTCCATAATTGCAAAATAAACGAGAGTGACAGGCTCTGTTTACCCATTACTTCTAAGTATTCAACTTAAAGTTAAATGCAAACTAATGCAATGGAAAAAGGGTGCTAATTGTGTTGCAATTTCATGACATTCGCAATTCTTGCCAATCTTAAGTGTCTTTCGGGAAGAGTGTTGCGGGTTGTAGACCTATGAGATAGTTCAGTGGGAACGTAGTTTCTTAGATTTCCGCCGAGTGGTTTTCAGAAGACAAAAAATGGTCTATTGTTCCAATAGCTCATACACTACTTCTTTGGATTCAACCATAGATTTGTGTCCTTCGGTTAAGAAACAGTTTCTGCATGCTTTACGGATATTACGGGGATTTGCTTGTTCTTTCACACTTTAGGTCATAGCGACTAGAATTTTGGATCTAGAAATCTTCCGAGATGTAGTCGTTTTAGCAGGTAAGATTTAAGTGGAATGCAGGAACCTAAGAACTACGGGGGAACAGCCAGGAGTTTTGGATAGTAATCTTGCAGTTGACTTATTATTGGGCAAGCTGACCTCTTTTGAGAAAAAAACGATACAAAGTGTTCACTATCGGTGAACCAGCTAAGAAACTAGGAAGTTGAAAAATGCAACTAATGAGCGAATGGCGCAAATTTGAATTTGAAGGCAATGTGTTGTCTGGGTATTCTTCTATGCCTGCAAGAAGTGGCTCCCTGCCAGGAGTTTTGGTAATTCAAGAGGTCTGGGGGGTTGATTCTCATATTCAGGACGTGGCTGATCGAGTTGCAGCTTCTGGTTACAGTGCTTTTGCACCAGATCTTTTGGCGGTAGACGGTGAGAGGCCAAGCGAAGTTTCGTTTGATCGTATTGCTGAAATGAAAGAGTTCATGAACTCGCTTCCACCTAGTTCATGGGGGGATCCACAAGCCAGAGAAGCCGCATTGGGCAAACTTCCCAGTGATTTGAAAGAAAGGTTAGTAGAGACTCAAGCGGCGGCATTTTCACAGATTGCAAAGCTTGACCAATATGTAGAAGTATTAAAAACTGCTGTTAGATGGATGCAGTCCGATGGAAGTACAAAAGGGGAGAAGATCGGGACAGTCGGATTCTGCATGGGAGGATCTTTAGTTGGGCGCTTAGCTTGTGCGGACAGCGGCATTTCAGTCGGAGTTATATTTTATGGTTCTGCGCCTCCAATTGAAAGAGTGTCAAACTTGTCTTGCCCATTATTTGGCTTTTACGGAGGAGAAGATCCTGGGGTCAATGCGACTTTGCCGGACTTTTCAGCTGCTGTCGAAGAGAATCTTAAGAATGCCGAGTTCAAGGGGAGATTTTCGCCTACTATTTATCCGGGAGCTAATCACGGCTTCCATAATGACACCAGACCATCGTTCAATCAGAATGCTTCCAGGGATGCATGGGCGAAAACTTTGGGGATATTTTTAGATCACTTATGTGATAACCGTGCAAATGGTCACGGACTTTAACTAACCGGAGAAAACACATTGACTTCAATATTTACGGCACTTGGCAGGTTCTCTGTCAAATTCAGATACCTTGTGGTCGTATTTTGGATTCTAATTACCGTTGCGGCAGTTCAATTTTTCCCGTCAATATCGAGCGTATCTAAATCTAATAATTCGGATTTTTTGCCTGCTAATTCACCTAGTAATGTTGCGGCGAACTTGGCTTCACCTGTTGTGGCTTCCGGAGTGTTTCCGGTCCCTGTCGTTGTGGTGAGTACGAATGGACCAATCAGCTCAAATGATGCCTTTTTCATTAAAGACCTCACAACAATTTTCAAAAATGTTCCCAAGGTAAAAGATGTTGTTGATTCAGGAATTTCAACGGATGGTCAAGCGGACCAGCTATTGGTGCTAACCACGATGTCGGCAGGTGCTAATGGAACCGATACCGTAAATTTTATAAATTCCCTAAATAACGATATTAAAGTAGTTCATTTGCCGCCACATCTAAAGGCCTATGTAACCGGAAATATTGCCATCCAGGTTGCCAACCAGACTCAATCAAATAGCACCGGAAACGCAATCCAAAGTTTTTCGGTTCTCTTTATTCTCATACTACTTCTGATTATTTTCCGTTCCGTGCTGGCTCCCATTGTCACTGTCATGCCTGCGCTATTTGTCGTGACGCTATCTGGACCCGTAATTGCCGAAGTCAGTAAAATTGGAATGCAGGTTTCAGAGATTAGCCAGCTAATGCTCATTGTCCTTATCCTGGGCGCAGGAACTGACTATGGACTATTTCTTGTCTTTAGAGAACGTGAAGAGATGAGAAATGGATTAGCTCCCAAGGATGCCATCATAAAAGCCTTAGGAAGGGTGGGCGAGTCAATTTCATTTTCCGCTTTTACCGTGATTGCAGCATTGTTGAGTCTATTGGCGTCGACTTTTGGGCTTTACAAAAGCTTAGGTGGACCTTTGGCAATTGGAATATTTTTAATGCTGTTAGCGGGCCTGACTTTGCTGCCTGCGCTACTGGCAATATTTGGAAGGGCAGTGTTTTGGCCCTCCAAAAATAAAGAAGGGATGAATAAGGCGGGACTTTGGGGAAAAGTCGCAGCTAGAATTGTTAAGAGACCTGCAATAACCTTGGGCGTCGGCGTTACCATTTTTGCCTTATTGGCAGTGGCTTCATTTGGAAATAAACCGGCAGGTTTTGGCGGAAGCACGACTGCGCCTAAAGGTTCAAATGCTGCAATTGGCGCAGCACTGATCGAACAACATTTCCCACATTCATCTTCAAATCCCACTACCGTGGTCATGAAATTTGAGAGATCGATTTGGGTTGACCCTTCCTTGATTGTGAACGCTTCATCACGACTTGCTTCGTCACCTGTATTTACTTCGGTTGAAGGACCTCTAAACCCGCTTGGGATTAATCTTTCACCGAGCCGCTACGTCAGTCTGCACAAAATCCTGGGCAATCCCAAACTTCTTCCTCCGGTAAAACCTACTCAATTAATAAATATCAGCAATGTAGATTACTTAAACTATCGAGCTACCGGCCAGTTTGTCTCTTCCGATGGTTTGACTGTACTTTTTGAGACTTCACTCTCAGCGGGTGATCCATCAACTACACAAGCGCTAAATGCCGTGCCTCAAATTAGAGATGCAGTAAGTTCAGCGGCTTCTGCAGTTGGTGCGGTCGCTTCTGGGGTGACAGGTGAAGCGCCGGCTTTGTACGACATTTCGACTTCTTCAAATAGAGACTTGGTGCATGTCATTCCACTCGCGGTGCTCGTAATTGGTTTTCTTTTGATGCTTGTTATGCGCAGCTTGGTGGCGCCTATTTATTTAATAGCGAGCGTTGCATTAAGTTACATGGCAGCACTTGGCCTTAGTGTAATAGTGTTTATCTACATTCTCGGAGATGGTGGACTAACCTTTATTCTGCCGTTTTTGATGTTTTTGTTTCTGCTCGCTCTTGGCGAGGACTACAACATTTTGGTCATGACCAGGATCCGGGAAGAAGCCCACGAGCTGCCTCTTAGAGAAGCGGTAGCAAAAGCCATTTCGACAACCGGTACTACAGTCACTTCGGCAGGACTGGTGCTAGCAGGAACCTTTGCAGTATTTGCAATTGCCGGAGCGTCGACTGGCACTACCGAAATTCGAGACGTGGGCTTCGGCTTGGCTCTTGGAGTTTTAATGGACACATTTTTGGTAAGAACGCTGCTTGTGCCATCAACTGTGGTACTTTTGGGCAAATTGAACTGGTGGCCATCAAAGCTTGCCCAAATCGAGCACGGCGAGTTATCGCAACAATAAATCTAGCAAGTTTGCCGGCTTTTGCCATGATCCAGAAGGTACTAAGCATATGCACAGCAAATTCTAAGAAATACTTGGCAAAATATTAGGTGTGAACGAAAACCGACAACCGACTGCAAAAATACTGGTTGTGGACGATGAACCGGGTTTAGCCGATTTAATTGCAACTGCGCTCAAATATGCGGGTTTTGATACTCGAGTTGCAAGTAGCGGTTATGAAGCCCTCTCAGAGGTCGACAAAGAGCGTCCCGATTTAGTAATTCTCGATGTGATGCTGCCCGATGTTGACGGCTTTGAACTAACAAGGAGGTGGGGAGCAGGTGGGAAGCGAATCCCGGTACTTTTTCTGACAGCCAGAGACTCGACAGAAGACAAAGTTAGAGGACTTACAGTCGGGGGCGACGACTATGTCACAAAGCCATTTTCTCTTGAAGAAGTAATAGCGCGAGTTGGAGCAGTGCTTAGACGCTCAGGCCATTTAGGAGGAGGTAACGGTCGGTTGACCTTTGGTGATCTGGAGTTAGATGAAGAAACCCATGAAGTTAGAAGGGGCGGGACATTAATAGATTTGACGATAACCGAATACCGGTTGCTACATTACTTTTTGTCTAACCCCAGAAAAGTGTTGACTAGATCGCAAATCCTTGATCATGTGTGGGATTATGACTTTGGCGGTGACGGCGGAATATTAGAGACCTACGTAAGTTACTTAAGGAAAAAAGTGGACAGTGTAGAGCCAAAAATAATACATACCGTTCGCGGCGTGGGCTATGTATTGAAAGTCCCTGCAACCTAGGGGATCCGTTGAAATTACGTACTCGGCTGCTGTTAATTCTAGTTGGTCTTTTGGCATTTGGCCTGTTGGCCACTGATATATTTACTTACTTCCAATTACAATCATTTTTAGTTGGCAAAGTGGATCAAGAATTAACTCAAGCCAGTCCAACTATGCTACGGGAGGTTCTTCGCGCTGCTCAAGGCACCCCCAATCTTCCCAATCCTTTTGGGGGTCCGGGCGCAAATGGTGCTTCATCTCTGCAACCAGGATCGGTAGGTGAGCTGGTGACAACAAATGGGGAAGTTCTAGGGACGGTACATATAACTTATGGAGGCACCAACTCGAGTATTGCGCCAAATATCCCTAAAAGCATTCTAAAGAATCTTGGAAATCAAACCACCTCGACAAACTCCTTCACGCCAAGTACTGCAACGAATCCAAGTACTGGCGAATACATTACGACGGGGGCAACGTCTGGATCCGGAAATTTTCGAGTACTTATTGTCCCAGTAGGACAAGGTCTTTTGCTAGTTGAGGCTTTTCCCTTAAATGATGTTTACTCGACTCTGGAATCCCTTAGAAATTTGGAGATTTTGGTTAGCGTAGGGGTGCTTCTGGTGCTTGGATTAGGTGGGTATTATCTCGTTGTACTTGGACTTCGACCCTTGGAGAAGGTAAAGCATGCAACCAGAGAGATTGCTGCGGGAAATCTCGAAAAAAGAGTGCAAATTGATTCAACCAAGACCGAAATCGGCCAGCTTTCACTCGATTTCAACGAGATGATTGATCGAATTGAAGGAGAGTTTAAATTAAGAGCAGCCACTGAAGCGAGGCTAAGAAGGTTTGTCTCAGATGCCTCACACGAGCTTAGAACTCCGCTCTCATTTTTAAGAGGGCATGCAGAGCTATTCCGGCAAGGTGCGATATCCACTCCCGAAGAACTTGCATCTTCAATGAAGCGCATAGAAGAACAAGCCAAGAGAATGGGCAGGCTTGTGGATGAGTTGCTGCTTTTGGCGAGATTTGATGAAGGTAGTCCGGTCGTCTTGGTGCCCATTGACCTGCGCTTAATTGCCCATGATGCCGCCGCCGATGCTAGAGCTATGGCACCTGAAAGAAATGTAAAGGTCAACGCGGTTGAAGAGGTATTCGTGATGGCAGAAGAAACGGGACTTAGACAGGTTGTCGGCAATATGGTTCGGAATGCAATAGTGCATACTCCCCCGGGCACTTCGATTGAACTCGAAGTCACCAAGACCCATGAAGCCGGACTGTTGAAGGTAATCGACTTTGGTCCCGGGATAGCTCCTGACAAAGCCCAAAGCATTTTTGATCGCTTTTATCGAGCAGATCCATCAAGATCACGTGACTCCGGAGGGAGCGGCCTGGGCCTGGCTATTGTTGCCACAATAATTCAAGCATATGGGGGAACCTTTGGCGTAGAGCCAACTTTAAATAACAACAGTGAAATCTCTAGTGCAAGTGGCGCAACGTTTTGGGTCTCTCTTCCCTTGAAAAATAGCTGATCAGATCTCTCTATGGCGAAACAAGCAGGTTGAAATATTGGACCTTCTTCCAAGTTTAAGCTTCAGTTATTCCCTTTTTACATAGCGTTAGACATTAGCTGGCCCAAAGAAAGGAGCCCTAGCCAAAGGATAAGCTTCAACTAGGGCTCGTTGGGAATAGATAAATTATGCCGCCTGAGGTCCTCCCATTTGCCCTGGCCCTCCCATCGGAGGATACTCTCCAAAGTTTCCACTCATGGGTCCTGGGGCGTTACTATTTCCCGCTGGAACTATCTCTATAGTTGCAGCGTCAAGAGCCGTGTGGTTTGAGTCTATGCTTCCAAAAGCTATAATTCTGCTTCCTACGGTTACCGACGAAGCTGTCGATGCTTTAGTACCTGATTCATAATTTGTAGAAGCACTTGTGTTGACTGTCCTGTAAAACCCTTGTAGGTCAGAGATGGTGATGGTGGAACCATTTACACTTATTACCGTTCCGGCGAGGCTAGGCGACATAATCTCAACTGATGCTGCGCTGATACTGGTAGGGGGAGTACTAGAGGGAGTGATACTTCCTCGTACCGGCAGTATGCTCACATGTTCGCCAACTGAAAGTGCCGAAGCGGTTACCGATTGTCCATCCTTTTCATAGGTAGTCGATGAAGTCGTATTTACCGTAATGGAAGTACCCTGAAGGGTCTTTAGGGTAAAAGAATTTGTCCCTATGGAGCTCACCGTGCCTCCGCCCATTGGTCCACCCCTAAAGTCATGACCTCCACCTCTCCACATGTGGAGAGGTGGAGATTGCGTGGTAGGGCCATTTGATGCGTTGGATTGAGGCGTCGAAGTAGATGAAGCAGCATTTGCAATACCAAATCCTCCGATTGTCAATCCGGCGGCCAATGCGGTGCTATATCCAATTCTTTTAAGCTTTCCTTTTGCTGGAAATTTTCTCACTGATATTCCTTTCAAATTCGTCCAGCAAGTATCTCTTGCTTAACACCTTTAGTATGCAAAACCAATCTGTGAATTAGCCCAGAATGACCTTTAAGGGTGCTCAGTGTTTTGCACGTGAATTATTTTTGAGACGTACCTTCAAGGAAATGGTGTCAAAAAATATTGAAATTACACTTTTAGGAGAGATAGTTGAACTATGGCGTTTGGATATAACCGCAGGTAGCTCAGTTATATTTGAGTAACCTTCTCTCATCGCTAAGACAATAAATTCTAAATCAAAAACGAAACCTTTTTCGACAGTGTTTTCAAGGACTTTTTCAACTACTTCCCTTTTAAAGATCTTTAAACCGGTTTGAGTGTCCTTTACTTTGACTCTAAAAAGCATTTTGACCAAGAAATGGTAAAAATAGCTACTCATTTTCCGAATTAAGCTGGCTTGCACATGTGATCCCTCAACCATCTTTGAGGCCAAAATCATGTCCGGAGCATTATCTGGATGCGAATTAACAACATATAAGTACTTTTGCAATTGATATGCGGGTAAATCCCCATCTGCATCTATAAAACCGATCCAGGCTCCATTGGAGTGCCTGAAACCATTACGTAAGCTCTCGCCTTTCCCCTGATTAGTTTGGTGATTTAACATGACAATCTCAGGTTCTCGGAAATTGGCTAGCGCTTCAAAACTTCCGTCAGTAGACCCGTCGTTCACTGCAATCAGTTCGAAAGAAAGACCTGAGTGCCTCAACAAAAAAACCAAGGCCGATACATGGTCCAAAAAGTGCTTGCCGGGATTAAAATAAGGTATTACAAGTGAAATTTCAACATGGCCAGATCCGCCGGAATCTTCAAAGGTCAAAATTTAATCCTTGACTGCGAATCTGCTGGCAGTTTCTTGTGGAACTGGACGCGAAGTGACTAAGGGTCGAAACTTTGTAGTTGCCATATACTTTGATAGCGGCAAAGTTAGTTTTATGGCCAAGGGCGACAATGCTCCGACCACAAATCCCCCTATAAGCATCCCGCCCAATATGTCGGTAGGATAGTGAGCTCCAACATAAATACGTGCAAACCCTACAGTTAAACCTAATATCAATGCAATGAAAGAAATGAGCGAGTCCTTTGCCAGGTATAAACCTAAAACTATGCCGCCAATGACAATTGCATGGTCAGAAGGAAAAGAATAGTCGTATGCCTTGCCAACTAAGATGGTGTCTTGGGGAAGCGACTGCCATGGACGTGGTCTTGCAACCAGATGATTCACAATTTGCCCAAGTCCCAGCGCAATTAAACATCCTACGGGAATCCAGAAAAGCCTCGCTACGCGTTCAGCAGCGTCATCCAAAAACCGGGCACGAATGTAGGAAACTACTGTAAGGCCAGCTAAAACAACTACTCCGAGCCAAACAGCCCAAACCAACATGACTCCGTGCAAGGGGCTGGTGTTTTGTGCAAAGTGATTTATTGCGTTAAAAATACTCGTATCCATTAATTTTCCTACGAAATTCTACCTATGCCAGCAAAACAAAAAGTCGATCTTTAATAAACTTTCGCATCTCCTAACACAATCATAATCATCCTCCCAGGTTTGCATGCGGATTTTCTCAGGCTTTTCACAGTTTAAATGTGCAGAATGTAGTTATGAGAATTCTTGTATTAGGCGGTGACGGTTATCTGGGTTGGCCAACTTCTCTTTATTTGTCCAGGAAAGGGCATGATGTTGGAGTAGTAGATAACTTTTTGAGGAGAACCTACGACAATGAGATGGGAGTAGATTCCCTGGTCCCGATCCAGCAACTTCAGAGGCGAGTTTCAAGATGGGAGGAGATTTCTGGATTTCAAATAGACACTTTCATAGGTGATCTGACTGACGCCCCATTTATTTACAAGGTAATCAAAGAATTTTCTCCTCAAGCAATTGTTCATTTTGCGGAACAAAGAAGCGCTCCTTATTCGATGATTGACAGGGGTCATGCAGTTCATACTCAAGTTAACAATGTGGTAGGCACTCTCAATCTTCTTTACGCTATTGCCGAGATCGATCCGTCAATTCATTTGGTAAAACTTGGGACTATGGGCGAGTACGGTACTCCGAATATCGATATCGAAGAGGGTTATATCGAAATCACTCATCGCGGGAGGAAGGACATTCTCCCTTTTCCCAAGCAACCTGGATCTTTTTACCACTTATCCAAAGTTCACGATTCTCACAACATTCACTTTGCTTGCAAGATCTGGGGCTTGGCTGCGACTGATCTTAATCAAGGCGTCGTTTATGGCCAGGAGACCGAAGAGACGGCACTGCATCCCGACCTAGCGACACGTTTCGACTACGATGCTGTTTTTGGAACCGTCCTCAACAGGTTTTGTGTACAGGCTGCTGTTGGAAAGCCATTGACTATTTATGGATCCGGAAATCAAACCAGGGGAATGCTTGATATCCGAGACACCTTAGCTTGCGTGGAACTGGCAATTGAAAATCCGGCCTCCCCAGGAGAGATGCGAGTATTTAACCAGTTCACAGAGTCTTTTTCCGTAAGTGAGCTTGCTGCATTGGTGGCAGAAGCAGCTCCCAAATCGGTCAACATTGACTTTATTGAAGATCCCCGGGTAGAGGCTCAAGAGCACCACTATCGAGCGGCACACACGAAACTGTTAGATCTTGGCTTGGCCCCGCATCTTCTAAGCCAGTCACTTCTGCGGAAGTTGGTTGTATTGGGTGAGACCTACTCGGCCAGGGTAAATCCCGATGCAATCTTGCCAACTGTAAAGTGGAAAACGACCAAAAGCCAGTTGCTAACGTCAAGCTTAAATAGCCTATAACAAACTTTTAGCGGCATTTAAGTCTTAAATTAGGTTCGCCTATAGGAGACTGGTTTCGTGTCTATCTTCACTGGCGGTAATGTCGCTATATAGTGAATCGGAAAAAGAGGCGAAGATCTAAGTTCACCAATTACTTAAGGAAATTAGTTGCTCTGGCTATTTTTGGAGTTCTAATTTTTGAAATTGGTGTAGATGTCCGCGGAGGAACTCCGGTTCAACAAAGCGTGAACAGCCAATCTTTCGCCTCAGCCTTAGCTCCTATTATTGTTAATGATTCACTCGATAAAACACTTTTGAATAAAATTCGCGCTCAGGCAGGACAGCCAAACATACTTCCTAAATTGGTGAGCGAATCACTTACCTTAGAGTTAAGCACCGAACAAAACTATATTCAGGTTCAAAAACTTGTCGCTAAAACCCACAACTATTATTTCGGCAATTTTTTCGCAAATGCTTTTCTTGCCAGATCAAAAGGGGCAAAACTATTGGCTGATATATTCAGTCAGATTGGGAACGGGAGAAGCTTTAGCACACTCGAATACAAATTGGAAGAGTCCCTCACTTTGTTTAGAAGTGGAGACAGCCAATATGAACAAGCTATTACAAAAATTCATTCCGCAACTAGCGCGGTTAATCTAGCTGGTTCCAGATGGTTGACTCCTTCGCGCTATTGGAATGATTCGTCGGTTTTAAGTTGGTTTGAAACCGTTTTTAATTCCCCCGAACTGTCAAATATTAGTCAATTGAGCCTTGTTACATGGTCAATTTCACCCCAGCCAGTCAACTTCACCCAGGTTGGCCAGATGCCAATTCTCCCACCAACTTCTTCAGTTTCTGTAACGGTAGTGGTAAAAAACGAGAGTGTTTCCGAAGTTAACAACGTCATAATTAGTGCAATTCTTTCGGATCAAAATGGGAAACAAGAAACTAAATCTTCCATGACAACACTTTCCCAGTACCAGTCAGAATCAATTACTCTTGGGACATTTTCAACAATTTCTTCGGGAAACTATCAACTTTCAATTCAAGTAGCCACTCTTAACAATTCCGGTGTATCTGGCGACTCTAAATCTGCCGAATTTACAATTGCGCCTAGCTAGCAATTTTAAAATATGGTGCTCGACAATGCATGTGAAGTCAACTAGATGCAGCTTATAAACTAATTCCCGTTAGTTCTCAATCATTGCACGGGCCTTATTCTCTGCCTCTGATTTGAGTTCTTTCAATGGCCGACCCGTTTTTAGGGCAATCTTCTTTAAGTCTTCAAATTCTGCTTTGATCCCGTTAGGACCCACCTTCATTTTGACTTCCATATTTTCAATTGAAACTGTCATCTCGGTTCTCCTTGACTTGGTCCGAGTAGTCTCTTGCATTCGTATTCCCAAAGTGCCTGACTCTTTGTAGATCAAATCAATATACGCTTCTACATTCCTAGGGTTTACCAACGCGTGAAGTTCGTGTCCGGACCGGCTTTTTTTCATGGTTGAAGCGGTAATCCATGCATCGTATGCCCCAACTTCGAAAAGAGATTCAATCAAGTATCCGAGAGTTTCCGGAGAAACATCGTCAAGATTGGTTTCAAGAAGCACCACCTTTTCAATATCCGTGGATTCATCGGGTTTGAATGAATAGGACGGTGTTCTATTTGCTTTTTCGCCTATTACGACTTGAAGGCAGTTTGGGAAATCTGCAATTTCTATAGATCCTGCGCCGTAACCGCGGCCTTTGATTATCATTTCCGGCATTGGATTCCAACTTGACACCCACGCAGACAAAATTGCTGCTCCTGTTGGGGTGGTTAGTTCATAGTTGACATCGTGTCCAAAAACCGGAATATCCTGCAAAAGCACAAGAACTGCTGGAGGCGGATTTGGAAGTACTCCATGTGCGGATTTAATTATGCCTAAACCATGCGCCACCGGGCTGGAAGAAACTTCATCTATGCCTAAGCTCCAAAGGGCAGTGGCCGACCCGACAATATCAATGATTGCGTCATGCCCTCCGGCTTCATGCAAATGGACCTGGGCAAGCGGCCTTCTGTGGACCAATGCTTCGGCTTGGGCTAACTTCTCAAAAGCTTTAAGAGCCATTGCAGTTACTGGATCAGGCAGTTTGGATTCCTCAATCATTCCAGTGATATGGCCAAATGTTCTTACTACTCCATCTGGAGGTGCTATCACCTTAACAGCGGTTGCTGCGATTCCGTTTCTCTCAACTTGATTTACCTCAAGCGACCAGTCTCCAATTGGAAGTCTCCTTAATATCTCATGAACTTGATCAAAGTCGGCACCCGCGTCAAGGAGGCTCCCAAGCGTCATATCTCCGGCAATTCCCGCATAACAGTTAAACCATGCCAGCTTAGTATTCATTTAAAGGGCATCTTCTGGAGCTTCACCGAGAATTCGCATTGCCGCACAGGCTGCTCCAAACCCATTGTCTATCCCAACAACTGTAATTCCGGCAGAACAAGAAGCCATCATGGCCACTAGAGCGGTAATCCCTTCAAATGATGACCCGTATCCGGCACTAGTCGGGACGGCAATTACCGGAGAGGAAGTTAATCCTCCTACAACGCTTGCCAAAGCCCCCTCCATTCCGGCAACCACCACCACCACTTCGGCCTCTGAGATGCTTTCCCTTTTGCTCAAAATCCGTTCAATTCCTGCAACTCCACAGTCATAGTGAGACTCTGGTTCAATTCCAAATGCTTTAAGAACAGCAGCTGTTTCCATTGCTATAGGAATGTCGGCCGTGCCTGCAGTAACAATGGCCAATTTTTCACGCCGAGGCATCATGTGGCGCCACGTCAAGGTTGCTCCGTGCTTGCTTTGACCTGAGACGGACAAAGTCGAACCAGGAACTATGGACTGAACGTAGTCAACTTGGCTTTCATTTGCTCTGGTTAGAATCACTGGTCTCCCAGGTACTTTTAGCAGTTCCAAAGCAATTTCCCCACATTGCTCCGGAGTTTTGCCGGGCCCGTAGATGGCCTCGGGAACTATCTGCCTAAGACCCCTGAAGTGGTCTATTTTGGCCGAACCTAAGTCCGAAAATGGGAATCGCTTTAAAGTTTCCAGCGCTTTTTTTGGATCCAACATTCCCTTGGAAACATCAAGTAAAAGGTCTTCTATTGTTTGTGGTTGATTCATTTGGGATATCTACTTCGAATATTACTCACTTAAAAGTTATACCGTTTACACTGGAGACAGATCATTATTCACCGAAAGAGATACATGAATTGAAATCAGTTGCATATTTGGGTCCACCGGGAACTTTTACGGCAGAAGCTCTGGCAAACGTAGGCGAGCTTGCCGATTTTAACCTTGTGGCATGTGGATCAATTTCAGAGGCTATCCAAAGCCTTGAAAGCGGTGAGGTCACATTTGCCTTTGTGCCGATTGAGAATTCAATTGAGGGCTCAGTTCCCGAAACCTTGGACCAACTTTTATTTCATAGCGACCTTTTTATTGTTCGTGAAACCGTTCTTGACATACATTTGCAGCTATTAGGAAAGAGTCTGCTTTCACTAGACCGAGTTGAAAAAGTTGTTTCTTACCCGCACGCCTCCGGCCAGTGTAGAAATTGGCTCCTCAAAAATGTTCCTGAAGCCCTCATACTTGCGGCCAATTCTACGAGCGATGCCGCCAAACAAGTCTCGACCGATGAGAGCGAAAATATGGCGGCAATTGCACCCGCATTAGCCGGGGAGATTTACGGTTTGAAAGTTATTGCAGATAAAATCGAAGATCACAAGGACAACCAAACCCGCTTCGTTCTGCTTTCAAAAGATGGGATCCCGAAACCTTCGGGGCATGACCGAACTACTATCACTTGCTTTCAGCACGCCGATAGACCCGGAAGTCTCCATGAAATCTTAGGCCAGTTTTCAGCCAGAGGTATCAATCTCACTAAATTAGAGTCAAGGCCAACTAAGGAAGGTCTTGGACAGTATTGCTTTTTGGTTGAGCTGGAGGGGCATATATCAGATGCCGTTGTCGCCGACTGTTTGCGTGATTTGCATTCGGATTTAGCAAAGGTAAAATTCCTGGGTTCGTATCCAAATTATTTGGATAATGGAGCTGAGTTGCGAGCCTTGGCGGCCAAATCGTGGACAGAGGCCGATGAGTGGATGAAGAAACTTCAAAACAAGGTAGGAACCGGATCTTTCATACCTTGAATAACTTATAGAATTTGGGAAATTTTCCTGGTGTAAAGTATTGTTTCCAACAATTGTGGAGGGATGGCCGAGCGGACGAAGGCAACGGTCTTGAAAACCGTCGAGTGAATAGCTCCGTGGGTTCGAATCCCACTCCCTCCGCTCGCGAGATCTTCACTTTCGAAATCTACTGTTTTTCGCGTTTGGCTCGACAGACATTTAGGATTGCCGACAAAATCCATTCTTTCGGCGTTGCATAAGGTATTGCTCGTTTTCCTCAAGGAGCTAGAATTCTGAAGCCCCAGGCCCTGTATCAAAAATTTCGCCGGAAATAAGCAAGCAAAATCGCCGCACCTTCAAGCTGATTTTCCTCAACCAATAAGCCTTTGTTCACCTTTCGACCTCGCTTCACCCAAGTCAGAAAATTATTTTCGATCCAAGTCTTGCCCATTTCCTATTCGCAATCCCTTTTTAATGTTTGGAAAGATTTTCTTGAAGTAATTGGGATTCCCAAAAGCTTTTTGGTTGGAGACCTAAAATGCAAATGTGAATTTCATTTGAAATGGTGCAATAATTGAGACGTGGAAGTACCTGACCCTCTGGGAATACGTCAAATAGGCGGGGATATCCAGGCTGCAATTCATGCGATTGGAGAAATTCCAGAGTTGATTCCGGCTTTGAAACAACTAGGAGACCTGGGTGTTTCAATGGAAAGGATTGCAAGTTTCGATAGAACTTTGAGCGAAATTGCAGCAATCGTGCCAGCTCTAGAGGAGCTATCGAAACTAGGTAGCGTGCTTGACGACTTGGCGAAAGTCGGTCCCTCGCTAGAACGCTTGGCAAATCTAGATGAAGTATTCTCCCGACTACTGAGCATTTTGGAACCTTTAAGCAATCTTTCGGGAATTGTCCCGGTGCTTGAAAGACTCAATGAAACTATGATATCGCTGGGTGGGGACTTGGGAAGTGTGTCTGAGACCTTGGCTCCTCTTCAAAACACTACCCAGCGGGTTGGCCGTGTGGTAGATAGAATAACCTCAAGAAGGCTGCCTAAAGAACTTGAAAACCAGTAAATCCAATGTTTTTCAGCAGTTTTTGCGCTCAGAGTAACGAAAATTAAAAAAACTTCTTGCCCTGGGTGGCATTTAGGTGCATGATATTTAGATGGAGAAAAGTGATCTTGACCGGCTTTTGAATATTTTGGCTGAATCAGAGGGTTCTGACCTGCACTTAAAAGTAGGTTCCGAACCAAGAATAAGGGTGAACGGTTCACTTCGGAAGATGGAGGGTGAACAACCTCTTCGGCCCACTGACACTAGTGCTATAGCCGAAGCTATTATGCACCCTGATACTGCGATTAAATTCCACCAGCAGCACGAAGCAGACTTTGCCTACGGCGTGTCGGGATTAGGAAGATTTCGTGTCAATGCTTTCCGTCAGCGTGGCTCAGTGGGAATGGTCTTTCGTCGAGTCAGGCACACCACCACATCGGTTGAAGAGCTGGGTTTACCCGAATCAATCAGCCAGCTCGCAGACGAGCAACGTGGGTTGATTCTTGTGACAGGACCAACCGGAAGCGGGAAAACCACCACTTTGGCGGCAATGATCGACCACATCAACAAAACTCGTGAGTGCCACATAATAACTATTGAGGATCCCATCGAGGTACTTCACAGAGATGAACTGGCCGCCATCAATCAGCGTGAAGTTGGATTTGATACTTCGAGTTTCCTAAATGCCCTCCGTGCAGCACTTAGAGAAGACCCCGATGTGATTTTGGTAGGTGAGATGAGAGACTTCGAAACAGTATCCACAGCCTTAACCGCAGCTGAAACAGGCCACTTGGTGCTTTCAACGCTCCACACCATTGACGCAACGGAAACAATCAACCGAGTTATTGATTTCTTTCCTCCGAACCAACAGCACCAAGCCAGGACCACCCTGGCAGGAGCTCTAAAAGGAACAGTTTGCCAGAGGTTGGTTCCAACTGCAGATGGGAAATCAAGGGTTCCCGCGATTGAAGTAATGGTGGTAAACGGTCGAATTCAGCAATGTATTTTAGATCCTGAAAAGACTGGCGATATTGTTCAAATCATTCAAGAAGGCGACTACTACGGAATGACCACTTTCGACCAGTCTCTGGCAGATCTTTTTGAGGACGGCATCATTGACTTGCGATCTGCAATGATGGCCGCGACTAACTCTCATGACCTGAGAGTTATGTTGCAGAACCGAGGTCTGCTTCAGACAACCAGGGACGGTTGATAAGTTAAATTTGGAGTAATGAATGCGGAATTTCACCGGTTTAGTGAAAGCCTGTCCAGTGGAACCCTAGATAATGCTCAAATATCAATAAAGCGATTGCCCCCATGGCTAAGAACGGCCCAAACGGGATAGCATCTTTCATCTTTTTGATCCCAAATGCCAACAGTGCGATTGCGATAATGGCTCCAAGAGCTATTCCGAGGAAAAAAGCAGCCAAAACCAGCCTCCATCCAATCCAACCTAGAAAAAGTGCCTCGAGCCCGGCCAGCCTTACGTCACCCAAGCCAAATCCTCCCGGAGGTGCCAGGAAAAAAATAATGAAAAACCCTAGTAGAGCACTCAAAGCACAGATGGCAGAGATGCCGAGTCTCATCCACTGTCCCGTAATACCCGAAGCTAAAACAAGGAAAGGCGCCCCAACTACGGCCGTGGAGTACACAATTTTGGTAGGAATCTTCATTGTTTCAAGGTCTATTAGCGCACAGCTGAGAAGTCCTGCTATGGCCACGCATACTGCAGGCACCAGTATCTGCGGGTGTACTAAAAACCCGGCAGTTGCGAACAAGACCCCGGTTAGAAGCTCTACCAGGGGATATCTAACACTAATTGGTGCTTTGCAAGACCTGCAGCTACCTCTTAGAATAATCCAAGAAATTAGAGGAAGATTGTCGTAAGATTTAATTGGAGCTTCACAGTTAGGGCAGTGAGATCCAGGATGAACTATAGATTCTTTTTTGGGAATCCTGTAAATAACGACATTTAGGAACGAACCGATAGTTAATCCAAATAGACCCGAAATAGCAGCCACAAATGGCTGAGAGAGTTGAATCATAATCAAACCGTAGTGGAAAAAGACATGACAGCAGAAATTAGTTCAAATTTGGTACAAAAGATAAACCACCTGTTGTAACTATATAGTCACGCGTAGTAATGTAAGGGGCTAGCAAAGCTTAGAATATTTGTGTAATGTTTTCATTTTACGTGGAAAACTATCTAGCTGTTAATGCCTGCCAGGAATAATATAAAAGAAATGCGAGGAAATAGATGAGGATGGAGAATAGTCTCAGTGGCGGTGGCCGCAGGCGCCAACGCGGCGCGGCGCCAGTTGTCGAGACTGTTGACGGATGGCCTCCATTCGCAAATGCTCTTTTGGCTACGAACGCAATGCCCAAGGAGAAAATCCAGCAACTTTTGACCTCAGCCGAGTCATCGGGAACTTCGCTGTTAAAGGTAGTACAGTCATCCGGTGGTATTTCTGAAGAAGCTATAGCAAAATCCCTGGCCATGGGGGCTGGCATTGAATATGTGGATCTTGACAGGTACACTTTTAATGCTGCTGCAGCATCTTTAGTACCTGTAAGGTTGGTGAAACAAAATGGAATACTTCCAATTGGTTGGAAATTCGGGACTCCCGTCATTGCTGTGTCAGACCCAGACAACCTTATGCTACAGGACGAGCTCAAAAGCATTCTCGGCAGAGATTTCCAGCCAATGGTTGCAAAACCGTCGAAAATTGCAGAGTACGCTTCACGATTGTATGGTGAAGAGATGACAGTCCCGGGAGGAAATGTGCCAGAAAGTGTTCCTACTGCGTCTGGTGATGACGTAGGTGATTCCATATTTGCAACGATGTTCGCCACAGATGACGGCACGGAATCGCCTCCGCCGCCTCCGCCTCCGCCTGGTGTCCCTGCAATGGCGCATCAAATAAATGAGGTCGCCCCACAACAAGTTCCAGAGCCGGAACAGGCACCACCTGCACCGGTTAGTTATGAGGATGACTTCGGTGATGACGATGGTGAAGTTCCAAGTTATGACCTAGGCTCTTTTACGGGCGGATCAATTTTATTTGACGATGAATTCGGCGATACAGATGAAATGGGATCTGACGGCGGGACTGATCTCGATTATTTGGCAGATTTTGGTTTAGACGACGAAGACGAAGACGAAGACGTAATTCCACCTCTGGCCAACTCGTTGATTGCGGCAGGTCGAGTTACACCTGACCAAATGGAAGCTGCTTTAAGCACTCATCGCTCTACCGGAAAGCCTTTAGCGCAAGTGCTGACGGAAATGAATGCCGTTACTGAGTCAGATTTGATTCGGGCAATGGCAGCTGAAATTGGATTAGGTTTTGTTGATTTGGGCGAGTATCCAATTGATGAAGATACGGCCAGAAAAGTTCCTGTTGCAATTGCTCGACGGCATCGAGTACTTGCGATTGGATGGGAAGGCGACATTGCGCTAGTTGCAGTTGCCAACCCCTCCGATATGGTTGCCATGGACGACTTGAGAAGTATTCTCGGCCGTGAATTTAAACCCATGGTTGCCACTGCTTCTCAGATTGGTGAGTATATAGATCGAATCTATAGGTTGGATGAAGAAACTGAGACTGCAGCTGCCGAAGCCGCACAAGCAACTACAGCCGCAGAAGGCGGACTTGGAATCACGAACCTGGAGGCATCCGCGGCTGATGATGCTCCGGTCGTAAGGTTTGTTAACTCCATTATTCTGCAGGCTTTAAACGAGAGAGCCTCTGATATTCACGTTGAGCCAACCGAAACCGATTTAAGAGTTCGATACCGAATTGACGGTGTGTTACACGACTTCAATAGGGCTCCAAAGGCAATTATACCTTCTGTTATTGCAAGGCTAAAAGTTATGGGTGATCTAAATATTGCTGAGCACAGAGTTCCACAGGATGGTCGAATTTCACTTTCTGCTGGAAACAGAAAACTTGACTTGCGTATCGCTTCTTTCCCAGTAATTCACGGTGAGAAGATTGTTATGAGAATCCTCGACAAGTCGAATGCTTTGATGTCTCTAGAAGACCTTGGATTTTATCCGGATGTTCTCGAGAGATATGAAACGGCATATACCAAGCCCTATGGAACAATTTTGGTAACTGGACCTACAGGTTCAGGAAAGTCAACGACACTCTACTCGACTCTAAATATTCTTAACACCCCTGAAAAACACGTAATCACTGTCGAGGACCCGGTCGAATATCAAATTCCCGGTATTAATCAGATGCAAGTGAACCCTAAGGCAGGTTTAAATTTTGCCAGTTGTCTTAAGGCCATGATGCGTGGTGATCCGGATATCATTCTGGTTGGTGAGATTAGAGACAGCGAGACGGCCGGAATTGCAATTGAAGCGGCTCTAACCGGTCACTTGGTTTTGTCCTCGTTGCATACAAATGAAGCTGCAAATACACCCATGAGGTTACTTGAAATGGGAGTTGAGCCTTTCTTGGTAACTTCTGCCCTAAGAGCTATTGTCACGCAACGGTTGCCGCGAAAATTGTGCGTGAAATGCAAGGAGCCATATGACGCAACTGATGAAGAACTTCATGTTGCCGGCATTGATGAGTCTACGTTGGCATTAGTCAAAGAAGTAACTTTGTTTAGACCCGTCGGATGCCAAGCGTGTTCGAGAACCGGATACAGAGGCCGGCTAGCTGTCGCCGAGATACTTATAATGTCTGAAGAAATTGAGAGACTCATATTTGAGAAAGCCCAAAGCGATGTAATTGCGCGACAGGCTATTGAGCAAGGTATGATCCCAATGCGCCAGGATGGATTCCGGAAGTCGCTAGAAGGAATGACGTCAATTGAAGAAGTCTTGAGGGTGGTCGCATAGTGGTTTCGCGATCTCCCGAGTGGGAAAGGAAATTAGGAGCTGCCCTGGTTGCATCTGGGTATTGCCCCCAAGGAGAACTTGACGCAGCGGTGGAACATGCCCGATCAAAGCAAATTAGCCTCGTAAAAGCTTTAGTTGAAAGGTCTTCTCTTCCAATTCCAAATTTACTGCTGGTAATGTCTGAAGTTGCTGGTTTACCGACTGTTGATCTGGCGGCACAGAGACCTTCAGTAGAGGCAATTAAAGCTCTTCCGGGAGCCGTTGCGAAGGAATTTAATATTGTTGGCTACCAAATTGACAACCAGAAGCTTGTAGTAGCAGGTTCTGAACCAATTGAAATGGTCGACAGACGGAGCATTTCTGATTTGCTCGGTCTCGAAGTACACGTTGTGTTAGGTGATCCTATTGCAATTGAAAGGGTGATGACTATGGTTTATGAGTCTTCTACACCGCCTCCCGCGGCTCCTCCTCCGCCGGGACAACCGGCTCCAATGGCTCCGCCGCCTCCCATGCCAATACTTCCGGGACAACCGGCTCCCATGGCTCCGCCGCCTCCGGCTCCCATGGCTCCGCCGCCTCCGGCTCCCATGGCTCCGCCGCCTCCGGCTCCCATGGCTCCGCCGCCTCCGGCTCCCATGGCTCCGCCGCCTCCGGCTCCCATGGCTCCGCCGCCGCCTCCGGCTGCTCCTGAAAAACCGACAATTCCGATTATGCACGACATAAATGATCTGTTGGTATATGCGGTTGAACACGGTTCCTCCGACTTGCACTTGACAAATCGTTTGGCACCTTCCATTCGTGTTGATGGATCAATTCGGCCAATCGAGGGACAGGTGCCGCTTGATAACGAAACAATCCGCGAGATGATTTACAGTGTTGTCACTCAAGGTCTAAGGGAGCGTTTTGAAGCCAATAAGGAGCTAGATACTTCGCACTCGATTATGGGTGTTGGTCGTTTTCGTGTAAACGTATTTCAACAACGTGGATCTATCGGTGCTGTCTTAAGGACTATTCCACATGACATTCCATCTTTTGAAACCCTGGCGCTTCCTGACTCTATACGTACGTTTACCGAACTCCGTCGCGGCCTGGTTTTGGTTACTGGTCCTACAGGTTCGGGTAAATCAACCACTCTTGCGTCGCTTATTTCCATAATCAACCAAACCAGACCTTTGCACATTATGACGGTTGAAGACCCGATTGAATTTTTGCATAACCACGGCCGTTCAATTGTCAACCAAAGGGAAGTAGGAACGGACACCAAGTCTTTCGCGGAGGCATTAAAGCATGTTTTGCGCCAGGACCCAGACGTAATACTTGTCGGTGAAATGCGTGACTTAGAGACAATATCAACGGCTCTTACAGCTGCTGAAACAGGTCACTTGGTTTTTGCCACACTGCACACCCAGGATGCACCACAGACTGTTGACCGTATTATTGACGTTTTCCCGACCAACCAGCAGGACCAAGTTAGAGTGCAGTTGGCAGGTTCAATTGAGGGCATTGTTACCCAGCAATTGGTAGTAAGCGCGAGCGGTGTCGGAAGAGTCGGTGTTGCCGAGGTACTAGTGGCAACGCCTGCAATTAGAAACTTGATTAGGGCTGCCAAGACCCACCAAATTTATTCGCTTATGCAAACCGGGGCTGCGATAGGAATGCAGACAATGGACCAAGCACTTGCTAAGGCTGTTAAAGCAGGGCAGATAACCGAGGCTGTTGCCTTTGACAGATGTAAGGATGAAAATGAGCTTAGAGATTACATTAAATCACTGTAGATTTTTAGTAATAATAGGAAATAACCAAGGAGTTCGATATGCCAACAACGTCATTTGATTACAAGGCTAGAGATGCTAGTGGAAAAGTTATAAAGGGCCATTTTGATGCTTCTGACATGAAAGTCGTTTCGGCGTCTTTACGTGATAAAGGGCTAGTTCCGATATCAATCGTGCCGACTTCGAAGCTTGGCGGGGACCTACATATTCCTGGGTTGACAGATCGAATAAGCATTAAAGCCGTATCTGTTATGAGCAGACAGTTTGCCACGATGGTTGATTCAGGCTTAACTATTGTTCGCGCTATTGGAGTTTTGGCCGAACAGACCGAAGACAAGGCGCTGGCGGTGGTGTTGATGGCCGTGAGGCAAGACGTCGAGCAAGGAACTGCCTTGTCTGCCGCTTTGGCGAAACATCCGAAGGCATTTTCTCCGCTTTATGTTGCCATGGTCAGAGCTGGTGAAATTGGCGGTAACTTGGATGGAGTTTTATTAAAGCTTTCGACGACAATAGAAAAACAAGTTGAACTTAGGCGAACAATTAAGTCGGCAATGTCGTATCCAGTTGTGGTGCTTTGTGTCGTTGTATTGATTTTCTTTGGAATGATGATTTTCATTGTTCCAATTTTTAAGAAACTGTTCTTGCAGATTAAGGCCCCTCTTCCAGCGCCTACTCTGCTTTTAGTGGATATTTCTAATGCTCTGCTTAGTATATGGGCAGTTGTAATTTTGGCTTGCATAGTCGGCTGTGTCGTAGCATTTGTTAAATGGGCTCACACTGATAGCGGTAAGATGACAGTCGATAAAGTCAAGTTGAGATTGCCGGTTTTTGGAAAGCTAGTTCACAAATCCGCACTTGCTCGTTTTACCAGCACACTCTCATCATTGGTCACATCAGGTGTGCCATTGGTTGAGGCTCTTGATATCGTTGCCGATACCGCTGGCAATAAAGTTGTCGAAAGAGCATTGAGGGATTGCCGTGAAGGCATTCGAAACGGAAAGCCTTTGGCTGCAACACTGGCTCAACACAGCGTGATGCCTTCAATGGTTACTCACATGATTGATACCGGTGAACAGACTGGTGCCTTGGACGCTTTGCTTGAAAAAGTGGCTGAATTTTACGAAAGCGAAGTAGCTGCTATGGTGGATTCACTAACTTCAATTTTGGAACCATTAATGATTGTCTTTATCGGTGGAATGGTTGGTTTTATAGTCATTAGTCTGTATCTGCCTATGTTTTCCTTTATAAAAGATATGAATAACCAGGCTGGCGGTAGCTAACGTCGAGTTTCGCTTGATTAGGGCGTTATCTATAAAAATGAAATCAATTTATTGTCATTAGTATCGAAGGGAAATAATATATGGCGTTTCGAACCGTAGGTGTTGAAATAGGAACAAGTGGCGTTAGGGCAGTTGAACTGGCTCTGGGTACTGGCACCCCTGCATTAATAAATTACGGGGAAGTTCCGCTTCCACCTGGAGCGGTACTAGAAGGTGAAATTGCAGATCGTAATGTCGTTACCGATAGGTTAAAGAGGCTTTGGGGCGAAGCAGATTTTAGTTCAAACCGAGTGTCTGTCGGGGTCTCTGGATTGCGTGCAATTATTCGTGAAATTCAGATTGCTCAAGTTAGCGACAAAGAGTTGGATGAAGTCGTAAGGTTCCAAGCAGAAGACGTAATTCCATTCCCGATAGAACAGACTCTTCTTTCAGCGCGCGTCATTGGAACCTATACAGGTGACGGTGGGGTATCCCAAAACCGCGTCTTGTTTGCCGCCGCACACCGAGAACTCGTGGAGCCGGTAATTCAGGTAATGGAGGACGCAGACCTTGTTCCCATTGCTGTTGACCTTTCGGCTTTAGCATTGGTGAGAAGTGCGAGAGCAGGTCTTCCGGAAGTGGCTGGTGCCGAGGCAATAGTTTCAATTGGTGCAGGATTGACGATGGTGGTGGTTCACGAAGCTGGAATTGCTAATTTTGTGCGAACTATTGGACAAGGTGGTGACAAAGTCACAGAGGCAATAGCATCCTCACTTGACGCTCCTTTCCAAGATGCCGAACAGATCAAATGGAACTTGAGCCTGCCAGGACCTCAGTATGTAACTGCATCTGCTGCCGCTCGAGATGCCACTGCTGCTTTGGTAAACGAAGTCAAATCGTCAGTGGACTATTACAATGGCCTTGCCGACAGGCAAAATATTGAAAGAGTACTTATTACAGGCGGCGGAGCGCTGCTGGAAGGTCTAATTCCAAGAATTCAGCAGCAATTCAGAATTCCTGTGATGACCGCACACCCACTGGCATCTATTGATATTTCCCAGATCGGATTATTGCCCGAAGATGCCGCTCGTCGGGAGCCTTCGATGTCTACGGTGTTGGGTCTTGCGATACCCGAACCCCAAGGCGTCAAACCAATTAATCTTCTCCCGCCCGAAGTTACGCGAAAGGCTTCTTTGCAGAAAACAAGGCGTTATGTGTTTGCCGGAGCAGCTGTACTTTTGATTCTGATGGTTGGCTGGTTTGGCTATCAGTCTTACAACTGGTATAACGGAGGCACGACACTAGCCAGCCAAAAGGCCCAAAACAACGCGCTTACAGCTCAAATAGCCTCCCTCGAGCAGACTTTACAAACGAAAGCAAGACTCACCGCCCTGGAAGCTTCGGTAGCTCCTTACCTTCAAGACGAAGTTGATTGGTCGGCCGTTTACAATGAGATAACAACCAAGCTGAATCCCAGTGCACCCGGAACATATGTGATGTCAATTGACACGGTAGCAACTGCCGGTTCGGGTTCAGCGGCGGGTGCAGCCAACATTGGAACCAGCCTTGGTGGCCCTTACGCTGGTGCCACAACTATTCTGTCAAACGGAAATGCAATACCGCTTACCCAAGTAATTGCAGTTGTCTCAGTAAACGTTCTAGGTCTAAACGGCTATCCGGATTTCACCAATTGGGTAAATGCCGTAGGAAAAGATCCGATGTTCACCGTGCCGGTAGTATCCTCGGTTCAACAGGCTGGAAGTAGTGCTGGCGCAACTCAAAATACAGTATCTCCAGTGACCTTCCCGGCAGCCTTTGGGATTACCACGGCCGCACTTTCACCAAGAGCTAAAGAATACAAATAGGAGATTTCATGAATATTTTAAATGATCGAGCAATATTAGGCACCATTGGAGGAGTAGTTTTGGCAGCCCTTATCTGGTGGTTTGTGGGTATGTCAACCGTCGATTCAGGAATTTCGAGTAATAACAGTTTAATTGCCGCCGCTCAAAGTTCTTATGCCACATTAAACAGCCAATATACCCAGGCGAAAACTGCCGCTGCGTCAAATAAAACCACATTACAGGCATTGCAGAATTTAGAAGCAGTATTGCCCCCTGCACCGGAGCCAGATTTAATTGCAAATGAATTGAACGATTTAGCCAGCCAACCGACTTCGAACTGCAACCTTACTTCCGTCCAGGTAGGCTATCCGACGGCCACTACTCCCGGCGCCGCGGCAACGACTTCGGGAACATCGGGTTCCGGCGTAAATCCCGGGTCGCTAACCTTTTCCGTAAAGGGAACAGTCCCCAATCTTCTCGCACCCGGAGGGTTTATGTGGGGACTTCAGAACTCACCGATAATTACAGCAATTATTGTTGTAAATAATGTATCTTGGCAGCTAGGATCCTATGCGAATAATGCATTTCAAGTTGCTACGACAGCAACTCTAACGGTTAATGCAAACATACTTTATCTTGGTTAATTAGTTTTTGAATGAAATTCCCGTCCCAACAGTGGAAATTGGGGCTAAATCCTCAAGTTGAGGGTGACGATGCCGATATCCTTAACAGCACGTCATATTGCT
>JAJYDO010000083.1 GCA_021777355.1 Actinomycetes bacterium | reverse complement strand
CGATCTGACTTTTCAGGGACCAAATCCTCCTTGAAAAATAACTTTATTCCATCGGCCAATGACTGGAGCAAACCCCAGGGACCTGCGCGGTTGGGCCCAATTCGGTTCTGCATGTCCGAGATGACTTTTCTCTCAAACCAGATCATCAGCATTACAGCAACCATCAATACGGCAAATGCCACAAATACGCGAACAAGTACGATTACCACCTCTGCAAGGTGCACTCCATTATTAAATAGTGGATCTAAACCTATCAATTCTCCACCTCCACCCAGTGGGCTGACTTTTCTGAATCAGAGGCTAGCAGCCTTACATCTTCTTCAGAAACATTCCAAGTTAGAACTACTCCTGATTGGTCGACCCTGTTATCTAAAACTACCAGCCCAGATACTTTCTTTGATTCACCGGAAATCGATACCTTCCCGCCATTATCTATACCGAGACTTGAGGCAGTTTCCGGATGGATTCTCACCTCTTGCTCGGATATTAGCTCTCTAAAGAAAGGCGAGTTATATATCTGGGTTCCTCGATCAAACAGCCTTCTAGTGACAACCAGCCTAAGGGATTTTGCTCCAGATGCCTCCGTTTCCGGCTCTAAGTTAATATCACTCTTTATATCAGACTTAGAAATTAACGAAACCGTTGATCCTATTTCTGGCTTTTGTTTTTCATCTGAGTAAACACCTGGTTCATTTGAGGCTCCGCTTTTTAACGGAGCTCCTTGGTGTTCTACTGAAATCAAACCAAGGTGAACCATGGGATCGCCTTGCTTTCGTTTTATCTCAACTTTTGTAGATGTAACCGGCAGCAAAATGCCTTCGTCGACTTCACTGCGAAGAGAAAGAGTAGACCTGAGCCCTTGGTAAGCCGGTGCCAACCTAGCAATCTCCTTTGCAATATCATCAAGTGAGCCAAAACCAAGATCTTCACCTAATGCATCTGCCAGTTCCGAAGCAATCGCCCAGTCCGGCCACGAAGAACCAAGAGCCGATACTTTCTTGGAGATTCGAGATATTCTTCCTTCAAGGTTTGTGAAGCTACCCTCTCTTTCAGAATCCATTGAAGCCGGTAAAACAATGTCTGCATAGTCGAGCGAACTGTTTGCCAGCGAGTCAACAAAAATCACTGTATCGACTTTTAAAAGCGCATCTTTGGCTAACTTAGAATCTGGGAAGTCGGAAATTGGGTCACAACCGAGCAGAACTAAAACCTTTAACTTTGATTCGGATGCTGCCTTTAGCATCTCCAATGCACTCATTCCAGACTTTTCAGGAACACTTCCCCACTGTTTCTTGTAATACTCTTTTGCGCCGCTTAAGGTCACTCGGCCGGGCAATAAGTTTGGACTTAGCCCCATATCAAGTGCGCCAAAAATATTCGACCTCCTTAATACCGGCATAAATTTAGCGTTCTTAAAACTTTCTTCAAGGGCCAAAATCCCGGCTTGAAGGTCTTGGGTATTTTCAATTGCCGAAGAATTCGAGAAAATAACGACTAAATCTGAGTTGTCTTCCAAAGAACCTAATGCTTGAGAGGCATTCTTTATTTCTTGGACATCAATCCCTATGCCCTCCCCTGCATCTTTTGTTCCTTTGATGAAGCCTATTAAAGCCCTAACTCGTGTTCCGATCTCACCGGGAACTAAGGGAATAGAAGCCTTTGCAAGTTTCGAAAGAGAGGTCTCATGGGTTGAAAATTCAACCAGATCTATTTTGCCTTCTTCGATCAGAGGTCTTAGCCTCAAAAAAAGTACCGGAGCAACTTCTTTTAGGTCCTCACCAATGACTATCAACTTTTTTGCCTTGCAAGCATCAGATATGGTCGCTCGAGGAAGACCTAAAACTAGCTCGGCGGGCATGCCGTCTCCTAATTGCGCGTCAGTATTGTCAGTTGCAACTACCGCTTTGGCGACTTTTGTCCAAGCATATGCACTTTCATTAGTTAACCTTGCGCCACCAATAAATCCAATAGCTTGAGGACCGTGAACAAGTTTCGCCTCCGATATCAAAGCGGCCGCTTTTTCAAGGGCATCTGTCCATGACACCTCTACCAACTCGCCGTTTTCACGGAGTGATGGTTCCAAGATACGGGTTTCACTTCTCATTGCCAGATATCCAAAGCGACCTTTATCGCACAGCCAAGAATGGTTGACACTCTCTATGTCTATTCCCAAGTGCCTGACAACTTCATTAGCACTAGATTGCACGGCAATCCTGCAACCTACGGAGCAAAGCGTGCAAGTACTCTCGACTTGTTCCAAATCCCAAGGGCGAGCCTTGAATCGATATGGAGTTGCAGTGAGAGCACCGACTGGGCATATTTGGACCGTATTGCCGGCAAAATAAGAGTCGAAAGGCTTGCCCGGAAATATTGCTACTTCCGTGTCTTCACCTCGTCCAAAGAAATCTATAAGTGCTTCGCCTGCAATTTCATTGGCAAATCTTGTGCATCTGGAACACTGAATGCATCTTTCTCTATCCAATTCAACCAAAGTTGAAATAGGTATAGGCTTGGCAAAATGCCTTTTCTCCTCTACCTGTCTGGATTCACCAGGCCCATATGCCAGAGTTTGATCTTGAAGAGGACACTCCCCGCCTTTGTCGCAAACAGGACAGTCAAGAGGGTGATTTAGCAGCAAATATTCAAGGACTCCATTTTGTGCCTTTTGAACGCTTTGAGATTCTGTGGATATCTCCATCCCGTCAGCCACTGGCACAAAGCAAGCCGGCTGCAAACTTGGTCCTCGTGGAGATGACACTTCAACTAAGCACATCCTGCACATCCCGACAGGCTTCATGCGTGGGTGATAACAAAATCTAGGTACGAAAACTCCCGCACGCTCTGCCACTTCAATAATTAGCTCGCCAGGATCGGCCCTGACTTCATTTCCGTCTACGGTTACTGTGATCTTGTCGTTTGATTCAGGCATAGTTGCATTTCCCGTCTTTGATATGGGCTACAAAATCATCACGAAACATCGTTATGGCAGAGTTGACGGACGAAGGGATTGAAGGACCTAATACACAAATTGTTGTTTGCTTAGGCGGCCATGACAATCCCGGTGAAATGTTGTCACAAGCATCAAGGACTAGATCTATATCTTCCATCCTGCCCGCACCCAATTCGATACGACGCATAGTCCTTTCAATCCATCCCGAACCTTCACGGCACGGAGTACATTGCCCACAGGACTCTCGTGAAAAAAACTTGGTAATCCTCCAAGCGGCTCTGACAGGACAAGTGGTCTCATCCATCACCACTACCGAACCTGATCCGAGCATTGATCCGGCCTGAGCTACCGCATCTTGACTAAGGGGCATATCCATTTCATTAGGACCAAACCAAGGAGCTGAAACTCCTCCCGGGATAAATGCCTTGAGGGATCTTCCCATCCTTATTCCTCCGCCTAAGTCTGGATGTTCAATCAAATCTCTAAAGGTGGTCTTTGCCATCTCGATCTCATACCAACCAGGGCGATTTACATGGCCTGAAAGAGCGAACAGACGAGTTCCTGCCGATGATCCTTCCCCCAAAGCGGCAAAAGCGGCTCCCCCATTTATAACTATCCATGGCAAGTTGGATACTGTCTCCATATTGTTTACGACAGTCGGCTTGCCGTAAAGTCCAATTACTGCCGGGAAAAAAGGAGGCTTGATTCTCGGATAGCCTCTTTTCCCTTCCAAAGACTCTAGAAGCGCAGTTTCTTCTCCACAAATATAAGCGCCTGCTCCTGGATGAATCACCATATCAAGTGAAAAACCGGAACCAAAAATATCACGGCCAAGAGCGCCGTATTCATATGCTTCGTTAAGTGCGCTTTGAAGTCTTTCAAAACCCAAAGCAAACTCACCCCTACAAAATATGAAGGCTTGGGTCACGCCAAGCGCATAAGCCGCGATAATTGTTCCCTCAATTATTTGATGCGGATCTTTTTCAACCAATTCATGGTCTTTAAAAGTTGCAGGTTCGCTTTCGTCGCCATTAATGACCAGATACTTTACCAAGTCATTTTTTAGCATTGCCCATTTTCTACCAGCAGGAAAACCCGCGCCTCCTCGACCTAACAACGAAGCAGTCATGACTTCTGAGGCAACGTCTTCGGGATTCATCGACAGCGCTTTTTTAAGTCCTACATATCCGTCATTTGAAAGATAAACTTCGAGCGTATGGCTATTTGGAATTCGAAGTCTCTTTGAGACAATAGGGTCAAAAGAAGTTACTGCCATCAGTTTGCCCCCTCACTGACTTTACGTTTTTCATCTCTTTGGGATTTAGCATTCTCCATCTCTGCGCGTTCAGCTGCTACTTCGCTAGGCGAAAGAGCTAGAGGAAATCGTCGATCCACGCGAGACAAAACGCCATGAGATGGAACATCATCGCTTAATTTTCCCGCTTTGAGATCATCTAATAGCTGATCAAAACCTTTGTTGTCTAATGGGCCGAAAAATCTGTGATTAACTTGTACACAGGGAGCCTTGTCGCAACCGGCAAGGCATTCAGACTCCTCTAGCGTGAATTCTCCGTCAGAAGTAGTTCCACCTGCAGATATTCCCAACTTTTCTTCGGCATGGTCCAAAAGTTCCATCGATCCATTTAGCATGCAGGCAATGTTTGTACACATGGCAACCACATACTTGCCCACCGGCTCTAAATGCAGCATGTCATAAAAACTCGCAGTTCCGCGAACTTCAGCTGGAGTAACGCCTGTTAGCTCTGCTATGTCTTCTATGGCTTCACTTGTGAGCCATCCTTCTTGACCTTGAGCCATATGGCACAAAGGAATTAACGCAGACCTCGCTTCGGGGTAGAGAGCAACCACGCTTTTACATTTTTCATATAATTCTTTTGACAAATGAGCCATTACCTATCCACCTCCCCCATAACCGGGTCCACTGAAGATATTATTGCAACTGCATCAGCCATTAATGATCCGCTCAAAAGAGGTGGCAAGGCCTGCAAGTTCACAAATGAAGGTGCTCTAATATGCATTCGGCTGGGCTTTCCGGTTCCGTCTGAAACCATATAACATCCGAGTTCTCCTCGCGGAGATTCGACTGCAACGTAGACTTCACCGGGAGGCACTCTTATTCCTTCGGTGAAAAGTTTAAAATGGTGAATTAGAGCCTCCATCGACTCGTCAATTCGCGCTCTTGGGGGAGGGGTCACTTTGGAGTCTTGCACCCTATAGTCTCCCTTCGGCATCTTTTCGAGGATCTGCCGCACTATTCTTATAGATTCTCTGATCTCATTAATTCGAACCGCGTATCTGTCAAAAGTATCTCCAAGAGTGCCTACGATTACGTCAAATTCAACTTCGTCATAAGCCAAATAGGGCATATTTTTTCTCAAATCCCATGGAACTCCGGAGGCACGAAGAAGCGGCCCGGTGATCGAAAGCGCTACGGCTGTTTCAGCAGCCAACACTCCCACTCCGTCAACTCTCTTTTTGAAAATGGGCTGGCCGGTAAAAAACTCGTCGTATTCTGTCAAGCGCTTTTCTACGGTAGAACAAATTATGTCCACATCGTCATCCCACCCGTCGGGAAGATCCGCTGCTACTCCGCCGACACGAATGTAGTTGTGGTTCATGCGAAGTCCTGTTGTCTTTTCAAAGAACGAGAGAATCAATTCACGCTCCCTAAAGCCAAAAATCATCATCGTCGTCGCACCTAAGTCCATGCCATTTGTAGCGAGCCACATTAAGTGACTTGACATTCTATTCAGCTCACACATCAGCATTCGAATCCATGTAGCCCGGGCTGGAATTTCAACATCAAGAAGCGCTTCGGCGGCAAGTGCAAAAACTAATTCATTAGCAAAGGGAGACAGGTAATCCATGCGAGTTGTATTAGTTGCACCCTGCGTGTAAGTCAGCTCTTCGCCGGTCTTTTCCATCCCTGTGTGGAGATAGCCAATTATTGGTTTGCACCTAAGTACGGTCTCGCCTTCTAATTCAAGCATGACTCTAAGCACTCCGTGAGTGGAAGGGTGCTGGGGACCCATATTGACAATCATTTTCTCGCCGGGACCAAGAATTGACTCTTCTAAGTCAATATCAACTCCTTCACTTTCCGGGAGTCTCAAAACTGAGGAATGGCCAACCGAAGATGTTTCCGATGGTCGCGAAATCTCTTTTGAATCTTCCTTTTCTTCAAGATTTTCTTCTGTCATCTCGGACCAGGTGCTCCTTTAAATTGCACGGGAACTCGACCAACTGAATAATCCTTGCGTAAAGGATGCCCCTCCCAACCGTCTGGAAGAAGGATACGGGTCATATCAGGATGACCGTCAAATACAATTCCGACTAAATCAAAAGCCTCGCGCTCCATGTTCTCCACACCTGGATAAATTCCCATAAGCGTCGAAATATGCGGATCGCTCTCTGGAATCTGCACCCTAAGTCGAATGCGTTCAGCCCTGCCGTGAGACAAAAGACTTACCACTACTTCGAAACGTTCTGGCTCAATTGAATCCGGTAAAACTCTGGTTTGATTGCCTAAGTAATCAACACCACAAAGATCGGAAGCAAAATGGAATCCCTCATCATAAAGTGACTCGGCATATGAATAATATTCATCTCTTGAAACGTGTGCAACCTTTTGGTTCAACGGTCCCACCACTACTTTTACACTCACTTGGGAGTTCCCAAATACACCGGGCGAATTGCTGCATCAGTCCTTGCATAGCCTCGATTTTCGCCTGAAAGCTCAATACTGGCACCGGCGCCTGAAAGCTCTCTGCGCTGAAGGATTTCCCCGGTTCTAACTTTTTCATGAAGCGTCAATATGGCATGCATCAAAGTCTGAGGACCAGGCGGACATCCAGGAGCATAGACATCGACGGGAACAACTTGGTCAACACCTTGGAGGATTGCATAGTTATTGAACATGCCGCCGCTAGACGCGCATACGCCCATTGAAATTACCCATTTCGGCTCCATCATTTGGTCGTAAACTTGCCTGAGAACAGGAGCCATTTTTTGTGAAACTCTTCCGGCAACAATCATCAGATCAGCTTGTCTCGGAGATGCTCTAAAGACTTCCATGCCGAATCTCGACAGGTCAAAATCCGCAGCACCTGCAGCCATCATCTCAATCGCACAACAAGCAAGACCAAAAGTAGCTGGCCACATACTCGACTTTCTGGCCCAACGAACAAGATTCTCCAACTGTCCTGTCAAAAAGTTATGTTGCAGTGATTCAAAACCCATAGTTGCCTCCTCTAAGCAGCGTCGCCCGGCGCTGAAAGATCGACTTTTTCTCCGGTAACTACGGAATCAGATGAAACACGTGCAGGAACACTAATTTTTTGCACAGTAGAGGTAGTTGTACGCTCCTCATTGGTGAGTTGCGGGATGCTCTTTTTAATCGGACCCCAGTCAAGTGCTCCGTGAGAGACCAGGTAAGCAAATGGAATCATTACGGATGCTGCAAATACAACCATTTCTACCAGTCCAAAAGTAGATAGCTCCTGGGAAATAAGCGCCCATGGGAAAACGAAAATCACTTCAATATCAAAAACGATAAAAATCATGGCCACAAGGTAAAAGCGAACGGGGAACCTCTCGGCAGGTTCCCGGGTAGGAACAATCCCGCACTCATAGGGCGCTATTTTGGCGGCTGACTTACGTTTGGGTGCCATTAAGCCTGACGCCACAAAAGAAAGTGCGGCGAATAAAAATGCCAGTACTATAAGACAGAAGATAGGTAAGTAGCTAGCCATAGCTTTACGATATATTTTCTATCACGATTGATACCCCATGTGCATATCAGAGCAAGCGATAGTTCCATCACTGCAGGTAGATGATGCATTTGCCGTAATTAAAGACACTTTCATCACCTTGAACAAGTCTAGCCAAACTTAGCGAAGCAAAAAATGCTTTAAATAGAGATAGTCGATGATATGGCTTTTCTCCGATTTCCCAGGCTTTAATCAAACTAGCGATACTATTTGTCATGCTCATGATTGCCTCCGTCACTTCAGGATTTGACCATATATTCCAGACCTGGGGTTATGTTGGCGTGGCCTTCATGATTTTTGTCGAGAGTGTGGGGATTCCTGTCCCGGGAGAAATCACGTTGGTGGCCGCTGGAATATATGCCTCAACCAGACCCAATGAATCTATTTTTTTAATTGTTCTAGCTGCTATTTTAGGAGCATTCATCGGCTCTTTGGCGGGCTATCTAATTGGTGCAACCGGTGGATTTAAGCTAATCCACAAACATGGAAAGAAGATTGGGATCACAGAACCAAGATTAAAGCTCGGTCACTATGTCTTTAACAGGCGAGGCGTACTGGTTGTTGTGCTCGGAAGATTTGTGAGCGGGCTAAGAGCATTTCTTGGATTGTTTGCAGGTTTAACTCGGATGAGACTTAGGAGTTTTCTAATAGCGAATATGTCAGGGGCAATAATTTGGTCAAGCTTATACGGTTTTGGCTCCTACCAACTCGGTTCTAC
The DNA here is from genome assembly GCA_021777355.1 of Actinomycetes bacterium. GTDB lineage: Bacteria > Actinomycetota > Acidimicrobiia > Acidimicrobiales > JABEUL01 > JABEUL01. The sequence continues at coordinate 3,796 of JAJYDO010000083.1, read as the reverse complement.
CATCAACAAGCTTTCGTCGATTCTGACCTATGTATTAGTCCCGGTTGCTTTGATACTGATTGTCGCAGCAGTGGTGTTTTTGAAAAAGAACGAAGAAAAACTGATAGCCAAAGCAGAAGAAGCTTATCCGGGGCCACTTGTTGATCATCTTTAGTTTTAAGTGCCAATTGCTCCGGCAGGAATAGTTCCAAGTCTCCCGGCTTCAAAGTCTGAAAAGGCTTTTTGTATCTCTTCACGCGTATTCATCACAAAAGGTCCGTAAGCAACAACAGGTTCCCTAATGGGTGCGCCTCCAAGCAGAAGCACTTCAAGTGTCTCCAGGGGACCATTCTGTTTAGCATTTGCCTTAAACTCCAGAAAATCACCTTCGCCAAAAACTCCCAGGTTCCCAGTTTTTACGGCAACGTTCGTTGAACCGATGTCTCCTTCTCCTTCGAGGACGTATATGAGGGAGTTGAAATCCTTGTTCCAAGGAATCTTCACTTGGGCTCCTTTTTGAACCGAAACATGTGCCATCGTAATGGGAGTATGCGTTATTCCCGGACCACTATGTCCGCCAATGTCTCCCGCAATAACTCTCACCAAAGCGCCTCCGTCACTCGAGGCGAGTAATTTGACGGAATCGGCACGAATATCTTGGTAGCGCGCCGGAGCCATTTTTAACGACGAGGGAAGATTGACCCAAAGTTGTATCCCATGGAACAAACCTCCTGAAACCACGAGTTCTTCAGGCGGAGTCTCAATATGGAGAATCCCTCCTCCGGCTGTCATCCACTGAGTATCACCGTTGGTGATTCTCCCTCCACCTCCATTGGAATCCTGGTGGATGAAAATTCCGTCAATGATATAAGTGACTGTCTCGAATCCTCGATGCGGATGCCATGGAGTTCCCTTAGGCTCACCCGGCGCATAATTTACCTCTCCCATCTGATCCATGTGCACAAACGGGTCAAGTGCGCTCATCGGCACCCCGGCAAATGCCCGCCTCACCGGAAATCCTTCGCCCTCTAGCCCTGAAGGAGCAGACGTCACTAACTCCACCGGTCTAGAGGCAAACTGCTCGCCCGAGTTGGGCTCTACCAAAATTTTGGGCAGAGATAATATGTCTTCAACATTTACAGCTGGCATCTCGCCTCCCTTACGTGACCTTCAACGCAACTTCAGCCGAACATATTCCTGACAGTATCCCTTGCAACCGATCAAACCGCCCTAATTTCATAGGAAAGCACTTATAAGCAGGCAATTGAAAGGGACTAGCTTTAAGCTATTAAGCTTGTGGCGATGTCAAAAGTTAGAGCGAGCTCCGATATCAGACGATGCGACGTGTTGATAATAGGGGGGGGACCTTCGGGTTCGAGTTGTGCCTATTGGCTGGCCAAGGGCGGCTGGGATGTTGTAGTTGTTGAGAAGAAAGTATTTCCCAGAGAAAAAACTTGCGGCGACGGACTAACGCCTAGATCAGTCAGGCCCCTTTTGGATATGGGCTTGGCCGCAGAACTTGAGTCCCACCACCGTTACGAAGGTTTGCGTGCCGTCGCTTTTGGAAAAACTCTCGAATTGACATGGCCCGCTACTCCGGGATTTCCTCAATATGGATACTGCGTAACAAGGTATGACCTAGATGCCATGGTGGCCAATAATGCCACCAAAGCAGGTGCTGAACTATTGAGTGGAACTTCTGCGCTTGAACCAATTTTTGACGAGTCTAAAGAGGGTTCAAAAAGAGTTATCGGGGCCAAAGTCGTAGGCAAGTCCGGCCAAGAGCAAAGCATTTATTCAAGTTTTGTAGTAGTTGCAGATGGAGCAAACTCACGCATTGGAAGAGAGCTCGGCTTAAACCGCGATAAAGATTTTCCAATGGGATTAGCAATTCGAGGTTATTTTAATTCGCCCCGACATGATGATCCATTTATCGAATCTCATTTGGACATCCGAGACGATGACGGAAAAGTGATACCGGGATACGGATGGATATTCCCTCTAGGGGACGGCAGAGTAAATGTAGGTGCGGGTTTATTGAATACATCTTCTCGATGGAAGGGTTTCAATACAACAAAATTAATGGAAGCATTCGTCAGACAAGCCCCTAAATCTTGGGGAATCAATGAGGAAAATGCTTGCAATGCCCCAACCGGCGGAAGACTCCCGATGGGTCTTTGCATCGGACCCAGGAGTGGATCATCATGGATTGCCGTGGGTGATGCCATTGGATCGATTAACCCTTTTAACGGCGAAGGCATAGCTTATGGATATGAAACAGGAAGACTCGGTGCAACTGTTTTAGATGAAGCACTCAGATCACTTAAGAGCAATGATTTAAATAAAGACTTTCATCATAGTGACTCCATATTGGCCTCATATGACAAACGCTTGGAAGAGAACTACCGAGAATACTACCGAGTCGCCAGTCTATTCGTGGATGCAATTTCCAATCCGGCTCTTTTAAAAATAATGGTGGGAACAGGAATGTATTCAAAAACTGTGATGGAATGGGTTTTGCGGGTTATGGCCAATCTATTAAGACCTGACGAAACTGGTCCCGCTGAAGCTGTCATCAAATTTGCAGAATGGTCGGCCAGGAAATTTAGGCCGGTCATGCCCTCTACCGTAAAGTTCTAGGCGCTACCAACTGAATGCATTGCCATAGAAGCAGCTGCACTGTCTGCCGCTTCTATTGTTCTCGTTATGTCCGCTTTTGTATGCGCAAGACTTGGGAACATAATTTCATATGCTCCAGGAGCCAGTGCAATTCGATCCTTTAACATTGCGTGAAAAAACTGCCTATAGCGTCCGGTGTCTGCAGCTTTCTTGGCGCCTGTGAAATCAAGAACATCTACTTCGCTAAAAAATATACCTAAAAGTGTCCCGGCTCTTGGCACTCGCACTGCAATCCCTCTTTGACCTATTACTTGGTTTAGGCCTTTGCTAAGTTCAATTGTGGTTTCCTCTAACTGCTCGTAACTATCTGGATTAAGTTGGCTTAGAACTGCTTTCCCTGCCGCTACTGCCAGCGGATTACCAGAAAGTGTCCCTGCTTGGTAGATAGGCCCCTTGGGTGCCAAGTACTCCATTAACTCCCGTCTAGCCCCAAATGCGGCCAAAGGAAGTCCTCCGCCAATTACTTTGCCAAAACACCAGATATCCGGGATCACTCCGTAGTAACCACTCGCACCACCGTATCCAAGTCTGAATCCGGTAATAACTTCGTCAAAAATCAAAAATGCCCCGACTGAATCGCAACTTCGGCGGAGGTCTTGAAGCCAATTTGGCTGGGGAGCAACTAGGCCCATATTTGCCGCAACTGGCTCTACAATTACGCAGGCCACGTCTTTATCAATTAAAGGTGCCGAGTTGTACGGCACAACCAGCGTCCCTTCCACTGCAGATTCAAGAACGCCGGCAGTGGAGGGAACTCCCAGAGTTGCTACCCCGCTTCCGCCACTTGCAAGCACTGCATCGCTATGTCCGTGATACCCTCCGGAAAAGATAACTATTTTCCGCCTCCCAGTCGCTCCTCTTGCCAAGCGAATCGCACTCATTACAGCTTCGGTTCCAGAAGAAACGAATCTAACCATCTCCAGACCTTCAACTCTATTTACAATCTCCTCGGCAAGTTCGATCTCCCCCGGCGTTGGAGCCCCAAAGGTAGTTCCCATTTCACTTGCAGCACATATTGCCTCAACGACTTTTGGATTTGCATGGCCCAAAATTGAAGCTCCATATGACTGGACATAATCTAGGTAAGGCGTGCCCTCAACATCCCAAACATAGGCTCCGGATCCTCTGTCAACAACAT
>JAJYDO010000082.1 GCA_021777355.1 Actinomycetes bacterium | reverse complement strand
TCCGTGGCCCGAAGATGAACCTGCCAGAGTAGATGCGTTTAACAAGATATTGCGCCAAGTAGCAAATGATAGTCATGGCGTGGCGCACGTGGTGGAGTTTGGAAAATATATCTCACCAAATAATCAGTTCGCTCAAGTGATAAATGGAGTACAGGTTAGAACGAGCGACGGAGTGCACCTCACCTCCGCGGGCGCAGATATGATAGCACCGTGGTTTTTTAGCCAGATTAATCCAATTGCTGATCCTTATTATCTTGCAAACGGAGGATCGTCTCCGATTATTGTGCCCAATCTTGGTTCCTTGCCGAAAATTACGTTCAATTCCACAACGTCTACAACGGTTAAATAGCATAACCTGGATTTTAAATACTTCATTATCTAATGGAGTTAGTTTAGATCTTGAACCACGACAGGAGATGGGTAGACGAAATTTTGTTAACGGCCCCCAAGCGGGTGCTTGAAAAATGCGAGTTTTTGGTCGTAACGCCTAAGAGGCATATTCTTTATAATCGAAGGCAAGTAACTTTGAAGAAAAAAACTGTATTGAACGGCATTGATTACATTAAGCAGGCAATCTTAAAGTATTTAATTGGTTAAAAAACGAGAAAAATTAGGAATCTTTTGATATTTCTGTGCGCCCCCTGGGATTTGAACCCAGAACCTGCGGATTAAGAGTCCGTTGCTCTGCCGTTGAGCTAGAGGCGCAGCTAAATATTAGCTAAACTAGTTTCACCTAAGCACTATAGTGCCACTTTTAAGGTGAAAATAGAACAGATGCATGCGGGTGACCGAGGGGACTTGAACCCCCGACCTCCAGGGCCACAACCTGGCGCTCTAACCAACTGAGCTACGATCACCAAGGTCTATAGCATGCCACATTTTTAGACTCATGTGTGTAAGCCCTCGTAGCTCAGTTGGACAGAGCAGGAGACTTCTAATCTCTTGGTCGCAGGTTCGAATCCTGCCGAGGGCGCAAATCCGCAGGTAGCTAAAGTAAAATTAATTTAATCTAAAATTGCATTTAGAAAACTTTAAAGAAATCTGTGGAAAAAATTTTCAAAAATTGTTGGCTAACTTTTATTCAGATATTTCAGCTGCGGCCGGTCGCCAAATTTTTACTAGTCCGCGGATTTAATTGAATCTAATGAATTGTAAAAATAATACTTTGGATACCTTCGGCAAGAAAATGAAAGTAGGATCATTTATTCCGGTCCAGTGCTTACTTCACCTCGCTTGCCACATTTGGCCTCCCAATTTTTGGGCTAACTCTATGATGCCACTATCTAGCTGCTCTTATACCCGGGTAGATTTACGTCTCAATTTCCAGTTGAGTAGGGCGCATTTCATGTTTGGGTTTTTTCTTATTTCTTCGTCGTTCAAAAGTGTTTGGAAAGGCTCGCTAAGAAAAAAAATGCCGACTCATCTGGATAGCACAAAAAGATCATTCCAAATCCTCGGGTTTTTAAGCGCCGATGCTATTTTGGCCGCCGACCCACATCAGGTGCAAGCCCCTTAGGAAGTTCTCCCAATCATGGTCTTTGACTTTTATTATGGCATAAAGGCTTTTAATTGAAATATGGGCGTTTGATTTAGAGAGACTATGGCCTTGTTTGGTACTCAAACGACAATGTGATTGGAGATGAATTGGTAAAGAAAATTTGAAATTTAACTCAAAAACGAGCGCAATTGATAAAGCCGTTGGCATGGGGACCAGTTTTGGTTTAAAGTGCGATAAGAAGGAGTTTTAAATTGAACGATTTGCATTCGTCTGACTTGATAGGAGCTATAGGAATTATCACAGTTCCGATTGAAATAGATCGCCCCGGAGAGATTTTGCTGTCAGTCAGGGGTGGATCAGAGGCATATACAGCAATTTCTGACGAACCAATTGTCAAGCACTCACAGGCAATTGTGGTTGAAGTTAGATCTGCTCGTTCAGTTTTCGTAACGCCTTTTGCTTAAATGAATAAATCTATAAGGAGGTAGTTGTGTTATTTTGGCATGTTCCGGCGCCTAACGAGGCGCTTTTGATCTCAGGCTCAAAGAGAAAGGTTCAAGACGCTCAGTTTAGAATAGTTACAGGTCACGGCGCTTTCGTGCTGCCAATTAAGCAAAAGGCAAGGATTCTCTCTCTTGCACTCCACGAATCTACGGTGTTGGAGGAGTGCATTACCACTCAAGGAATCCGAATCAGGGTAAGAGCGGTAACTGCATTTAAAATTGGGGACGACGAAGTTTCGATAGCGAATGCCGCAAGACGTTTCCTTGCAGAGCAAAACAGGATGGAGGAGCTAGTAGGACGGATTTTTGCCGGTCACCTAAGGTCAATCATCGGATCGCTAACAGTAGAGGAAATTATTAGAGAAAGAGACCGTTTAGCCCAAGAGGTTAAAGACGGATCTCACATTGAGATGGAAAAACTGGGAATCGTCGTCGACTCTCTTCAAATACAGGAGATTGACGATGCAACAGGCTATATCAACAACATTGCAGCTCCTCACGCGGCCCAGGTAGCTAGCTTGGCCAGAATTGCAACTGCCAAGGCCGATCAAGAGGCCACCCAAAAAGAACAAGAAGCAACGGCCATGAAGGCTCAGTTTATTCGTGACACGGAAATCAAAAAGGCTGGGTTTGCAGCCGAAATGGAGCAAGCTAAAGCCAAAGCCGCTCAGGCCGGACCCTTGGCCCAAGCGCAGGCATCTCAAGAAGTCATTGAGCAGCAAACTCTTTTGGCGGAAAGAAATGCATCGCTAACTGACAAGCAACTTGAATCTCAAGTTAGGCGGCCTGCAGACGCTGAAGCTTACAAGCAGAGGACCTTGGCAGAAGCAGCTCGAGACTCCATGAAGATGAATACAGAAGGTGAAGCATTTAAGCAAAGAACTATGGCTGAAGCAGCCAGAGACATGACAAAGTTTAATACCGAAGCAGAAGCATTCAAGGCACGTGAACTGGCCAAGGCAGAAGGAGAGGCTCTCCAAATTAGAGCTGAAGGAGATGCGAAGGCAAAGCGACACGAAGCAGATGGTGAAGCTTATGCCAAAAGAGAAATTGCTGAGGCTGAAAGCGCTGCCATCAAGGTTCGAGCCGAATCTCTTGAAGGTGGAAACCAGGCCCTAATTGCGGCAAATAAGCTAGTTGAACTGCTCCCATCGATTGTGGAAGCTGCCGCAAGGGGATTGGCATCATCTAACTTGACCGTGCTCAATGGCACAGACGGGTTAAACCAAGTCGTAACCGGAGTAGTTGGGCAGGGCTTGACCATTTATGAAACCCTGCGCAAAGCAATGGCAGTCAATGGACTTGGACAAAACCTAGTTGAAAATATTGTGCCTAACGACGCGCAAAGCGCACCGGCAGTTGTTGTGCTGGATCACGGAGGAAATTCTTCCAGTGCCCTCGACGGGAGCACCGATAAATAAATTACAGTTAATTTGGATTAGACCTGTCTAGCAATCAAGGCGAAGTGCCCAAATAGGGAAAGTTTAATTTGTATTTGAAAATTCTCTATAGGCTTCGAATGCCCTTGGACCATAAACAGTTACGGTTGATCCATCCATCATGAGCGCGACCGAAAGCGCCTCGGCTACTTCTTCGGGGGAAGCGCCGGAGCGTTGGGCACCTTTTGCGTGTGCAGCTATGCATCCGTCACACCTTTTTACAACTGCAATAGCCAAAGCTATAAGCTCCTTTGATTTGGTGGTCAATGCTCCATCTTTCATTACGTGTCTGTGTTCGTCAGCAAATGCGGACCATACATCTGGAATAAACGATCTCAAATCCTTGACAGGTTCCCTAAGGGCCTCTTGTACATCTTTATATGTTCCCATCTTCAATCTCCTTTTTTCTCATAATTAAGATTCTTTCCAAATAGTATTCAAGTACTTTGATGTTCTAGAATCTGCAATTCTAAAGGCGATACTTGACCCGATTACTCCTAGAAAAATGGACCATAGAATAATCACTGCTCCGGTTAGGGCAGTCACCTTTGCTATGTGGTGCGGACGAAGCAAACCTGCGGAATATGCTGGAAATAAAATTAATGGCAGAAACAATGAGCTCAATATATAGGGCAGTGAAGCTTTCAGCATCCACGGAATCCACGAGCGTCGATCTTTCAGTCTCTCTTTTAACGTGATTTGTTTATAAGGTGCCAGAGCCGACGTCAAATTACCTAGAGCTAATCCCGAACAAAAAGGAAGAAGAGCAATTATGAGATCTGATGCCAAATGGTGATTGGATTTTGCTATAGATTCCCCGATAATGGTAGCTGCAACTGCAACCGGGGCAATAATGGAAAAAAGCATCAGGTTTCGTAGCTTCAAAAGCGTAGAGGGAACCATTCCGCCCCTTATTAGATAACCGGCTCTTTCCGGATCATTTCCCAATTGATTAGTAGTGGTTACGTCGGCTAGTAGCCACCCGGAAATAAAAACTCCCAAAAGCCCGGGTCTAGGAAATGTTTTGTGGGTGAAGGCAGTCCAGGCAATGGCTAGCAACGCTAACGTTAAATTGGCCGCAATTCCACCGAAAAACCAATACGGGGGCCTGACGGAAGCTTTTAGTTCTTTGAAGAGGAGTTTTGACGCAGGAATTTTCCTTAAGTCACCTTCTTCAAACACAAAATCGTTAGATGTCATATCGCTAATTTGCCAATAACTTAGTATTCACTATTTTGCTACAACAGGCGAAGCCCCGGGAGGAATTCCCACCGATTGGGTCCAATTTGTGCCATTCCACCACCTGAGCATGCCAGTCCCACCAGGGTCGCTGTACCAACCTGGGGGAGGCGTAGGCTGTTTTTTACTCACTTTCTGGTTAGCCACTGCCATCTGTGGCTGTGAAAGCCTAGGGATTGGCATTTTGGGCGCTGGGTTGCGCCTTCCCGAGGGCGCTTGGGGACGTTCCTGCATCTGTTGGGTAAGTTCCTTTTCGAGGTGATCGACAAATCCCGCTAAGTCGTTCCCATGGACTGCGACCGCTCTGGCAATTTCAAAGTGGATTGTTGTAATTAGGCCGGCCGCATACTTGATTCCAGATGTTTTTTGACGGTTGGAGACATGAATCCAAGTTAAAGGCGCAGCTGCCTCGTGCTCGTAACCTATCAACTTGTCAAAATTCCACTCCCTTGTATGTGAAGATCCTTGGAATACAATGCGCTGGTCCGTAATAGCTACAGATCCTGAATCAATCTCGGTCGGAAGTTCGGGACCCGGAACATAGTGGCCTCTCATTCCGCCTACCCTGTAATTGACATTTTTTGCAACATGGAAAGAAAAACCAGAGTATCCCCCTTGATAGTGTCCTCGCTGCTGCTTGACTTCAACTAAATCTGCGTAATTAAGCACATAGTAAATATGTTCACCTCTTTTGGCAACCATCGAAGTATCAGATGACGACGGATCTATTGGCTGGTTGGCTCGGGCCTTTTCAATCAACTCCTCAAGTTCATAAGTCTCTCTCTGCCAGGCGGCCAGTTGAGTCTCGAATACCTTCTCATGGTGTTTTTCCAGGATTCCCATAAATCTCCTTTCGGAATTGTTTTCACGCCGACTACTGACATCGTAGGCTTTAGGTGTGCGAATTTCACGTTTACTTGTAAAAACTCTCCGAGAAGCTCCCAGTGATGCGGAGGTGGAGAGCCATAAATTACTGTTGAGGGCCGGTTATATACAGAGATTGGCATCAGGAGTGCAAACTTACTTGCCGCTGGGACTAAAAGTTTTAGCTAATATCTCTTCCATTATAAGACAGGAGCTGGATGCAGTGGGCGCTCAAGAGATGTTGATGCCGGTTTTGCAGCCCCTTGAGCTTTGGGAAGAAAGCGGAAGAGACAAATCATTTGGCGAGATTCTTCCCGCATTCGTCGTCACAGGGAGAGGTGGCAAATTTGTTCTGGGTCCGACTCATGAAGAGGTAGTCACACGCACTGTGTCGGCCATTGCCGAATCCTGGCGAAACCTTCCTGTAACTGTCTATCAGTTACAGACCAAGTTCCGAGATGAGGCCAGACCACGTTTTGGCCTTCTTAGAACCAGAGAACTCCTTATGTGTGATGCTTACTCATTCGATGCAGATAAAGATTCTATGGCTGCGACCTACGAAGTTATTAGATTGGCCTATAACTCAATATTTTCACGACTTTCGCTAGAAGTAGTTCCCGTAGAGGCGTCGTCGGGGGCAATTGGAGGCGACGTTAACCATGAATATATGGTGCCATCTTCGATCGGGGAGGACTTATTCGTATCTTGTACAAGTTGTGACTACAAAGCCAATGTCGAGGCAGCCAAAGGAGGCAAAGTCGACGAGAGTGATATTGAAGCAAATTTGGCCGAGGGGTTAAAAAACTCTCAAGGTGTCGATAATCTCGAGTTTTACACCCCGGGTTCAGGTTCAATAGCCGAAATAGCCGACCAGTTATCCTCACATCTTGGCAAGCTTGGCTCAAAGGGATTGATACAAGCACTGGTTGGGAAAGATGAGAACGGCAAAGATGTCGTTATGCTTGTGCCCGGTTCAAGGTCGGTAGTTTTGCCCTTTGGCTGGAAGCTATATGAAGAAGAGGACTTCGATGTCAGCAAGAGATTCATCAAAGGCTTTATTGGTCCTGTCGGCTTAGAAGGTGTCACCATAGTGGCAGATCCGCTTGTATCGGCATCACCTAGTGTGGGCTGGGTAGTTGGCGGGAACAAGGCAGACACTCATATCGGGGGAGTGTTCCCAAGGAGGGACTTTAATGTAGATATTTGGATGAGCTTGGCTCAGGTAGAAGATGGCGATTTGTGTCCAATTTGCAACTCGCAAGTTGCCCTTCGCCGCTCCGTGGAAGCCGCCCATACCTTTCAGCTAGGACTTACGTATTCCTCCAAAATGGAAGGGGCGACATTTCTCGATAAATCCGGGACTTCCTCTCAGTATTGGATGGGATGCTACGGCATCGGGGTATCTCGTTTGATGGCTGTCGTGGCAGAAGCAAATTGCGACAACAAGGGCCTAATCTGGCCCAAAGCAATCGCACCCTTTTTAATTCATGTAATTGCAATTGGCGGCACAAAAGACGAGAAAGTATTTCAAAGTGCAGAGAAGGTTGTGGGCGAGCTGGAAGATGCCGGTATTGAGGTGCTTTTCGATGACCGGGAGGTTTCGGCAGGGGTGGCATTCAACGATGCAGATTTGATCGGGATACCTTGGCAGCTCGTCATAGGTGCGAAAGGGCTGGCTAAAGGGGTTTTTGAACTTAAAAATAGACGAAATGGTGAAAAAGAGGAGCATTCTTTGGAGGATCTGGCAATTCTAATAAGAGATCTCCTGGTATGATGTAAAAGCGAGTTTTTGGCTACATGGCTTAAACATGTGGCACAACCAAAACGCGTGGGCTGTCGCCCACGCTTTTTATTGTGCTGGCATAGTTATTAAATGAAAGGAGGATAAATGGAAAAAACCAGCTTAGAGGCAGCAATAAGGGGAACAATCGAACCTTATGTACACAGTTGTGGGCTGCGGATTTATGACATTGACGCCTCCGTGAATTTAGTGAAAATTACGGTTGAAACAAGTTCGGGAAACCCGGCGGACCTTGATTCGATCGCCAAAACTCACTTGAAGATCAATTCGATCTTAGAGGAAGAACAAGTAGTCTCATTGGATAGTGTTGCTGTTGAAGTTTCTTCACCCGGTTTGGAGCGCAATTTAAGAACTCTGGAACACTTCAAGAATGCCGTTGGACAAAGCGTGAGTATCCGCCTAAAGCCCGGCTCCCAAGATGATCGAAGGCATTCGGGCCAAATAACAGAAGTTAGTAATGACTCGGTTTCAATAAAAACAACCTCGCCTTCAAGCAACGAATCCATTAATGTCACCATTGCTTTTGATGATATAGAAAAAGCCAAAACTATTTTTGTCTGGAATGACTCCTCTGGAGATTCCAAGAGTAAAACGCGGGCACCGAAACTTACAAAAGATCTTATTTCGCCTGCAATTGGAGGATCGAAGGTATGACTTCAAGTAATTTCGAATTCATTGAGGCACTCGCGCAAATTGCCAGAGATAAGAACATCAGCGTCGACACTCTTCTTGATGCCCTGGCCAATGCATTGGTTGCCGCGTACAAGCGATTGCCAAACTCTGCAGAAGAAGCCGTAGTTACTATTGATCCAGATTCTGGAGACATACGAGTATACGGCCAAGAACTCGATGAGGATGGAAACGTTCTTAGAGAGTGGGATGACACTCCCAAAGACTTTGGACGAATTGCGGCTCAAACTGCAAAGCAAGTCATTATGCAGCGGATAAGAGAAGCTGAAAGAGACTTGAAATACGAAGAGTATGCGGGCCGCGAAGGCAATATTGTCACAGGAATTATCCAACAAAGCGACAACAGATATACCCTTTTAGATCTTGGCAAAGTTGAGGCACTTCTCCCTCAAGCCGAACAAGTTCCTTTTGAGCGTTATGAGCATAATGCAAGGTTGAAGGCCTATATTGTCGAGATTAGAAAAACTTCCAAGGGACCCCAAATAGTTGTAAGTAGGAGCCATCCAGGTCTTATTCACCAATTATTTGTGCTGGAAGTGCCTGAAATTGCTTCCGGCGTGGTGGAGTTAAAGGCTATTGCGAGAGAGCCTGGGCACAGAACCAAGATCGCCGTTTTCTCGAATGACTCAAACGTTGATCCAGTCGGAGCCTGCGTGGGAGCCAGGGGAGCAAGAGTGAGAATGGTAACCAATGAGCTAAGAGGCGAGAAAATTGACATCGTCCCCTACTCAGATGATCCTGCGGAATTTGTTCAGCGGGCACTTCAGCCTGCAAAGGTCAGGGAAGTAATCCTAGACGAAGAAACCGGAACGGCAACTGTAATAGTTAACGACTTCCAGCTTTCACTGGCAATTGGGAAAGAGGGCCAAAATGCTCGATTGGCTGCAAGATTGACCGGTTGGAGAATCGATATCAAGAGCGAATCTCAGCTTGCCGATGAGGCAAGTACGTGGGCTGAAGGTGAATGGGTTGAAGACGAGAGCGGAAATATGGTTTGGCAGCCGGCTGACGGGAGCGATGCAGTAACTGCCGAAGAATGGTCTCAAGGCGCCGAAGAACCAGGTTCAGGAGAAAAAGACCAGGTCAACCAAGATGAAGATATTGAACCGGGCCAAGCCAAAGGATCTGAAAAAGGAGCTAACGAAGAGGAAGGAACCTAATTTCACCCGAGAGAACATGTATTAGTTGTCGCATGAAAAAGTCGACAGATCTTCTGTTGCGCTTTAGCCTTGATAATTCCAATAAGGTGCAACTAAAAGGCGAAGGGCGAGGTGCCTGGCTTTGCAGGGATTCCCTAAAATGTATGGAGATTGCATTTAATAAAGGGCTTTTGAAAAGAGCTTTTAGATGCTCTTCAGATGAGATTGATATATCGGTTTTGAAATTAGCAGCGTCTGACCTGTTTTAGAATTGAAAATGAATAAAAAGATGGAAAAGAAAGTTTGGTTTAACAGTTGGATCACCCTCAAAGAGGGAATCTTGGCCGAGTGCCGAGTAGATTCAAGCTGCACGCCAATTAATTTTTCGCTGACAGTGCTATGAGTGCAATTAAGGAGTTAAGTGCCAGCAAAGAAAGTCCGAGTATATGAGATAGCCAAGGAACTTGGGATTTCCAATAAGGAAGCCCTTGAGCTTTGTGTCGCGCTCGGAATTGATGTAAAGAGCCACTCCTCATCAATTGAAGAAGCCCAGGCCGACCGAGTCCGTCGGAAGGCAGATGCCGAAGGACTTAGGAAACCAGCCGAACGAGAAGAAGCGCAAATTGCCTCTGAAGCTGTTGCGCAGGAACAAAAATCCGAACAACCCCCGGTTGCCAAAAAACGCGGAGTCGTAAGGTCAGGCTCCACCGCTCCTGCCAGACCCGCCTTTCCGGTCGGGCAAAGCGAAGAAGAAGTTGTTGAAAAGGAAGAAGTTGTCGAAAAGGCAATTCCTGAAAAAGAGCGACCGACACCTCCAACAGATTTAGGCAAAAGCACTCAATCATCGCAGTTCTCAAAAGATGTAACCGTCATGCCGCCATCTAGTGGCCAAAAGTCTCATCCGCCAAGGAGTTTTCAATCTCCTCCAAGCGCGCCTCCTCGACCAATGAGCACAACGGGCAAACCAATTCCTCCACCCCCTAGGGCCATGACTGGACTTAGCGGCAAGCCAATTCCGCCTCCGCCTGGATTGGGTGGCAGAAAATCCCAGCCAAACGTTCCTTCGCAAGGTCATAGCGGTCAAAAGCCCCCACCTCGACAAGGACCGCCAAGGGGAGGTGCTCCACGGACCGGTGCGCCCACAAGTTTTTCACCAAGCGATTCACCCAGAGGTTCTGGACCTAGAAGATCCGTGCCACCGCAGCTTAGACCCGAAGCCGGCGCCATTCCTGCCGGGAAAGGGACTGCCGGAGGACCTCCAAGTAGAAGCAATCGCCCACCGCAACGTAAAACCGCAAGGCGTCGACGCAAAGTAATAGAGGAACTCGAACCGACTCAAATCACTACCTATACTCCCTCTAATGCAGCCGTGCCTGACTTTGAGGTGATTATCGAGCGGGCAAGTACTGCCCAGGAAATTGGTCCAAAGTTAAATAGGTCAGCGGGCGATGTAATCCGGTTTTTGCTGCTTCATGGCGAAATGGTTACTGCTACCCAGTCGCTTTCAGATGACATGATCGAGCTTTTTGCCGCTGAGATCGGAGCCAATATCAAGCTTGTCGATGCGGGCCAAGAACAAGAAGCAACTTTAGTCGCAAAGTACTTTGGCGACGAAAGTGATTTAGAATCTCTTCATTTACGCCAGCGGCCTCCTGTGATTACTGTCATGGGCCATGTTGACCACGGAAAAACTCTTCTGCTTGATAAGATCCGAAATGCCAATGTGGTAGCAGGAGAGGCCGGGGGAATAACCCAACACATTGGTGCTTATCAGGTGAATCTTGACGGAAGGCTGCTTACATTCATTGACACTCCCGGTCACGAAGCTTTCACTGCCATGAGAGCACGCGGCGCTAAGACAACTGACATTGTTGTTTTAGTTGTTGCCGCAGATGACGGAGTGATGCCACAGACAGTTGAAGCTATTGCTCACGCCAAAGCGGCTGAAGTTCCCATAGTGGTTGCGATAAACAAGATTGATCGACCGGATGCAGACCCCAACCGAGTGATGCAGCAGCTTTCAGAGCACGGACTCGTTCCCGAGGCGTGGGGCGGCGACGCCGTAGTAGTTGAGGTGTCAGCTTTGACAAATCTTGGTATAGACGATTTATTAGAGCACTTGACATTAGTTGCCGACATGTTGGAACTAGAGGCCGACACAACGAAAAAGGGTAGAGGAACAGTACTGGAGGCCAACTTGGATGTTGGACGCGGCCCGGTTGCTACGGTTATCGTCCAATCTGGAACTCTTCGGGTAGGAGATGCAATCGTAGCCGGTGCAGCTTGGGGTCGAGTGAAGGCAATGCTGAATGATCGCGGTGAGTCAATAAAAGAAGCCGGTCCTTCCACGCCTGTTCAGGTACTTGGGTTTTCCGAGCCACCACAGGCCGGCGATGAGCTAAGAGTTACAGCTGAACAAGGCGATGCTCGCGTAATAGGTGAAGCACGGGAGCAACGTAGACGCTTTGCGGGCCATGTATCAACTGCAGTATCGATCCCAGGTGCTCGACTGGAAGATATTTTTGAACAAATTTCCAGAGGAGAGGTAGCGACACTAAATATTGTTCTAAAAGCCGATGTGCAAGGTTCTCTGGAAGCAATCACGGAGAGCCTTAAAAAATTGGAGCGTGACGAGGTCAAAGTTTCATTTGTTCACAGGGCGGTCGGAGGAATTACGGAAAATGACGTTCAACTGGCGGCCGCGTCAAATGCCACGATCGTTGGATTTAACGTAAGGCCGGACAGACGAGCCAGAGAGATGGCCGAGATTAATAAAGTTCAAATAAGAACTTATGAAATTATTTATCAAGTAATTGAAGATATTGAACTCGCAATGGTTGGCATGTTGACTCCAAGTTATGAAGAAGTTGTGACTGGCGAAGCCGAAGTCAGGTCCGTGTTTAAAGTGCCAAAAGCCGGTTCGGTCGCTGGATGTTACGTTCTTGAAGGGACCATTACAAGAGGATCTAAAGTTAGGTTCCTAAGAGACGGTGTCATCATCTGGAGAGGTACTGTCCAGTCACTAAGAAGATTTAAAGATGATGTAAGGGAAGTTCAATCGGGGTTTGAATGTGGAATTGGATTATCCGACTTCCAAGATCTCAAGGAAGGCGATGTTATTGAAACCTTCGATGAAAAAGAGATCCCCAGAACACTTTGATGTTTTGTGCTACTTAGAGGCCGCGCGAATAGGCAGTATAGCTTCTGACTAGGGATAATAGGTGGTAGGGCATGACTATCCACCCGGTTGATGGTGGTCTTCCGACATAATCGGAAAGTAATGAAAAAACACCAATCAACCGAATGGAGGTCAATTAATATTATGCGCGCTTTGGATAAAGATGTCAAAGATGCAA
>JAJYDO010000081.1 GCA_021777355.1 Actinomycetes bacterium | reverse complement strand
AGTCAACAGATTAAATCACCGACCGAGGAAATCTCTAGGATACAAGAGCCCATATGAAGTGTTTTACAAAACGAAACTAAGCTATACTAAATCGTAGACAGAGTTGCACTTCGAATTAGAATCCAAGAAGCATATTGAGCTTGCAAAAGAGGCATTAAAGAAGATTTCCGGCTGAGTTGTTACGGCAATTTCATTTGTGGGCGCTTTCAGACACTTATTAGGAAAAGTACTTTACTCCACTAGTAATACAGTCGGAAACATACAACTCAAAATTTTCAGATCCTGCAGTTATCTAAGTAAATGGCTATCCCCATGATGGAAAATCGATTTCGAAGAGCACCAATAGAAGAGAATTCAACAAAGCCGTATACGCCCTATACGCGCCATACCATCACCTTACATGCATAATCCATTTCAACCCGGTTTTGGAGTTCATCCACCTCTTTTGGCAGGTAGAGGAGAGGTTTTGGCTTTTGCGAAAGAGGCAGTGGAAACTATATCTGTCGACCATCGGATGCCTGCTCCTCTTTTCCTAGTGGGCCCACGGGGAGTTGGGAAAACTGTTTTACTAGATAAAATCGCAACATCTGTGGAGACCGAAGAAGGCTGGCCATATTTGGAAATTGAACTTACCTCACCCCGCTTACTAACTCGCATACTATCTGCCAAGATCAGCAATTTGTACGAACAGCTTGCATTGGCAAAATCCCGAAAGAAGTTTGAAAGAACAAATACGATAGTCCGCGCCCAGTTAGCAGGGATTGGGACAGAGATCCACCTCGCTCGATCAAATAATGCACCTGTAGTCGAGAGCCTCGAGTAGGAGGTGCAGGTCCAAGGACTAATGGATTTGCTTAGACAAAATAAGTCCGGGTTAGTAGTCACAGTCGATGAAGCCCAATTAGCAAACCGTTCTGATTTGGCCGAGTTTGGGTCGATTCTTCAAAAAGGCATGCGAAGTGATTGGCCGCTAGTTGTTATTGTTGCAGGACTTCCACAACTTATGGGCTCTAAGCAGCTTCCAACCTATCTCGACAGAGCTTGCTGGCACCAGATTGGTAATTTGGATCGAATTTCAGCGATTGAAGCACTGGTTGAACCAACTGTTGCAGCCGAAAGGCCAATGCTAAAAGATGCCGCAGAAGACCTTGCCGACGAGTCAGGCGGCTTTCCATTTGCAATACAAGTTTACGGTCAACAAGCTTGGCGGGCATCGAATGGATGTGATGACATCGATATCAATTCAGCCAGAATAGCGGCGGAGAGAGCGCGAGAATTCCTTGAAGTCGGATTTTTTTCTAGGCAGTGGCAACAGCTTTCAGAAAACGAACGAAAATACCTTCAAGCGATAGCGCGTCTGACGGCTTTGAAACCCTCGACAACGAGCAGCCTTATTGCAGAAAGCTTGGGCATGAAGACAAGCCAACTATCCAGATATAGAGACCGGCTATTAAAAAGTGGCATATTACAGACAAAGGGAAACGAGATATTTTCTGCAGTTCCGGCAATGTCGAAATATGTCAGAGATGTCCAATCCGCGGGAAAAGACTAATTGTACTTACTGTTAGCCTAATGAAAGCGCCGCAAATCTAACTATATTATCGAAATTTACAAAAGTGGAAAATATGGGCAAGATTATGTCGCGTCAAATCAAAACAATTTCAATTACCTGCTCCTCTTCCTCCGGCAATTTTCGCCTCTCTTATTTAAACTCTTCAAAAAGCGTTCAGCGAATCTTGCAAATTTTACTGCCAAATCCATTTTGCAAGTCGCTAATAGCCTGAAGCAAAAATTAAATTAACTGGGTCTCACAAAACTTAGAAACGAGCAGCCTTCATGATCCAAATTACCGCCTCAATTTAACAACTCGACTTGATCGACATTACCTAGGGAAAACAACTGTTTTCCACCTTTAGAAATAATCATGAGATCACTTGAAGCCTCATTATTACTTTTGCCATTTATTAACTTGCCATAAGTTATAGCCAGTTCGTTCTGTGGCCCCATTTCAGCCCAATAGACGTCCATTGTTTTTGGATCGATTCCATAAGTCTTATCTAATGAGATCAACTCCGATCCCTCAAGCTCGTATGGTTTAAAAACCGAGGGTTTAATGCAAAAAATACCATCTGCAGGAAGATTTGAAGACACTATCAAAGTCGCATTGTCATTAGTAGAAATTGATGAAATTCGAACATTGTCTAATATTGTAATAAAACCTAGCGCTGCACCTGAAGTCGAAATGTCAGACTCATCTAGTTGGTTGCTGGCAATGCAAGCTCCGCCGTAGTAATTGTCTTGAGCCAAAATCGCGTCGCCGTTAAAGTTAGTTGTTAGGTACACCCCGTCATTGCCAGAAAAAGTGTAAACACCAACTAAGTAATTCTTTGAATCAAGCCAGTATAGAGTGAATGGGTCTCTGGAATCAGCAAAGAAGTGTCCGGGTGAATCTTCCCACGGGCCCAATAAATAAAAACTATTTCCAAGCTTAATGATTCCATAAAGGTGGCCTAGAAAACATGAATAAACTCCTGGTGATTGTATGTTTAATTTAACATCTATCTGCGTGATACTTCCTGACTCATTAAATTGTATTATTCGACCTCCATAAAAAACATATAAGGAATTGTGCCCTGCTAAAAAATTTATAGCGCCATTAAGTATTTGAGGCTGGTTGCTGAATTGAGATTCGTTCCAAGAGTACATCAAGTTATTTTTGAAATCCAAAATGCCGATTTGATAATCACTTACATTAAAATTATATTCAGTCCAACTCATTAATTTCTTATCAACTGTGACAACTAAAGAATATATTTGATCGCCATTTTCAGTCTTGCTGACCATGACTGATTGCTTTGGAAAGTGTTGGTTTCCAAGAAATAGGCCTTTTGATGTTGTATAAGCAAATGTTGCACCGTAGTACTTATTTGGTATGCTATGGACTTTGGGGGTTGGAAATGTATTTGCCCAAGTACTAATCATTCTAACTGGCGTTGTCAATCTTGAAGAAGATGAAGTTGTAAATATCATTGGACTTTGGGAAGGGGTTGGCAATATGCCGTATATATATATGGCCATGTCGTCTGATCCGGGAGCCTGAGCTGAGAACCAATAAGCACTTCCGCCATTGCTTTCTAAATCGTTAGTGTAGTTTGTGAAATTGGATTGAAATTTAAGCACGCCAAAAGCGAATCCCTTTTGGGAGTTTTCCGGAGGTTGATAGACGCCTCTAAAAGTCCCTTTTAAGTCCCCTATCCCTTGCCCAAAGCAGTCATATTGAAGTAACTCTAAATTTAGATCTATACTCCCGCTTATTTCGCCTCCAGCTGTTCCTGTATGTAAATCTATTGATTTAGGCAAATTGTCATTTAGATTATCGGCACTGTAGACTCCCAAGTTTTCAATACTCAAGAGGCGGTTGAAATTAATTTGCTTTCCATTAAAGGAAGTGGCACCGAGGTTTGCAATCTCTGAGCATAAGCTGATACTGCATTGCTGTTCCAGCATATTCAAATGATTAGTAAGGCTTGAGATTTGGATGCGAGTGCAACTATTCATCGAAGCTTTATTCTCACATTTCTGGAATGAATTCTGAGACTGGAAAAAATAGCTATCCTCA
The DNA here is from genome assembly GCA_021777355.1 of Actinomycetes bacterium. Classification (GTDB taxonomy): domain Bacteria; phylum Actinomycetota; class Acidimicrobiia; order Acidimicrobiales; family JABEUL01; genus JABEUL01. Next base: position 9,208 of record JAJYDO010000081.1, on the reverse strand, counting down.
AAATTCATCAATGTCGACTGCTTGCTTTGTGGCAAAGTATCTAAGATGAGATTGTATGTCGCGGCCTCTTCATTTGATATATCATTGTCTAGATTTTGTAAGCAGTTGGTCAGAATGTCATTGTTCTTTGAAGTGCAGTTTACTGGAAATGAAAACTGACTTAGAGCTTGTTTAGGAGAAATTCCATCTGATGAAACTAAGGTAAGCAATATGAGGGCAGTTATTCCAAGTATAAAAGAGAATTTATTCGAGTTTCTTTTGCCATATTTGACCACCATCAGTAATCTTAGCTTTAATTAATAAGAGATGGCCGAGTTGGGGGAAGGCTCTCAAAACTGTTCGAGTTTAGGCATGGCAAGACCTTTGATCCTGGGTCAAAAGTAGACCGCTGCTAACAATAGAGGCAAGTCACTATAGTTGTCTGGTTAATTTGATTTTCCTGCACGCTTTTTAATTCGCTTTAAAGAATTCGTGCCGGGATTGACGGTTGAAATCGATTTGGAAGTTGAGAAACTAAAGTTTGCATGGGAATTCAAACTTTGAAAACTACTTTGCCTGTCTTAGTTCCTTTTAATGCGGACTTAAGTGCGAGACTTGAATGTTTTTTCTAAAACTTCATTTTCACCTCGTGGATGACCGAATTGCGCCTTTTATTGTGCCAAATAGGTTATTTATTATTGAAGGCGCCAGAAGTGCCCAGGCTTATTCAAGGTTGGCAGATAGTCGCGAGGTCGCAATTGCTTGCGATTAAAGTGGAACCTTGGAATAGCAGGTAAATGGATTTGGGCGGCTGGCGACTTGTGGTTTTGGTTCCGGAATTGAGCTGGCCTAAATTTCTGCCTAAATCTGTTCCAATTCGGAAAGAAAAGTACACTAGCTGCAAATTCCTGGCTAAAGAATTGCCTGGCAGCGATAGTTTGTGACCGTAAAGACCTGCTTGGCCATTTCTATTTCCGGTGCACACAATTTATCTGGTAGCCGGGGCTGTTCTAGTTAAAGTTGTGTGCAAATCCGAAGTTATAGTTCGGATTTGCACACTTTTGTGAAAGACTGGCAGGTATGATTTTTCGAGAAATAACCGAAGAGCTAAGAGCATCGGCTGCCGAGTTTCCTGCAGTGACCATTCTCGGACCCCGTCAGTCGGGCAAGACAACGCTTGCAGGATGCGTTTTCCCGAATTACAGATATATTACTCTTGAGGATCCAGACACCTAACTTAGAGCCAGGGAACGAGATAGATCTTGTAGCTCAAATCGCAGGAAGATGGATTCCAATTGAGATTAAGTCTTCAGCAACTTTTTCAAAGGACTTTGTCAAGACAATGAGTGTGTTCAAAAATCTCGGAATTGGAGAAGTCGACAATGGTTTAGTTTTTTATAGCGGTGAAACCAATCTAATTTACAACGGCATTACAGTCTTAAATCCTCTAAATGCCGACACCCAATCACTCTGGGATGTAATTCAGAACCCAACTTAGAGACTATCTTTGACTGCAACTTAATGAGCACTGTAGGAGATCTATCGCGTAAAACAGCTGGCTATCGATTTGTCATTTTGCCTTTCTGGCGAATTGTTTACTAATTTGGAGATCTCTTTGTCTCTATACCATGGCAAAGTTTTGACAAATCTTGGTTCAGTCCCACTAGCTATCACCAACAGGGAGTCTTTGTAACCTCTTGAAACATAGTCGGGCGGAATGCTTCTCTCTTTGGAAGTTGAGTAAGTAACCGAGTTGGACCCGTTAAATCCAGGCGCTTTGACCGGCAGCCTCGCCATGGCACTTAGAGTCGTTACCAAAGTTTGTTTGCCGCCTAATCCGTGAGAGATTGATTTTTTGATGACGTCTCGGTCACCGCTTAAAATGGAGATCTCTTCGATGGTTTTCCGATCAGATATTCCTGGGAATATTAGTTTGATAGGGAAAAGGGTGAGAAATCCATCAACTTCTTGGCCGAGTTTTGCTTTAGCCTGTGATAAGTCTTGCAGACAAGCGATAGTCACCACCCCTTGTCCGCCGCCTTCAGCAATTAAACTCGTCAAGCCCGGCAGTGGCGCACTCTGGGCAACTTCGTCAAGGGCAAGGAGGAGTGGCGCTCGTTTAAAAGTATTTATCGGGAAGGATTGCAAATTTTGAGATTTGAATCTTTTGTAGGCGCAGTGTTTAATCTCATCAATAAGTGATGATACGAGTGGTGCGACAAGGTGTTGTTCATCACTGGGGGATGCCACGTACAAAGTATCAGAAGAATTTACAAATGCAGATGGAGAGAAGTTTGAGTTTTGTGAGGAATTAATTGCCGCTTGTGAGTTGTAGGCACTGATTACGCCAGATGCCGTGGAGAAGATTCCTGAAAGCTCTCTGGACTCTGTTGTAAGCAATCCACGGAGTGTCATCAGGGCTCTCGATGCCGGATCAACTTGCTCTATTTTCTCTGCAAGTAAAGTTATGTCTCTTGTGACAATGGCATTTGAAACTTCCTCCATTGAGTAGTTGCCCAATTTAGCTCCGTATAACAGAGGCGAGATTAGCGCCTGAGCTCTTTCAATCCAATGGAAACTCTCACTTCCCATTGGTGAGCCATGCGAGGAAAGTACTAAATTCCGGGTGACCCGGATAGCGTCTTCGAATGTGTTGCTTGCACTCACTGGCGACCACCTAAGTATATTTAAACTACCTTTTCCATGAAGCAAAGGCAGGGATTCCATGGGATCAAAAAGCCAGCAAGTGCCTATTGCCGACCTAGCTCTTGAGGTTGCCATTAGTACGTCGGGTTTCGTTGAAGTTGACACTACGGGCCCGCCGGCGGAAAGGATTGAGGGAATGATTACGGAAGTAGTTTTTCCGCTTCTAGAGGGTCCCAGTATCAAGACGGGGTGCTCTGGAGGGGTAAAAAGCCTGTTGCCAAAGTTGTCTTGACCAATTGGGATTCCGTGTCCAAGCGAGGAGCTTTGGTGCAAAATAGAGTAGTAGGTGTTCAAGTCAAGATTATCCATTGATTTAGTAAAGGGATCAGGTCTCTCCGCAGATCACATTTAACCTGGAAATAGGTATACCACTTGTAATTGGGAGGAAAGCATGGTAAAGATAGATAATTACACTAGTAATGTAATAATATGGAAACTCGGTGCCGAAGTTTTCTTAGCTAGATCCCGTTGTCGAAAGTGAGTTGTAGAAGCTATGTCTCAATTAGTTACCGACGTAGAGCCATTAGAACCACGTGGGATTGAGAGACTATGGAAGAGACAGCTTTCAAATTATCCAGGTAATGGTACCAGAGCAAGCTTTTTAGGCCTCTCAGTTGTAGTCACAGTCGTCCTCTACTTCCAGCAGTACATTGCAGGGGCAATAGGACCTTCAATTATTTCGTATTTCCACATTTCATTCCGCTACTATCTGTATGTCACCGTGATTTCGAGCGCTTTTGGAGCCTTTGCATCTCTGGTTGCAGGACTTGCTGATAGGTGGGGAAGGGCAAATATTGTGGTCTACGGTCTCTTGGCGGCATCACTCATAACCCTTTTTGGTATTCCACATGCCAAGAGCGCTACCGAATACGTGGCTTTTGTCTGCATGGTGGGGATTGTAGAAGGACTCGTATTAGTTGCAACTCCCGCACTAATTAGAGACTTTTCTCCTCAGCTTGGCAGAGGGGCGGCAATGGGATTCTGGACACTGGGACCAGTCCTTGGAAGTTTGACGGTTTCTGAAGTATCATCCCACACGCTTCCTCATTTGCACGCTTGGCAGGATCAATACATGATCACGGGAAGCGTAGGACTTGTTGTTTTTGTATTGGCACTATTCACACTAAGGGAGTTGTCCCCCAACTTGCGGGACCAGCTAATGGTTTCGGTTAGAGACAGAAAACTTTTGGAGATGAAAGTCAAAGATATAGATATTGGCAAGATTCTGGAAAAGCCGTGGAAGCAGATGATGAGGCTTAATATCCTTGTTCCGGCTACTTCGATAGCACTGTTTTTGCTTATCTACTACGCGGCAGTTGGGTTTTTCGTAATTTATTTTGTTTCGGTCTTTGGTTTCAGTGAAGCCCAAGGAAATGATATTTCTAACTGGTTTTGGTCAGCTGATGCGGTGTGCGTGGTGGCAATAGGTCTAATTTCAGACAGGTTTAAAGTCAGAAAGCCTTTCATGCTGATAGGTGGAATCGGGGCAATAGTGATGACCGTCATTTTTGCCACCAGAGCTACCCACCCAAGTACCACATATGGCGAGTTTGTTTTAATAGCGGCATTTCTATCCGGATTCCGTGGAGTTGCGTATTCGCCATGGATGACTGCATTTTCAGAAACAATTGAGGCCAGAAACCCGGCTTTGGTTGCAACTGGACTCGCAATTTGGGGGTGGATACTTCGAGCTGTTGTATCTATATCATTTTTAATTCTTCCCTACGTTCTAACTTCTGTTACGCCGCTTGTAACTTACGGTCCAACTGTCAAATCAATTTTGGCTCTCTACCCCACGCAAGTAGCTACAGCAAGAGCAATAGACCCCGCTACTCTCGCGGCCTTAAAGAACAATCAAAAGGACTTTGCAGCTATTGAAAAGGCGGTAAAAGAAATTGCAGCTGCTCAAAATATAAGCTCGAATAAAGCTCTGGCAAACTTGATAGCTCTGCGTTCTGTTCCTAAATCAGATCTTTCCTATTTAGAAACTTATGGAGTTCAGGTTGAATCTGCTCAAAAAAGTGCTCCGGGCCAATGGCAAACGTGGTGGTGGGTATGCGTAGCCGGCGAAGTCGTTTTCGTCCCGTCAATCTTTTTGCTGACAGGCAGATGGAGTCCGAAGAAGGCTAAGAAAGATGCCGAGGACCACCAGGCCAAAATTGACGCGGAACTAGCAAAAAGGATTTGGGAAATGCAAAAAGAAGAAGTTGATCTGGCTCTTAAATAGTTCAGCAACTAGTCGGTGTGCGCGCCCGCAACCGATTCGCCCAGCTCAGGGGCTTCGAGAAGGTGCTCTGGAATACCAGCGTTTAGCATTGCCAAATCCTCAAAGGTGAGTTCAATGTCGCACGCTTCAATAATTGAAGTAATAGTCTCCGGTCGCCTTGCTGAAGGAATTGGAATCACTACCGGCGATAGTTCAAGAAGCCATGCAAGGGCGACTTGCTGGGGAGTGTATCCGTGAGTGCCGGCTACATACTGCAACGCAGGAAATTCAACCCCAATGTTCCGTGCTCTAGATAGCCCACCAAGGGGACTCCATGCCAAAAATGCCACTCCAAACATTGTGCAGTACTCAACTACATCCATTGCTGACATATCAAGAGGAGAAAGCTGATTTTGCACACTTACGATTGGAACTACAGCCATTGCCTCGGTAATCTGGTCAATTGTCACATTGGAGATTCCCACTTGCAATACTTTTCCCTCGGTTATCAGTTCATTTAAAGCTCCCAGGGATTCAGCAAAGGGAACGTTTGGGTCCGGTTGGTGAAGTTGGTAGAGTCCGATGGCTTCAACTCCGAGGGACTTTAAGCTAGCTTCGCATGCGTCTTTAATGTATTCAGGTCTTCCATCAGTTGGCCACGGTCCTGAAGAAGGCTTACGCTTTCCTCCTTTGGTTCCAACCAATATTGCGTCAGGGTCTCCCGACCAAGTGGCGAGAGCCTTTGCAACCAGTCGTTCATTGTGGCCGTGTTCGAGCTTTGAGTCCAAACAGTAGCAATCGGCGGTGTCGATAAATGTGATGCCTTCGTCAAGGGCCGCGTGGATAGTTTTTAAAGCTTGGCCTTCATCAGGCCTGTCTTGGATAGAAAGACCCATTCCTCCGAGCCCGATTCCACTGACCGTGGACATGCCAATCATTCGGTTATTCATATACTCCTAATATTGTAACCGTTACATAACTGAAATTAAACATCTTTAACCAGGTTTTATGAGAAATTACTTACCATTTTGCAATGTAACGTTTAAAAAGTTGTAAATCGAGGCCACTACATACCTGGTTCTAGGCGACCAAAAAACTTCAAAAGCGTGCTGAGCTTCCTTGATCTCTGCGTAGCAGATTGGGTTCTGAGATTTGTCTTTGCATACCCTCACGAACTCTCTCGCCATCTGTGGCGGGACAAGAGTGTCGTTTGTGCCCTGGATTACGTAAAGTGGCGGAATATTTTCAGAGATCCTAAAAAGTGGTGAGGCTTTCTCCCAGATTTCCTTGTTGTCCTTTAGCTTGCTTTTAAAAACATTCTTTTCAAGCAGGTGAGTCAGTTGATCAACTCCAATCTCCAGAGAGTCAGTGAGGTCGAGTACTCCATAGATCGGGATAGCAGCAGCGACAGAAGTGTCAGCTTCTTCAAATCCAGGTTGAAATTCAGGATCATTTGCACTCAATGCCGCCAATGCGCATAAATGGCCTCCGGCGGAACCTCCGGCAATTGCAATTCTGTTCGGGTCGCCTCCATATTGGGCAATATTTGACTTTGCCCAATGAATCGCCCTTTTACAGTCGACAATGTGATCGGGCCATGTTGCTTTAGGACTTAATCGGTAGTTGATGGAAATACAGATGAATCCCTTTGGCGCGAGAGTGTGAATCATAGGCCTAGCTTGTTGTTCCTTGCTTCCTACCATCCAGGCTCCGCCATGAATATACAAAAGTACTGGATAAAGAGTTTTGCTCTCGTTGCTTTTTTCATCCGAAGCCAGCCTGTAAATATCAAGTTTGTGGCGCTTTATATTGTCTCCAACATAATCAATATTTCTAATGACTTCAATATTTTTAGGTTTCCAAGAAAATGGAACAAAGTCTCTCCAAAATGAACCGGCAATGCTTAAAGTATTTGAATCCGATTTAAAATCTAATCCCTCTTCCAATGCATCCTTGCAAGTTTTAGCCGCTCCATAAGCAACTGAGACAATATGACCCAGGCCAATCCAAGCAATTGCAGTAACGATACTTGCTCCTATGCCAACGACAGAATTACTTGCACCGTAAATTACAAACAATGAAGTCACTACAACAGAGATTGCAAACCAAGGGATTGCTAGCTCACTTGTAAGCCAACCAACCGCAAATGAAAAATTCGAGAGAGGTGAAACCCTGATGGGTTTGATGGAAATAGCCACATTTAGAAGGAGTAGCAGGGAAAAGATCAGATAGAGCCAGGCCATTCATATAGTTTTAGAGCCAAAATCCCTCTAGGTCAACATATTTTCCAAGATATTTTTTTAACGGGCTAGTCATTTAGCTCCTCCTACCCCTACATCTTGTGGGTCAGGACCCACCATAACCCCCACATCTTGGGGCAACATTGAACCAGGAGGAGCAAGAGGTGTAGCCCGTTTTTTTTATACCAGAAATTGGACAAGAGGTGTTACAGTGTGTAACACTAGTAAAAGTGGTGGTCACCGCAGTTGGTTTGCCGCCATTGCTGGAATTTTTAGTATTTAAAGGAGAAAAAAAATGACAAGCGAAGAAACTAGTATCGACCTGATGTTGGGAGAAATTAAGACTCCCGAGCAACTGAGAGCAATTCTTGATCAAGTTGATGATGAAGGAATGATGTCAGTTATAAAGATGACCGGTGTCTCAAGCGTCCTTGATCGGATATTTGAAGCTATGACCGAAAGATTTTCACCTGATCATGCCCAGGGAACTACTGCTTCGATCCAATGGAACATACTTGCAGACGATGAGTCATTCCCATATCATGTGGATATAGCCGATGGGAAGTGTACGGCGGCCTCCGGCGATTCAACAGGTGCTCGTATTGCACTTTCAATCAAGCTCCCTGACTTTTTAAGATTGGTTGCAGGCCAGCTTAATCCTGTTGCAGCCTTTACTGGCGGGAAGTTAAGCGTGACAGGTGATCTGACATTTGCAATGTCGATTCAAAGTATGTTCGTTATCTAATACTAAAAATTCTTATAGAAGAATTTGCAACTGGTTAAAAGTTGAATTGTGGTCAAAGGATTTGAAAGTGAGTTACTTTGACCCTCTACAGGGAGAGATTGATAAATTCTTCTCTCCCTGTAAGGCCATTTTGGCCTCAAAGACTATCTCGGCAGCATTTACCTAAGCGTTTTCAAAATATCCACAATGTCGGCAAAGAAACTTCTCTTGCGTCATTTCGTTCTCATTGGAAATGTTTGCAATTTGAATAAGTTTCCGATGACTTTCATAGGTCTAGCCCGTTTAGGGTCTGGCAGTTAATGCAGTTTTATAGGCCGTAAAGAGCACGGATTCATAGTATTCTTGCTCAGAATGTACGGCCCACATGATTGCCGGAAAGTAGGTTGGACACTCGATTTGTGAAAAAAGCTAGCATGGGTTCAGGCAGCTTAGTCTTTGTGGCAGCTTCAGCAATGGAATCTCGAATTAACAAGAGGCTGGATTCAACAACGTGTGCCGATTCCTCCCCAAGACCCCATGAGGCGCCTTCATTATTGAGGTCATCGAAAGTCACTCGGTGAATTGATTTTACTCCATTGATAAACATGCCCATCTCGTCAGTCATATCCTTGGGACCGGTTTCAGTCGGGATTGCCTTGTAAAAAGTTGTCGGTGTGACATCATATGCAGGAGCCAAATTGATGGTTCCATTTGGGGGATGCATGAAGGAAATGTTTTTTGCATGGCAGTCAGCGTTGCCGACTACGACGTTTAAGGTCACCAAAGCAAGCAAAGACTCCAGGTCGGAAGGTTGTAGTTCCTCTAAAAGTTTTGCTACATCTACTAGGCTTGGTCCCTTTCCCGCTTGATACTTTCGGAATGGGTTTGTGGAAGTGTCGATACCTAGAGCCTGGCATGCGTCTTCTTGATGAAGTCTCGCTATCCCCGACTCCGTGCGAACGCGATCGTATCGTTCTGTCACGAAAACCGGCCGACCTGCAATATCAATCACCTCGCAATCATGTTCAACAAGGCCTAGCTTGGCTGCGAGCTCAAGGCAAAAAGCTTCCCCGATGGCGTATGAATCAAAACGCATGTCTTGAGGTTTTAAGATGTATGTTGAGGGAGTCCCATTTGTTGGCAGTGCCCACTGGCCATCTGCACACTTGGTGAGAAGCAGCTTTTCTTGAACTCCTGGAAGTGAAACTCGTACCCTTTGGCCAGCTCCAAAAGGCCTGTTTGGGAGTCCGCGCAATAATGTGTCGAGTTCATCAAGTTCGAGAGGTTCTAGGTCCCCTTCAACTTTTGGAAGCGATTCGCCTACTGGCAATATGACTACCGCTCCGGCGAAGT
>JAJYDO010000080.1 GCA_021777355.1 Actinomycetes bacterium | reverse complement strand
GTGGAGTCCCGATAGTAGTTGGCGGCCACTCAAGCGCGGCTGCAAAAAGGGCCGGCAGATTGGGGGATGGATTTTTCCCCGCAATCGCAGATGTTGACAAGCTCACTCAGTTAGTAGCAGAGATGAAAGAAGCGGCAGTTGCTGCCGGGCGGGACCCGGAGGCCATTGAGATTACTTTTGGAGCGAGTTTTGACGCAGGTGTTATAAGGCATTTTAGAGACTTGGGAGTCAAAAGATTAGTTGTGCCGCCCTTGGGAAGAGATGCACAAGCACTCAAGACATTTCTTGGCAATACCAGGGACACCGTAGAAAGTGCATTGAACTAGCAAGTTTAGCTTCAAGGAGAAAGGTGAGGACTGTGCATTTTCACGACTCAGTATCAAGTTTCCAACTTAGCTGCAATTTTTGTAAGTACTCTTTGTCGGTATTAGGAAATAGAGATTAAGTCCGAACAACTAGCTTACGGAATCTGATAGCTGTGATGCATATTTCAACAGGTAATGATGGTCACCGTAGAGATCTCTAACTTTCTGCGATGCAAATGCAATCTTCTCCAATGCTTCCTGGTTTCTATTCGACCGGATAAGACATGCGGAGAAATTTAATAGGTGTTCTAAGTATTTGACGCTATCCTCGCCAAACGTAAAACGGCTGTTAGCAACTACTTTTTCTGCCAGTTCCAGTGCTTCAATATCCTTTCCAAGGGCTAAATAGGATCTAGACAAAGAATCAAATGCTTGTATGGCAAAATAATGTTCACTGCCATATCTGCTAAGAACATTTGAAAGAGTAGCTTCCGAAAGGGAACCAGCTTTCTCATAATTTCCTGTTGCCAAGTAAGTTTTAATCAGCAAAGAAGCAGATCTTAAGCAAATGCCAAATGTCTGATTATAAATCGCCGTTGCATTCATAAAGTTAGACTCCGCTAAGCCTAGAGCAGTTTCAAAATCACCCTTCAGGATGTAGCATTCTACAAGGGAATTGTTTAAGCTGATGACTGAATCCTTGTAACTCCAGACAAGGTCGGCAGTCTCGCGTAGCATGTTAAAACAAAATGTGAATGCCTCATCAATTTTCCCAAGATATATATAGCATCTTGCAAGGTTCGACGCTGCAACTAATCTCGAAATTAGATTAAAGTATTTTTGAGATGTTGCATTTTCATAGAGAATAGTTGCAAGTGGAAATGCTTCGATTGGTTTTCCCACTTGAATCAATGCTGTGGTGAGTTCTGTTTTAAAAAGGCGCAAGAGTTCGCGAGATCTAAAATTCTTAGCGCCTGACTTTTCCAGAATCATGATGCAGGACCTAAAGCTCGAGATGGATGATTCAATATCGCCTTTTAAATTGACTCTATTATCAGAGAATATCGCACTCAATTTTGCTGGATCAGCCTCGTCAAGTGGGGAAGTAACGTTCTTTAGATAGCTACCTAAGTCCAAAGCCTCTTTATAAAGTCCTAAATAACTTAGACACAAAATCACTCTACCTTCGATTGTCACGGCTGAAAGTGATGTTGGATTTTGCGCTTTGTTCTCGATTTCGCGTAGCTTTAATAATGCGTCAAGTGCTTCCCGACATTGAAAAAAGCTAAAATTGCAAGCAAACAAAGCCTCAAATGTAGCCTTGACTAACCCTTCATCTGGTGAAGACATTTTAAGGAAATCGTTGAACGCGTCGGCCATAGTCGCTAAACATCTCTCCTTTTGCTTTGTTTTAGACAGCAGCGTTGCTAATTGTAAATGGCAACTGAAAGCAAGTGGGTCTAAAGCACCAAAATCTTCACGTGCGTGCATATATATAAATTGAGCGCGATCTATAACGCTACTTGATTCGGCAGAGTTTTCCAGAAGCTGAAATTCTAATAGGTGGTATCTAATGCTCACCTTGCTGAGTTGCTTCTTTTCATTTTTGAAAGAATCTAAAGCCTTTCTTACTAAAAGAACACCTTTATCTTCATCTCCGATATCTTTGTAACACTGGAGCACATTTAACAAGTAAAAATAAGCTAATTTGTTGCTGTATCCATACATAGATACATGAACGTCTAATACTTGTTCTCTCAGACTCAGAGCTTCTTCAATTCTTCCCAATGCGTAATAACTTGAAGCTAAAACAGACACTGTAGAAACGAGCATTTTTGAATTGCGCTTAGTAGCTTCTTTAAGATCTGAAGCTAACTTCTCAGCTATTTGGATGCAAGCAGGATAATCCTGATTGTTATAGGCTTGCAATGCTTGAACGAGTTTCAAATGAGGAGTATTTTCCCGAAGAAAAAGTGCAACTAATTGCTGCCTGGCTAGTGATTTTGTCTTGATATCGTATCTAACTAAATATTTTCTAAAAGTATTTATGTCTTCCTACCTAACTCTCAAATTCTTAAGTGAATTATTCAAATCTAGAATCAAAAGCCCATTTTAGGTAGCTTGGATTTCACTTCGAATATGTTCCTAATGATAATCGAAGTTAAGCTACTTTTTGCGCCCATTCTCGCGGCGTAATAACAATTACGCCTTTATTTTTGGCGAGTTCAACTGCCACATCATCAATCGAAGCTCCAGCTACTACTTTCTCGCAATGCTTTGACGAAGCTACTTCAAGGAGCAAGGCCCTCCGAATGACTCTTTCGACGTCATCACTGTGAACCCTAGAAGCCAGCTCGGCAACAATATACACTTCATTAGAGTCAGACTTTTTAATTGCAGTTGCCACAGAGTCAACGTTTAAGATGTCAAGGCGGTCTTCTTCGCCTAGAAGGTCTTCATCGAATAAATCATCAAGAATATCTGCTAACTGACTTTGTGACAATATTCGCAACTTGCGGAATCCATGGCTACCTAGATATGAGGTTGCTTTTCTTTCCCATTTCAATTCAAAGAACATTTCTTTAAGCCAATCCATATTTATATCAAGACTTTCTTGTCGCTCTTCCTGATGTTTCGTAATGGAAACGAGTTCTGCCATTGTTCCCTCGCGGCGCTCGGAAAGGGCGGCAAGTCGATCTAAGCGCTCATCGGTGTTGCTCAGACGCTTCATCGTAACGCTCGGAAATGGCGACAATGGTTTGGGGGAGTTCTAGAAGTGCACGTGGAAGGAGAAGCGCTCGTAGTTCCTCGACCAATGCAGGATTTGCATTCATCTCTTCAATTATCTCCAACGTATTCATGTCGAAATTATATCATGCCACAAATGAGATTAAAAGGAGAACCTGAGTCTTGGTATTTCATTTTGGACACATAGCCATCGGCGTTCTTACTGTACGTTGCCGTTTCGCTAGCTTTGAGGCTCCGCAATCGCATTGTCTACGTTTAGGTAGAAGAGCTAAAAAAGAATGATCCGGAACGAACTTCTCCTAATTGTATTCAGTGCTATCGACCTCACAAAATGCAAGGAGGACGATTGTTAAGAGAAAAGTCTATGATTTGGGATAAGACGAATCAACGAAAATACGACTGCTCTAATTTCCAAAAAGCCGATTTTAAAGCAAAAGTTCTGCAATTTGGACTGCATTTAAAGCAGCGCCTTTTCTCAGGTTGTCTCCTGATACAAAAAGTGAAAGCTGAGTTGGATCGCTGTAGTGCGATCTTACTCTTCCAACAAATGAAGGATCTCTCCCAGCGGCCAAAAGCGGTGTCGGGATGTCAACTAATTCGACTGAAGGTGCGAGCTCCAAGAGTTCAAGTGCTTTCTTAGTACTTGTTTCATTTCTAAACCAAGCAGTAATGCTCAGGGAGTGACCTGTCATCACGCCTACTCTTGTACAAGTGGCAGTAACATCCAAATCCGCAATACCCAATATTTTTCGACTCTCGTCTCTTAACTTGGTTTCCTCATTTGTGTCTCCACTTCCGTCATTAACTAATGATCCTGCCATCGGAATAACATTGAATGCAACATTTGCCGGGAAAACTTTGCTTAAGCCGAGATCGACTGCACTGCCATCAAATGCCAACTTGGAGACATCTTGGCCAACATCGAATACCTGATCGGCAAGTTCTTTCACTCCTGCACCGCCGGCACCTGATACAGCCTGAAAAGTAGTTGCAACTATTCTATTTAGTCCCCACTCCTTGTGAAGCGGAGCCAGTACAGGCATCGCTACCATTGTGGTGCAATTGGGATTTGCAATAATTCCTTTTTTGATGTTCTTGATCTCTACGCCATTAACTTCCGGGACAATGAGCGGCACATCATCATCCATCCTCCAAGCAGATGAGTTGTCAACTACCACGGCACCACTCTTCGCCACCCTTGGAGCTAAAACTTTGGAAGCATTTGCTCCGCAGGAAAATAATGCCACTTCAATACCTGAAAAGTCGGCTAAATCGGCATCCTCAACTTCTACTTGGTCTCCCTTGAACTCTATTTTTTGACCCGCAGACCTAGAGGATGCAAAAAACCTGATCTCATCGACCGGAAAGTCTCTTTCGATTAAAATTGCCCTCATTACCGAGCCAACTTGCCCGGTTGCCCCAAAAACTCCAACTTTCATAACAATTAAATTCTAGTTGTAGGAATGATGGATAAATTCAAGCGACGAAACTTGGATCAATTTGTTCAAGAAAGTTCGAACTCTTCGTGAAGTGCCCGCACCGCTTCTTCTACTACTCCGGCTCTGACCATGCAGGAAATCCTAATTGATGAAGTTGAAATCATTTCAATGTTTATGTCATGTGAAGCCAGAGTCTCAAAGGTGCGCGCGGTTACTCCCGGGTGGGTTCTCATCCCAGCTCCCACTAGAGAAACTCTCGCCACGTCCGGATCGGCCAGGACCTCGGTGCCCCCAATTGTGGGAATTACTTGTTTTGCCACTTTGACTGCTGTATCTAGATCAGCTTTTGGGACCGTGAAGGAGATATCGGTATTGCCGTCTCTTGAGGTGTTTTGGACAATCATGTCAACATTTATTGCCTCATCTGCCAATGCTCTAAAAAGGCCAGCTGCAATACCGGGGCGGTCCGGCACCTTTGTCACAGTAATTTTTGCCTCGGACGTGTCGTGAGTCACAGCCGACACTATTGCTTCTTCCATTCCCTTTTCCTCCTCTACTATCCAAGTCCCACTTTCCCAAGTAAAACTTGACCTCACATGCAGGGCCACTTTGTGGCGTCTTGCAAATTCCACTGATCGAAGTGCCAGCACCTTGCCTCCGCTCGCTGCAATCTCAAGCATCTCTTCAAAGGAGATCTTGTGAAGTTTTCTCGCATTTGGCTCCACTCTGGGATCGGCTGTGAACACGCCGGATACATCGGTATAGATCTCACAGGCTTGGGCTCCAAGTGCGGTGGCAAGTGCGACTGCAGTAGTGTCTGATCCGCCTCGTCCCAAGGTAGTGACATCTTTTTCAAGTGAAACTCCTTGAAAACCAGCCACCACGGGAACCGAACCCTCTTTAATAGTCTCTTTTAACCTATCGCCTTTAATCTCAATGATTCTTGCCTTGGTGTGGGTTGAATCGGTGATGATCCCGGCTTGGCTTCCCGTGAACGAAGTTGCCTTGACTCCTAATTCTGCCAAAGCCATGCAAAGTAGTGCCATCGAGATCCGCTCGCCTGCCGTGAGGAGCATATCCAGCTCCCTACCAGGTTGTATCTTCGAAACGTCATCGGCGAGCCGGATAAGACTATCAGTAGTTTTCCCCATGGCTGAAACGACGACAACGACGTCATCACCCTGCTTTTTTGTCCTGGCTACGTGGTCTGCAACGGCTCGGATCCGATCCGCGTCGCCTACTGAAGTTCCTCCGTACTTTTGCACAATTAGCGCCATCTCCCAAGTTTAAGGGATGAAAATGACTAAGCAGAAATATGACAAACATAGGGCCCGAGTTTGCGATAGCCTTTATTCTTGTGCCATCAGAAAAACGAGCTCGTCAACGCGCTGCCAGACAAGCCAGGCTTGCCCAGGAAGCCGCGGCTAAGAAAAAGAAAAGGACTATTCAACAGGCAGTGGTTGGTGCCGTAATAGTCGTAATAATTGTTGTAATTCTCATCCTTACCTACACCAGTGGATCTCAGACAAGTGCCCACACTTCAAAATCCACCACCACCAAAGGTCCTGTGCAGTCGACTATTTCATCAGTTACAACTTCGGTTCCGGTGACTACCCTTCCCACATCTACGGTGCCGCCTGGAACTACCGTCCCGGTTGCCTCGTCAAATGCATGTCCTGCTTCTATTGCTAATGTGGCGAGAACTACGACATTTTCTAAAGCTCCTTCGATGCTGATAAATACATCTGGTACCTATTATGCGAATTTCCAAACCGATGTGGGAAATATCAAGATAAAGCTGGAGCCGAATTTGTCCCCAATTACAGTAAATAACTTTGTCTTCCTCGCTTGTTACCACTACTACGACGGAACTATTTTTCACCGAGTAATTCCAGATTTCATGGACCAAGGTGGAGATCCAAACGGAAATCCTCCCGGGACTGGCGGTCCGGGATACACAATCCCTGACGAGTATCCTAAGGGATCGACCAACACATCCCCATATGCACCCGGTCAGCTGGCAATGGCAAATACCGGCGCCGGGAACTCCGGGGGAAGTCAGTTCTTTATAGTTGACTCTCAAAACGGTGCAAATACTTTGGATCAAGATATTTCAGCGCCAAAGGCAGAGGTCTACACGATTTTTGGCCAAGTTGTATCAGGCATGAATATTGTTCAACAGATTAATGCAGACGGATCCCAATCAGGAACACCTAATATTACTCACAAGCTTTATAAAGTGACTATAACTTCAAATTGATGCTATTTTGAAGCCCCTTTAACTGGAGCGACTTTGGGGCAATAGATTGGCAGTGAGAAAAGAAGCAGTTGGCTTAAACTTAAATTCTTTTACTTTCCTGCCATTGACATCATGTTAAGTACGAGTTTTCAAATTGCATATTGGGATATCTCATGCAAAGTTAGGACCAGATGGATTAAAGTCGATGGCTCTTTGGTTTAGATGCTGAAGGAACTTAGAAAGTTTTCTAACTTGTAATTGATGCCGATAACATCATGTCGACCTGACCAGGAGTAAAAACATAACCTTGGAGCGGTCCTGTGGCGACTTTGATATTGATTGTTAGGATAATCTTGCTGGTCCTAGCCGTTATTGCAATATTTGGGTTAGTAGTGCTTGACTCCGAGCCGGTGAATCCAGCTGAAGTTAACTGTTTAAAGTAGTTGTTTGCCGCTTGTGGAACAGGACCTGGAACGGCTAAGTAAACGGCGTAATAGTTGGGAGTCTGTTCGTCCTTGTTTAAAGCATCGTAGTAGCAGACGTAATTTGGCGGAAGTGGAATCGAAGTTGGAAAGCCGGCAGGTAACGGCGAACCGCAAGAGGACTTGGTGCCTGCAGGCGAGGCTTTAGTTGTCGCCGTAGTAGAAGTATTGTTTGATTGGGTGGAGCAAGAAAGCGTTACCAAGGCCAGAAGCGTCAAAATGACACCCTTTGCTGCGTTTGTAAAACCCTTCATTTTCAAATTCCTTCCCCGGCCACCTTTAGCTGCCGCCTCTATTTAAAGACCCACCTTGGCACCGGCTAGCTGCCAACCAAAGTTGGAAATTCTCCTAATTATAGTTTTAGAAAGAAATTTGTGCCACTAGGCTACAAAAAGAATTCAAATCGGTGAGTTTTCGGAGAACTTGCACTCGTGCTTGGCATTCATTTTCAAGCAAACTTTTCACGCTACCCTGTATCTTTTGTAACAACAATAGTTAGCTAATTGTTGTGACAAATTGCAACTATCAGAGCTTCAGTGATCTGTCGGTCTAGAATTCCTCGTAAATTCGGAGAAGTTGTGGTTCTAATGAGCAACTACTTAACTTGCTTGCATTTCGCCGTTTGAAACGTTAAACATCCAGCGAATACCAAATTTGTCTAACGTGCAACCCCAGTAACCCCAAGGCATGTCCTGCATCCCCGTGCTGCTTGACCCGCCTTCTGAAAGATCAGCGTAAAGCTTGTCGGCTTCTTCCTTCGAATCAACTTCGAGATTAATTGTTGTGTTAGTTCCAATGCTTACAGACTGGCCGCTTGAAGCAAGAACGTCTGTGGCCATGATCACATGACCGCCAATTATGGGAAGCTCAATGTGGATAATGCAGTTTTCTTCTCCTTGGGCAGTTGGTGGCCCGCCTGGCATATCTTTAAATCTGACTATGGGAGAAGAAATCTTAGAATTGAATATTTTTTCATAGAAGTTAAATGCTTCTTCAGTATTTCCGGGAAAATTTAAATAAGTGCTGACTCGTGCCATCTGTGCTCCTAGGGATTTTAAGAAATAATTAATATCTCTTTTGTTTACGGGAAGCTCTAATTTTAATGGGAATTCTGCGAAAAAGTCAACAGCGATTTTTGAAAAGTAAAATTGGCCAATATGTCATAATCAACGAAAATGTATGTGAGAAAAGAATCTAGGAAAAAAAGTTGGATTTATGCAATGCGACTGGTTAAGATCACTCAGAGACAACAAGACCATCTAGGAGGGAAAAATCACAGGGCTTTCCTTCCAGAAACGTTGAAACCACGCCTACTCCGCCATAAGTCCAAATGCCTTGGGGATCTCGCATTAATGCAGTTCTTTCCGGAATCCCTGCTACAACTATCTTTGGAGGAGCTAGTGCAAAACTTCTTGCTATTCTTTCAGGATTACCTGTATCAAAGTGCGGGATAACAGAAAAGTTGTTCACTAATCCAAGGCCGACAGTAAAGGCTCCGCCCCTGGGATCTACCATGGGATTTCCAAGAACCATTGCTCCAGCCGATGAACCTGCAAGCACGGCTCCGCCATGCCAGGCTTTTATAATTGCATCATAAACAGGCGAATCCCTAAAAATGCTTCTTAAATGAAGCGGTGATCCGCCTCCTAGGTAGATAAATCTGGACTTGGAAATGGCATCAATAAATCTCTCCTCAAAAGCATCGCTGCGATTCAATACCATCAGACCTTCAACACTTGCACCAAGAGCTGAAAACCAGTTGGAAGCGGTATCGACTGCCTTTTGCGGATGTTCAAACGCTGCGGCAGTCGGGAGAACTGTCACTTTGTCAGAACCCGACCACTCAAGAAGCGTTCTGTCATAAGTTGCACCCTCACCCCACTCATTTCCCCCGACGAATGCAATTGGTCCGCATGTCTTTGGAACTGTAGTGGTTGCCCATGGACTGTTGGGTTCAACAGGAGAGGGAGAAGATACTATTAAATCTTGGTCTGGGGAGGGCGTAGGGGAAATAGCCATTGCACCTAATAGGCTACCCCCCACGCAAACCCCGCTTCGAAACTACCCGTCTGTAGAATTAGACCCGCCATCGGGTGAGGATGTCTGCGAGGACCCCGATGCCGTATCTTGGCTGGAAGTAGTTGTATCCGAAGAACTTTGGGTAGTTCCAGAATTTGACCCGGATGACTCCTGGGTAGTGGTTGAACTTTCCGTTTCTGAAGTTGATGTCGAGTTCGATTCCGACTCGCTTGAACCGGAGTCATCCCCAACCTTTATGGGAGCGGCAGTTGGTGAAACTAGTACCAGGGAAGACTTCGAACTTCCTTGGGAAGAAGTTGAGGCTTCCGTGGTGGTAGGTAATGAATTTCCAGGTAGATCCACTTGGTGAGTTGTGGAAGTGTGACTGGATGGAGGGGCTGTTGTCGAGGGAACGTCTGGAACATCGATATGAGTCGGCACCTTGGGCGTTTGGCTGGAACTGGTTAGAGAAGATGGGTTGTTAGGGGAAAGCGGGCCCAAATATGACCCGACGAGCAATGCGCCTCCACCTACCCAAGCAGAAATTACAAGCGGCTTACGCACTCGAGACACGAATTTGATTACTTTTGAGGCTGATTCCGGGTTCTTTTCCATACTTGTTAGCATAAGACATGAACCTAAGAAGTCGCTAAGACGCACATGAGAATGTTTTCATTGTTTGTGTTGTATTACTCCAGGTGGCAATACGCTCATAGATGGCTCAACATTTGCTGTA
The DNA here is from genome assembly GCA_021777355.1 of Actinomycetes bacterium. Lineage (GTDB taxonomy): Bacteria > Actinomycetota > Acidimicrobiia > Acidimicrobiales > JABEUL01 > JABEUL01. Next base: position 3,146 of record JAJYDO010000080.1, on the reverse strand, counting down.
TTTTGGTAATGGCGAGTACTAAAAGGATGCATCTTTGATTAAACCCCTTAAAATGAATATTCTGAAAATGGCAGGGATCGCCCTATTTTTTGTCTCAGTGCTTGGTTCGATGACAGCGGTGCTACTTACAAGCAGCAATGTTTCACAAGAAAATTTTCCAAAATATGTTTCGCTGAACTCAAATAGTCTCCAATCGAACACCACCACTCCAGGATCAAAGCCAGTTCAAAAAGTCAACGTAGTTGAACCAAGAGTGCCCGTGGCCCAAGTTGGAAAAGCCCCTGAAGACAATTCTGTTTCTACGACAACCAGTACGGAAAGCCAGGCTACAACAACATCTAATGGATCTTCGGAGGTGATCCCAACTACCCCTACTACTGAAACGCAAAACTCGGGAGATTCAGGAAGTGGCGGCACAACTGTTGGAAGCAGCGGCAACTCAGGCGGCAACTCAGGTATATGGCTAAATTCAGGCGATTCTGGAATAAGTGGAAACAGTCCTGGTGCATCTTCGACTCCATGAATCTCAGGAGAGAAATATCTTGATTGAAAGCCGGCTTGCAATCAGGCGCTTTGCAGCACCTGTCGAAATGGTGTGGGTGTTTTGATGAAGTCTAAAATTAAGGGAAAAGACTTGTCTACAGAATCCGATGCCTTTGCAAAAAAGGGGGTGAGATTCAACACCAAAAAGTTCGGAATTCTTTTTAGGCTGATGTTGGTCCATGCAGCCGTTTTGATTATTGCACTGTCGGTTCTATCATTCGAAGCAGTCAAGTCAGTTAACGACTCAGGAGTGAGGAATGTCAAGATTGAACTCGGTAATCAGATCACTGAATTTGGCTCGGCAGTCAATAAGATTCAAGCTGGGCAGACACTGTCTGACGTAGTGAGGGCTTATCTAGGCAGGCACGTATTAGCTGCAGGTGAAGGCATAATTGTTTCACTAAAAAGTGCTCAAACTTACGCCACTGTAAGTGCGGCACCTCTAGCTTCTATCCCAACGATAAAAGCACTAATTTCAAAAGTTCCGCCGTCAAGCGAGTATTTAACCATAAACTACCAAAATACCTCCTACCAGGTCCTTGCATCCCCGATTATCGGAACTTCTGTTGACGGAGTGATATTTGCAATTGAGAGTTTGAGCCAGGTAACTTCGGTTAGAAACCATGTTCTTTTAGTAACGGTTGTTGAAGCAACTTTAGTTTTGATAATTGCCCTTGGTTCGACGTTTTTTGTTCTCAGAAGACTGCTTAGAGTAATAGCACGGATGACCCAAACAGCAAGAGAGATCTCAACGGGGGATTTGAATAAACGGATTGACTATTCTGGCCCGAAAGATGAGCTTGGCACGCTGGCCGAAACATTTGACGAGATGATCGTAAGGCTTGGCAATGCAATGGATGCACAAAGGTCTTTGTTGTCGGATGTATCCCATCAGCTCAAAACTCCTTTGACGGTAATCCAGGGACATGTAGAGGTGCTGACTAGAGGCGATTTAAGCGATCCAAGCGAAACCAGGCAGTCTTTAGATCTTGTGAGAGACGAAGTTGGACATGCCAGCGCATTAGTGGAGCAGCTACTGTTGCTTGGCCGATCTCTAGAGGTCGATTTTATTGAGCCCGGGATAGTGGACTTGAGATCATTCATCTCCGATATTTGGGCTTCTGTTCCACTTTTGGCTGAGAGAGTTTGGAGACTTGGGGATATTCCCGATCTCACTTTGATGATTGACAGTGAAAGAATGAATGGTGCAATTAGAAATTTAATCGACAATGCAATCCATGCCACCAAGGTGGGAGACACGATATGCCTGGAAGTGGTTAAGGGGGATTACATTGACTTCAAGGTAGTTGACACAGGCCACGGAATGACACCCGGGCAAGTTGAAAATGCAAGGGTTAGGTTCAGCTCAGGCGCAGAAAGGCAAAAAAAGGGTACAGGACTTGGCCTGGCTATTGTTGATGCCATAGCAAAAGCTCACGGCGGCCAAGTAGTTATAGATAGCAAAGTGGGCGAAGGCACTTCTGTGAGCATAAGGATCCCATTTGTTAAGGCCGTGAATTTGAATGAAGATTTAAATGAGAGTTAGGAAATTGATGAAATGACAGTATTGATAGTCGAAGATGACTTAGGAATCTCTTCCTTTATTCGAAAGGGACTACAAGCCGAAGGCTACGTAACCCATGAAGTCGCAACTGGTGCAGGCGCAATTGATGCAGTGAAGAGATTGGGTCAGGGAATTGAATTGGTGCTACTTGATCTTATGCTCCCAGACCAAGACGGAATTGAGGTATTAAAAAGCATAAGAAAGATGAAGCCGGCACTTCCGGTTATTATTTCAAGCGCAAGAGGTGAGACTAAAGACAAAGTGCTAGGCCTCGATGCTGGCGCCAACGACTATATAGCAAAACCCTTTGCCTTTGACGAACTCTTGGCCAGAATTAGAGCCGTATTGAGAAGTGGAGCCCAAGCAAGTGCAACTGAAATAATATATGGCAACCTTAAGTTCGATTTGCTGACAAAAACTGCATGGAGACACCATAAAAGGGTAGATCTCTCCCAGCGCGAGTGGTCGCTTTTGGAGTACTTCTTAAGGCATCCCAACCAAGTGGTTTCAAGGGTCCAAATAATGGACCAGGTTTGGGACTATGGTTTTGATACTGGGAGCAATGTAGTAGATGTCTACGTAGGATATTTACGGCGAAAGTTGGATATTCCGGGTGAAGAGTCTATTTTCAGATCTATTCGTGGAGCAGGTTATCGCTTTGTTCCACCAGTCGGACCCGCCACGAACAAGTAAAATGGATTAGCTGCGAGCGACTAATCTATTATCCTACGGAGGGATGCGAGAGTGGACGAATCGGACGGTCTCGAAAACCGTTGAACTTCAGGGTTCCGTGGGTTCGAATCCCACTCCCTCCGCCACATGGCTCTTATTCAAACCCAGACCTGAAAAAAAACAGGTAGAGTCCCGAGAAGAGGTGTACGAACTATTTAGCTAAGGGACCATCCCACATTTGTGACAGTCATTGCGTCAACCTAATAATAAACAGTTGTTTTTAACAATTAAGGAGGATTGCAATGACTGTCGATTTAAGTATGGACCCTATTGCTTGGCTTAGCAAGTATCTAGAAAGCTCTGATGC
>JAJYDO010000079.1 GCA_021777355.1 Actinomycetes bacterium | reverse complement strand
GCTTATTTCATAAAAGTCAGATATGGCCTCTTTGAACCTATAGGCCAGGGCCACTTAACATTTGGATCACCTAGTTCAAGTAAAGACTCAAGCTTGGCTCCCATTGCCTTGTCCAAGTGATTTGAACGCATTAGTAGGAGTTTTCTTGATCTATTTCGGGGATCTTTGGATGTTCCCCTATGGGAGAGTTGCTCCACTTGGACCCGTGGTCTAGTTGAATCAAGTACCTGGTTGGCTAGTTTAATTAGATGGAACTTATCAACTACGTGTATGACTTTAGATAGTGCGACAGAGTAGTCAGCAGCATAGGTGGCAGACATATCCAAAGCGCCATAAACCAAGTCGCTTTTGAATTGACTGGGCTGATAATCAATCCAGCCTGCTACTTCGACATAATTCCTGGTAGGCAAGATGTCAATGAGCTGATGGTTTGAGAGATCGGCTACGCCAGTGCACCAGGACTTAGCCTTAAACTTATCTTCACGACGAAATAATGTTTCATTTAGTCCCATAGCTGAGGTGTCTTTCAACCGCTTAGAATCAGCATCTAAAAGAGCCCGTCCATAGATCGTTACTACCTTATTTACAACACCCCAGTCACAGCTAAGTTCTTTTGCCACAACTGAAACTGTGCGCCCAGTCCCAACTTGTTTGTCACCCACTTAGAGGCCCTGGTAGTCAAAAAACAACACTTGGCCGAAATGCGGTGGTCTCCTAAAGTCCAGCTCTTAGTTGCACAGTTGGCATTTCTACACACTAATCGGTGCTTTTTCCACATAAGTCTTGTAGGTGTTCCCCCAAATGGCAAATCTACATAATTTGCCCAAGGTCAATCTTTTGTTTGAGCCTTGAAACCACATTCCTTGCATCTAACATCTTCAATGACCTGTTCAATAGCAATCTCCGCAATAGGTCCTGGTCGAGTGTAGCTAATCACTCTCACAACCTTAAGTCCAACCAGAGCATGGCAAATTTCGATTGGATCGGTGATTACATGGGCGCTACGTTTTTTGTTTCACGATTAAAATTCTATGGCCGCCCCTGTACTAAAAGTGGAGATGGCCTTGGCAGAATTTATTCGATACCCCGTAAATATCTGAAGAGCCATCATACCGTTATGTGAATATAAGGTGGGAACTTTTGTGAAGTCCAATGCGTGGGCCGTACAGGACTTGAACCTGTGACCCCTTGCGTGTCATGCAAGTGCGCTACCAGACTGCGCCAACGGCCCATTTAATTTACTAAATCCTATCATTAAAAATGAACATGGATTAAAGCTCAAGAAAATTCAGTTGCTTCCAAACTCAGCAGCATCTTTCATTTCCATTGCGTCAAAACTCACAGCACCTTGTCCCCTTAAAACATTCTTTAGAATCTTTCCCGAGGGATTCCTGGGCAAATACTGGTCGGTTATTTCAACATATTCCGGCACTTTGAAATCCGCCAAAGTTTCTCGGACCCAAGCTTTAATTTCCTCTGCGCTCAAATTTGCACCAGGTTCTTGGTGAACTATTGCTTTGACCTCTTCACCTAGTATTGGATGGCTTACGCCTATTACCGCTGCTTCGGCTATCAGGGGGTGCTCAACCAGGCGATTTTCGATTTCGACACAATATACGTTTTCGCCCCCCCGAATTATCATGTCTTTTGCACGATCAGTTATAAATAGCAAACCTGATTCATCCACATATCCGACATCGCCGCTGTGAAGCCAACCGTCTGAAATAATGTCATCTGTGGCTTCCTTGTTTTCCCAATAGCCGGGCATAATAATTGGCCCTTTGATCCATACTTCTCCGGTTTTTCCCTTGTCTAAAAATTTTCCGGATTCATCAACGATGGCCAATTCCACAACAGGAAGTGTTCTTCCTACGGAATCCGGGTGCATTTCAAGGTCATCTCCACTATTAATTGTTGCAATTGAAGACGACTCCGTGAGTCCGTAACCATTTCCCATAGCTTTGACATTTGGAAAAGTATCTTTTACTCTCTTCATCAAATCAGCTCCGGATGGAGATCCCCCATAGGCAACACTCATTAGAGAAGTTAGATCGTAGCTATAGTTACCCGCCTCTTCAACCACTCGCCAAACTACGGTTGGCACACCGGTCCAAAGGTTTATTCTCTCCTCTTGAATTATGCGAAGTATCTTTTCTGGATCAAGTTTGCCAACGGGAATCACGAGCTTCATTCCGGAGGCCAAAGCCACCACAAGGCCGGAGTGACAACCCGAAACGTGGAACAGAGGAGAAGTCAAAAGAGACGATAGTTGACTAGTCCCACTATTAGGCATAATTCCCTTGCCGGGATTAGCAAGTGCTCCGGCAACTGCTGCATAAAAACTATTTTGCAGATTAGCAATCATTGAACGGTGGGTGGAAACCGCACCTTTCGGTCTTCCGGTTGTTCCGCTAGTATAAAAAATTACTGCCGGGTCATCTTCATCAATCACTCGCTCGAGTGGATTGTCAACTGGCTCGCCCAACGGATTCTCAAGTTCCTCGAAAGAATGTACCCTAGGATCACATTTAAGATCCTCATCGGTTGGATCGACGATAAATATGTACTCCAAGGCGGCAAGTTCCTCGAGATTCCCCGCAATTCTCTTAAAACGATTCGAATCGGCAATCAAAATCTTTGAGCCGCTTTGATTTAAACCATAAACTATTTCGTCGGATTTCCACCAGCCGTTTAGTCCTACCAAAACCGCCGCAGAATCTACCGTCGCCCAAAAGGCTAAGCACCACTGCGGGTTATTTGCACTTAGTACCGCTATGCGATCACCCTTGTTGACGCCAAATCTGGAAAAGGATTCACCAATCACATCGGCCCTTTTAATAAATTCAGGATATGAGATTCGCTCGTTTCCGTATACGAGAAAAATGTTGTCGGGGCCTCGATTCATCGCAAGCCTTGAGATTTCCCGAAGAGCCTTCATACGCTCCTTGTAAACGAGCATTTCTACGCCGTTAACCGATTCGGTAACAACCTCAAACGCTGCTCTGGGGCCAGTCAAAAGGGCTTTAATTTCTTCAGCGTTTGGCATATGTCCTTCCAATTCTATACAGTCTTGATGTAATTTCTACCAGCTATGAAGATTCTTACGTTGTTTTTTACAAGTCCTGTACATAATTAAACGCTGATAGTGAACTTAAGAGTACCAAATTTGCAGTATTTTAAGCATAAATCCACTAAAAATCCGGCATAGTACGTATTTTTAAGTTTTTTGACAAAATTAATACCAGGTACTTGACAGTTACGGTTGGTAACTGTTACACTATGTAACATGAGCCAGCACAAATCAAAAAGGTCTGTTTTAGGAATAACCGAAAACGACTATGAAACCTCCTTGGCAGAAGGCGAAAATCAACTACCAAAACGCACCGGCAGACTGGACGCTGTCGTTGAAGCGGTTATGGACACGGTTGCCGACACTGTTTCAGATGTGACTGATGTAGTCGCAGGAGCCGTTAGAACCCGCTTATCGGCGCCAAGCGGATCCAAAGATCGCCACTCGGACCGAACTTCCAAAAGAGAAGGTCGGCGCCAAGAGCTTCTTGATGCAGCAGTGGATGCCATTAGGAGCGAGGGAGCAAACACTTCAATGGAAGCTATCGCATCTGCCGCAGGAGTCACCAAGCCCATCCTATATCGCCACTTTGAAGACAGGGCGGGTCTCGTGAATGCTTTGGCCAAAAGGAGCGAGGCGACGCTATTTGATGCATTAAATGAAGCGCTTGGCCTATCTCCAAATGAAGTTGCAATTAAGGATCCTAGAAGACTACTTCGAACCACGATTGAAGCATATGTGACATTTATAGACGAAAACAGGGATGTATATCACTTCCTAACTCGCCATCAAGAAGCCACTCCCCCGGGTTTTGCCGACTTTATGCAAAGAGTTGCCAGGCAAGTTTCAGTAGTTCTTGATTTACAACTGCACGCCTACGGACTCGATACAGGACCAGCTGAACTTTGGGCACACGCAATAGTTGGAATGGTGCACCAAGCGGGAGACTGGTGGAGCGAGCACCAAGTTATGACCAGATCCAGAATGGTTGATGCTCTATGCCGCTTGCTGTGGTCCGGATTTGAAGGCATAGCAATAGCCGGCGGGGTACCTATTCCGGATGAAGGCGAACTGGAGCCGCATTCAGAATTAACACTTATTGAAACTGGCGGCAAAGAAATCGATAGTTCAGAGAAATTCTCTACATTCAAGGCTAACAACGTAAAGGAGGCAAACCAATAATGACTGTTCTTGCAGACAGACATAATTTAGACACTGAGATTGCTCCCAGTGACCAAAAAGCTGATACCTATGTATCTCTAATTAAAAGACTATCTACCCAAAGTGTTGAAAAACATTTTGACGCTTATGCCGACATTGATTGGGACTCTAAGGAAATGTCCGTTGACCAGGATGATCCAAGGTGGATACTTAGAAACGGCGAATTAGATCCCCTTGGCACAACTGCTTGGTATAAGGACTTGGATGACAAAACCGCAAGCCGAATAGGGCTTCACATGGTGGCTATGAAGATGAAAATTGGGCTGCAATTTGAGGGAGTTTTAAAAAGAGGTCTCCTCGGGTTTGCCGCCAAGCTCCCAAACAACTCGCCGGAGTTTCGTTACTGCTACCACGAAGTCATTGAAGAAGCCCAGCATTCGCTAATGTTCCAAGAGTTTGTCAATAGAACCGGATTAGATGTTCCAGGACTGAGTGGAATGGATGAGTTTGGAGCCAATACCGTGGTTCAACTTGGAAGGAGATTTCCTCCGCTGTTTTTCTTTTTTGTCTTGGGAGGAGAGGATCCTATAGATTTTGTTCAAAGAAAAGCACTCAGATCTGACGCAGATATTCATCCACTTTTGGAGCGAATCATGCGAATTCATGTCACCGAGGAGGCTCGCCATCTATCTTTTGCCAGAAACTACTTGAAGAAGAATGTGCCAAACTTAGATCCCATTAGGCGCCAAGCACTTGCGATGGGAATTCCGGCAATTTTGGGATCTATGGCCCAGTTGATGATGCAGGCTCCCTCCCATGTGGTTAAAACCTACGAGATTCCAAAAGAAGTGGTCAAAGAGGCGTATGGAAGCGACATTCATCGCCAAAATACTCTCGCTTCACTGGCTAAGGTGCGTAAACTAACCAATGAGTTGGGACTTATTAACCCAGTATCTATCCAGATTTGGAAAAGATTCGGCATTTGGGACGAACCTAAATAAACAGTCCCGACAAGACTGGCAGCCAGTTAACGTTCTTAACTGGACTCTACAGTCAATCTTGAAGAGCTTTGAGGCGGCGGGCGGAATCGAACCGCCGTACGAGGCTTTGCAGGCCCCTGCCTGAACCACTCGGCCACGCCGCCTAGAAATGCTTAACTACTCTACCAATAAATCAATACCCCAAATATTCGAAGGGCCAATGGGCCTGAAAATGGATCTATACCCACCTGCAACATTTTTGAACGAGCTTTATTGTCCTTCGATTATTTTTTTATAGAAATCTAGGTGTGCTTTGGCCATATTTTCGGTTGAAAACCTGTCTTTGACTTCACTCCTGCATTTTTCCCTGTCAATATGGCCAATCTTGCCAACTGCGTCAATCATCTCTTCTATGCCGTCCACTAAATAGCCGCTGACGCCATCTGTAATAACCTCCGGAGCCGCACCTTCTTTGAAAGCAATTACAGGCGTGCCACATGCCAGAGACTCAAGCATCACCATTCCAAAGGGTTCTTTCCATCGAATGGGAAATAACATAGCTTTTGCACCTGCCAGAATTTCCAGTTTTCTCTCGTGAGGAACTTCACCTTCGTAGATAATCTTCTCACTAAGGTGCGGTTTGACAAACTCCTCAAAATAGTCGACTTCCCAACGTTCTCGCATTTTTGCTGCGATTATCAATTTCTCACCTGTTGCTTCTGCGACTTCGATTGCTCTATGCGCCCCTTTGTCCGGAGACATTCGACCCAGGAATACCAAGTGATCTCCATTTCTGCTTCCAAAGGGGAAATCATTGGCATTTAATCCATGGTGAATTACAGCTGACACCTCTACTTGGTCAGTCGAATTGGCTTGGGAGTGCGAGATTGCAATTAGTGGAACTTTTCTTGTGGTCTGCTTATAGATATCAATTAGTTCGTCGTTAAAAGGTCCGTGGATAGTGGTTACTACCGGGATATCATCATTTGCTACCGTTGCTAGTACAGGTCCTGCTACGGAGTGATCGTGAACAATGTCAAAACCGGCGAACTGCTCCCTTGCAAAAAGGATGTGGCGCAACTCTGGAACAGCCATTCCAATCCTCATGCCCTCGGCTTTTTCAAGCAACCACCTCTTAGGCACGCTACAAGTTGAATCACCTGTCGTTACTAACTCGATTTCTTCTCCCAAGTCCATTAGTCCGCGACAAAGTTGGTCAACCACCAGCTCAATTCCACCATACAAAGGAGGAGGAATCGGCGTCCAGGGAGGTGCCACCATTAATATTCTCATCACCAAGAAGTGTACCGACTTATTTAACCCTTTGGCGACTTATCGCAATCTGGCGCAAACTTAGCCCGAAAAACGCTTCCAAATCCTTTCGAATTTCCCTTGGACAAAAGGGACGAAGTTAACTGGGAGGACCATCCCCCGTCTTCTTACAATGCTTTCAAGCCAAGCCCTAATTAAAAAATCTGGAAATTTTCAAATTTCAACTGTTAGCAACTAATTGCCGGAGTAAACATGAAAACCACCTGAATGTTGTTTATTAGTGTTGCTTAAAGAGTGAAATACCTTCGGCTAATCTGACTATTCGAGCTCAACTGGCTGTAAAACATTCCCTTCTCCCTGGCTAGAGAAACAAAGACTGCCTTTCAACCTACTTCCTGGAGGAAAATAGGCGCCAAAGTGCAAATATTATTAACACTACAATTACTACTTCAACTGCCTTAAAAATTAAGCTAGTCACAAATGCCACGACTGAAAAGGCAATCCATATCACTGCTATTACTCCTATTGCAAGCACCGCTATGTGGCTCCATTTAATTGGTTTTCTGTTGCTCATTACTTCCCCCCTTCAGTCAGATGAATGTATACGTCTTCTAATGTTGGTCTCTTGACTTCAAGGCCGGCCAAGTCGATCTTGTGATCGAGTGCCCATCCTGTTAAAGCATGCAGATCTCTCACCGAATCGGAACTCTTAAATGAAACTTTGTTCCCGGATATTTCATATTTTACGGGGGCCTTATCCAAGTGAGTTAGATCAGAAAGCGTAAAAGTGACAGTAGCGTCGCTCTCTTGCCTCCCGCCTATTTCAGAAGGTGATCCCTCGGCAACTATTTGGCCTTTGGCCATAACAATTACCCTGTCAGATAGCGCCTGAGCCTCATCCATGTAATGCGTCGTGAGAAGGATAGTCTTTCCGCTCTTAGACAGAGCCTTTACCAACTCCCACGAGTGTCTTCTGGCAGAAGGATCAAATCCGGTGGTCGGCTCATCCAAAAAAATCAGCTCTGGGTTGCCGACAACTGCCAGTGCAACATCAAGTCGTCTCCTCTGACCACCAGAGAGAGTTTTAATAAGTGCGTCGGATTTTTCTGTAAGCCCAACCTCTTCAATTACGTTTTTTATGTCAAGGGGTTCCCTATACCAGCGTGAGCGCTGCTCGAGAATCTCAGTCACCGTCATATATGGCTCCACGCCGCTTTCTTGGAGAACTATCCCAATTCGCTCGCGATGTTTGACGCCTCCTTGGAGAGGGTCATCACCCAAAACGTCAACCTTGCCTGACCAACCCTTCAAGTAACCTTCCAAGATCTCAACAGTGGTGGTTTTCCCTGCCCCGTTTGGACCCAAAATAGAAACGACTTCGCCTTGTTTAATCTCAAAACTTACGCCATCAAGGGCGACTACGTCTCCGTAGCTTTTCCTCAAATCCTCTACCACAATGGCGTTTTCCGGCACTTCTCAATCCTAACTTGCCAAAAGTCCTTAGAATTACAGAAAATCCGCGAGCAAAGTGAAATGTCTCAGGCTAGTCATGTTTCCTTAGTGTTACAAAACTGCAAATATGTGTGCTTGCTTGCATTGGCTTGCTAGTGTGGCAATACAAATGGAAACCAACGAATCAAGTGCCCTTAAAGGCAATTTGCGGCAGGCAAGGGAAGAATTAATACAAAATTCTTCCCTAAAGGGAGGCGACTTTCTCAAAGCTTGGACAACCAAGGCCGACCAATTCCTGGGCCAAATATTCCTAAATGCCTGTGAAGGAGACACCAAGGGTATTGCCTTAGTGGCTGTAGGTGGTTATGGAAGAGGAGATCTTGCTCCTATGAGTGACTTGGATGTCACATTGGTCCATGGGAAAAGGAAACAAATCAAAGAAATTGCCGATGCCATTTGGTATCCGCTGTGGGATGAGAGCATAAAGGTCGACCACAGTGTCAGAAGCGTCAAAGAAGCACTGACAGTTGCCAAAAATGACTTAAAAGCTGCTCTTGGACTTTTGGATGCAAGGCTGATTATTGGCGACCAGTCAGTTTTCGACGAACTCAAAGAATCTGCAATTAAGAGCTGGCGGCAAAATTCTGCAACATTTTTGCCTGAAATATCTGCTCTGATTAAAGCTCGTATTGTCGAGAGCGGCGAACTCGCGTTCTTGCTGGAACCAGATATCAAGGAGTCCCACGGCGGTCTTAGAGACCTCACGATATTGAAAGCACTAGCCAAAATGGATGTGAGCGACGAGCTTTCCCTTGACTTGAGTGAACTTATTCAATCCGAAGAGGTCTTAACTAATGTTAGGGTTGAGCTTCACCGCGGAGGAACAAGGCCGGTTGATCGCTTGCTGTTACAGGAACAGGACAAGATTGCACTGTCGCTTAACTATCAAGATGCCGACAAGTTAATGGGAGAAGTCAGTGACGCAGGCCGCAAAATCGCCTGGAGTCTTGACACGTATTGCAATTTAATTACAAATAAATACGGAAAGAAGATTAAAAATACCCCGCCACGAGAGATAGAGCAAGGGATTTTTATCGACAAAAATGAAGTAAGAACAGACTTGGATAATCCCGAAATAAAGGATTTCTCTTTGATTTTTCGATGTGCAAGTGTTGCAGGCGAACTCGACCTCCCTATTTCGGGTGCCACCTTAGACTACTTTGCCAAGTATTTGCCAAAAGAGGTGGTCTGGAACGAAGCAGTGCTGCAGGCTTTTGTGCGCCTCTTAGGACTTAGCCACGAGGCCTTAACCCCGCTAGAGGCTCTCGATCAAAAAGAGATTTTGGTGAAGTTCCTCCCTATTTGGATGACTGTGAGGAATAAGCCTCAGAGAAACGCTTATCACCGCTTCACGGTAGACAGGCACTTGATGGAGACAGCTTGCCAAGCAGCCAAATTGGTCAGGAGCGTATCTAGGCCGGATCTCCTTTTAATTGGAGCTATTTTCCACGACATTGGGAAAGGCTCTCCAGGCGATCACACTGAAGCAGGAATTCCTATTGTGAAAGAGTACGCAAAAAGGATGACCCTTGCCGATGAGGACGGTGAAATACTGGCGGAGTTGGTCAGGCATCATCTACTCCTTCCCGATACCGCTACCAGGCGTGATTTGGACGATCCCAAAACAATTGACAAGACAGCAGAGGCTGTCGGTTCCACATTGGTCTTAGACCTTCTTGAGGCGCTCACCGAAGCTGACTCAAAAGCCACTGGACCTGCTGCTTGGGGGAACTGGAAGGCGCATTTGGTGTCGGAGTTGGCGAGCAGAACGAGGAGAAAACTCCATGGAGACGACTATGTGCCACCTCGATCGGATGAGATACTGGGGAATTACCAAGAAGCCAGGGCAAAGGGTACTCTTTCGGTATTTTGTGACAAATCTTCGGTTTCGGTGGTCGCGCCAGATGCTCCGGGACTACTTGCAAATGTGGCTGGAACCTTGGCCTTGCATGGTTTCGAGGTACTTCGGGCAACTGTAGTCGAAGATACATCCGGGATGGTGGTTGATGTTTTTGAAGTTCACAACCAATTTGGAAGAGAGCCTAATCAAGAGAAACTGTTTGCTGATCTCACCCAAGTTCTGCAAGGATCGCTCGACCTTGAATCCAGGCTGGCTAACAGATCTGCAAACTACGCGAGCCACCGACGTGCACTTTCTGCCAAACCAGCCGAGCCTAAAGTCCTTGTGGACAATGATGCCTCAGCTTCAGCGACAATTGTTGAAGTCAGAGCACCCGACGCTCCGGGGCTCCTTTACAAAATCACATCCACTCTCGTTTCTAACAATATTGAAGTTAGAGCGGCACTGGTTTCCACGCTGGGACATGAAGTGGTAGACGTTTTCTACGTCACGGACCGCAACAGCAACAAGATATCCGATCCAAAGGATATTTTGCAGCTCGAAACTTCAATCTTGGCCAGGATCCAAGACCCGATATAACCGGTCGAATCCAAGATTTCATTGGTGCGCGCTTATTCGGATAAATTTCATCTAAACTCAAGTAGTGATAAAACACCATGAAATTGGCAAGAAAGGACCTAAGTGAGCCGCTCTGCGCACGCCCGTAAATCAGGCAAAGCAAAAATTGCGATTTTCGCTGTGGTGGCCTCGATTTGTGTCGTTGGTATAGGTTCTCTAGTCGTGGTAAATCTGCCTTCAAAGCCGGCTGGTTATAGCTTGGCAACAACTTCTACAACTTCTACTCCCCCGCCCCCTCTGAAGCTTGTAAGCATTGGAATTCAAAATATACAGCAGCAGGCCGCCCAAACAACGACTACAAATTCAGTTGCAACTACCTCAGATCCGGTTCCGTCAGTCTTAAATCCGGGTAGCCAAATAGTTGTTAACTTTTCAGTGGACCTAGCCCCCTACAGTCCCCTTCCCGTTATTTCTCCTGCCATCCCGGGAAGCTGGGCAATTGTTAAAGGCTCCACTTTTGTCTTCACTCCGGCTGCTCCTTATGTTCCAGGAACAACGGTTAGCGTCACAGTTCCTTCGGGTGATTCAGGCGTAGTCGGCGTCGATGGAACTTACCTCACTAGTCCTGGCCAGGCAAGTTTCATGGTTGCCCCTGGAACGATTGAAAGACTTCAACAAATTTTGGCTCAGCTTAATTACCTTCCGCTTTCATTTACTCTTAGTTCGACAACACCAGTAGATCCTGGTTTATTGGCCGCTAACCAAGTTGGCACATTTAACTGGAAATATCCAAACACTCCTGCGTCACTTCAGTCCTTGTGGAGTGAAGGTTCGGCCAATGTCATTACAAAAGGTGCGGTAATGGCATTTGAGTTGGCAAATCATTTAACCACTGACGGTCAAGCCGGTCCGCAGGTATGGCAGGCAATGTTAAGTGACCTCCAAAACGGGGCGCTTGATCCCAATCCTTACAATTACGTAATGGTCTCAAAGACTTTGCCCGAAAATGTACAGGTTTGGAGTCAGGGAAACGTAATTTATCAGACTCTTGCCAATACTGGAATACCACAAGCTCCGACTCCGAATGGGACGTGGCCGGTCTATGAAAGATTCACCACAACAACAATGAGCGGGAAAAACCCAGACGGCTCAACTTACCATGACACCGGAATTCCCTGGGTTAGCTACTTCTTTGGAGGTGATGCACTCCATGGATTCATACGATCCTCCTATGGTTACCCGCAAAGCCTGGGATGCGTTGAAATGCCATATTCCAACGCCGGAGCAGTATTCCCAATGACTCCAATCGGAACTCTAGTTACCGTCAACTAACATATTTAGCTATTTTCTCTCACTGCTCGATATTTCTCGATAATTCTGACCGAAAAGAAGCGCAGTTCCATAAAAGTGAACGAATCGGGCCAACAAGAAACTTAGATCCACAACTTCTGCCAGAAACCTTTGCGGTCGAAAAACCGAAGTCAAGGGTCCCAGAAAACCATTCAATTTGAAAGATGAACTTATAATGGCGACAACTGCTCGGTCGAGCAGATCACTAAGGTACCTGTCAGAGAACTTCCTTTTCTTGTTTCAAAAATTATCGTTCAAGTCTTTTGCCAGTCCAGTATGAAGCTTTAACGACGTTCCATTGCACAGGAACAGATTTATCGTTCAGCGCCTGCAAGACTTCTAGAAATCGAGAAGAGATGAAGGTAAAAGCTTCAGAATTCTGCTTCACGAAAACTCTTACACCATTTCCCGCATTTTCAACAAGGCAGATATCGCTGAATGGGACAGCCCAAGTGGGCAAGAATATGGAGGCAGCCAAGATTGACGGAGTAAGTATGAGCTCATCCTCACAAACTATTAAGTTGGCGGTCATTGGGGGGTAGAATACGGAGCCGAATGCAATGCATATACGGAGTCCACCAATAAATTTCTTATTCGTTCCCAAAGCTTTTAACTGACTTCTGCGAGATGTGAAGTGTCTTAAGGATTCAGCTCCTAGCTGGGCTGACATTCTAAAGGCAACTAGAATCGCAATTGCAAATGCAATACCAAAAACTACACCGGCCACTATGAGTAAGTAGTGCAACTTAAACTTCAACCATAGAATAGGCCAGTAAAGATGCCAACTGTTTCGTGATGCATACTTTTCGCAGTATTCACCACCCCAGAAACAGGATTGGAGGAATCGTACATAGTAGGTGGCATAATACCCATTGTCAGATCCGTGGTGTTAATGTCTAAAACGATTGCATTACCCAAAGCACCTGATTTTGTCATCGCAGATATAGTTGTAAATCCAGATGCAAACGAGCCTGGTAATGGCAATTTCAAAGTTAAACCTGCACCAAATTCGGCAGTTACGATTGTGTTATTGTTGCGATCTTCACCAACGGACCCGCGGACATCGATTTGGGGACCATCACCTACGGAACCTTGTCCAAATGCAAAAGGACCACCTAGTTGGGAAATCTCTGTTGCATTGCTTGTGAATATGTTTAAACTTACCGAACCACTAGGGGATCCTCCCCCGCCTCCTATTGTGAAGAGAATTCCAACTTGGTGAGATTGCGTTTCTGCGATGCATAATTCCACGGTGCCAGCAATACCAAATGCACCAGACGCATTTACACAAAATCCTTGAGTCCACATCGCGCTCAGTTCACTCCTTTTCAGAGGATCCCCTGCGGAATGTAAGGGATCAGACGCGACTTGGCATGAATTTAAAGATGTTTCTGTGGTATTAGCTGGGATTATGTAGAAGTTTTGAGCGGCTAAAAACGAGTGATTTGAGAA
>JAJYDO010000078.1 GCA_021777355.1 Actinomycetes bacterium | reverse complement strand
ACCAGATACTCCCTGTCCCAATTTCATGAATAAGTGCAATCGGCCAACACAGATATGCCAGCCAATGAATAAATCTCCACGAAGGCTGGCCGATTCTGTGTCGGAGAAGGCTAGTTATTACAAGTGCTATCAGTAGATCAAATGCAATCGCGCCCAATCCCACCCATACCGGACGATACTTGGCATAAAAGGGTACAACGGCATCGAAAATCGTTAATGGCACAAACCCGTCAGCCACAGAAGTAATTACATGTATCGGAATTAATAGAACTGTAAGCAGCGAGAGATTCCTGTGGAGACCTTGCTGGACAAACCTTGGCCAGGCTGGAGTTGAGAATCTGACCGAACCAAGAATCCCTAGAACGACAGTTCCGGTTAGAAGAAGCAGAGCGACAAGTCCGGTTCCTCTCGTGAGATACCACAGTGGACTTGGACTTGTTGCGCCAAGTAACCCTGTCATTGCCTTGGCCAATCGCCTACATATGTAACTTTGCCGAAATTGTCCACCAATCTGGCAGAAAGGCCGAACTCCTCAAGCCAAGCTTGCGCTTTGTCTCCAAAGATTAACGCTGCAGTGGAGGCAATGTTGGCATCAATGCAGTTTCTTGCAAGTACAGAGACCGTCCTAAAAGGAGAGTGTGCCGGTTTCCCGGTTGATGGATCTATTATGTGGTGAGCCTCACCTTGTCCGTTGTTCCATCTCCTGGCCAAAGTTCCACTGGTCGCCAGTCCCCCTGAAGTCATTGCAAGACTCTCATCAACTCCTCTAAAATCACCAGATCTCTCTGCCACTCCAACTATGAATCCTCCCGGCAGAGTCTCGCCAGAAATAGAAATATCCCCTCCAATGGAAACAAGAGCTCCGCCCCCAAAACTGTCAACTATAGACTTTGCCGCTTTATCTGCGGCATAAGCTTTGGCTGTAGCTCCAAGGTCAAGTAATGTACCTGGAGTTAAGTAAACCAAATTTGTATTAGGGCTCAAGGTCAAAGCGCCAATCCCAGGGACTAAACGGTCTCGGGAAATTCTTCTTTTTTCCGAATTTGAAAAGTTACCAAATCCTTTTCCGAAATTAGTTGAATTGACCGAAGGGTGGTTTAGGTTGCATTGATTATTCAAATCCCTAATAAGGGAAAAATCCCGATCGTAACCTGATTGAATCAAGGCCCGGCCCACAGTGGGGTCTAATGCGCCGCCGGTAATTTCAAATGCCCTTACGGCAACTGTCAATAGCTCATATAGAAGAGGGCTGACTATTGCAGGTGAAGCATTCATGCTACAGAGCTTCATCAACTCTGAGTCAGGTCGAAATCTACTTGCGGTTCTATCCAACTCATCAATCTGTTCTCTTACAAGTTCAATCGCGTGGCCAATAGATGATATTTCAGTTAAAAGAATTTCAACACTTGTTCCAATTGCCTTAAATGAACCGTAAGCAGGTTTTGGAATTTCTTTAGTTGAGCCAGAGAAAACTTGATAACTCATGGCATCGTTGAGCCCGACACCACTTGAGGTGCTTGGTTCGTAACGCCTGCGCTATTGCCAGACGGGGAGAGCGGGGTTCCGGAATTGCCGCTGTTTGAAGCGACTCCCGTATTGGAACTTAGGCCCGAATTTGCCGTCGGGGCATTGTTACTTGCAACATTTCGGTTAGTGACAGTTGGCGAACCGTGTCCGGGGAAAGTTTGCGCCACATAAATTGAAAGTCCCACTATTGCACCAATTGCTCCAAGCACTGCTCCCGTAGTCAAGCTTGCTATCTTCGAAAGACCATTGTCCCTTGCCCTTGATCTTCTTTCGACACCTGATTTAGTAGAATCTCGATGAATGTGGATTGGCATACAGTTAGCATAAGGACCTAACCTGACGGCTAGATGAACAAAACCTTAAAGTTTCCTAAGAATTCAATGTATCTGTAAAAGCACCAGGTAGATTAGGCTAACTAGGATGCAAATTGCCAGCTATTTCCTCTTTTTAGTTTAGGTTTAAGCTAAATAAGTGAATGAAAGTATGAACTAGTGCGACTGCTGCTTGCCGAAGATGATCAAAGCCTACAGGAAGTATTGGCAAGGGGCCTTCGCGAGGCGGGCTATGTAGTTGACAGCGTCCAAGAGGGATCCCGAGCTATTGACTTTTTCAAACTTTATTCTTACTCGGTAGCCATTTTGGATTGGAGACTTCCCGACTTAAGCGGCCTGGAGGTCTTGAAATGGGTTAGGAGAATGGGAATCGCCACGCCTATTCTTGTCCTAACCGCCAGAGATGCACCGCAGGATCGTGTTTTGGCACTTGACGAAGGAGCGGATGACTACCTGATAAAGCCGTTTCATTTTGAAGAACTGCTGGCAAGACTTCGCGCGCTGCTTCGTCGTCCCGGAGGCGACCGAGATCCAATATTGAAAGTCGGATCTCTCACTTATGATCCTGCCATGGTTGCAATCGAAAGCCACGGCAAACGAATCGACCTTCCCCCAAGGGAGTTTTCTATTCTTGAGTGCCTAATAAGAAACTATCCAAATGTGGCGAGAAGGAGAGCAATAGCTCTTGCCGGTTGGCCGGAGGAAGCAGACACTCTGGGGTCAAACACAATCGACGTTCATATAGCAAGACTTCGCTCCAAATTGGTAGCAACCGACGTGAAAGTCGAGACAGTGCGCGGCGTGGGATATCGACTGGTGCGGATGTGATTCGAAATAAGCTGAACAGGCCTAGACCTACAACTTTAAAAAGTGTGCTTTTGGTGGCACTTGAAGCTACGGGCGCTGCGTTGCTTTTTTACTTGGTTCTTGCTTTGATCGGGAATACCCTTTTCGAAAAGCATTTGACAAACAACTTGGACCAAACTCTAATAGGCCAAATAGGCGACGTTTCCAAAGGATTTAACTCTTACGGCACGCCACAGACTCTTCACAACAGTGGAAGGTCTCCGGATATTGACTTGGACGCGGCCCCTGTCGTAATTTGGTGGATACCCGCTTCGTCAAAATCTGCAATTGCATTATCTCCGAACTGGCCGCCTCTGCCAGCTTCATTTATCACCACTGAATCTCCAACTACTGTGTCTATAAGCCACATTAATTTCAGACTGGTTGGCAAAGATGTTCCTGGGGGTCATCTTGTAGCAGGATCGACCACAAATGCAATTTCAAAGAATCTTCACACCTTAGAGCTTGCCGAAGAAATATTTGCACCCATATTTGCCGGAGCATTTTTCTTGCTCGCTTTCTTAATTGGCCGAAGTGCCGCCAAAAGAGTGGATCGAATCAGGCGAAGGCAACTCGATTTTACTGCCGATGCATCACATGAATTAAGAACTCCAATTGCTGTCATAGAAGCCGAAGTTGACCTGTCTTTGTCACATGATCGAGATGCATCCGAGTACAGGAGTTCACTTGTTAAAGTCCAGAGTGAAGCAGAGCGATTAAAGAAAACAGTGGAAAATCTTTTATGGCTGGCAAGAGTCGACAGTGACCCGAAAGCTGAAGTTCCGGAAAATGTACTTATTAATTTGTCCGATATCGTAACTAATGTCGTAGAAGTATTCAAAGTATTGGCAGAAGCTAAGGGCGTTGCATTGAACTATCTGGAAGAACCTACAAATGTCACAACCCTTATAGAAGGTCCACCTGAATGGATCGATCAACTCGCAAGGGTGCTCATTGACAATGCAATTAAGTACACTCCACCCTCCGGCCAAGTTAGGGTTTCCACTACTTTGCTCTCCAACAGGGTAAGGTTCACCGTTGAAGATTCCGGACCCGGAATTCCGGTAGAAGAGAGGCAGGCGGTCTTTGACAGATTTATGCGAGGTAGTAAAGAACCCGGTGGATCCGGATTGGGACTGGCTATAGCTGAAGTTATTATCCTTGCCACTCACGGATCTAAATCCATTTCTGCGTCAGATCTCGGAGGGGCAAAGTTTGTCATCTCATGGCCTGTGCCA
Source organism: Actinomycetes bacterium (assembly GCA_021777355.1). Taxonomy (GTDB): domain Bacteria; phylum Actinomycetota; class Acidimicrobiia; order Acidimicrobiales; family JABEUL01; genus JABEUL01. The sequence goes on along the minus strand of JAJYDO010000078.1, from coordinate 9,302 downwards.
AAATCAGCATAGCTTGTAACTTAACAAGAAATTATCAGTTTAAATGTGACAACCAAATGCATTAAATCTAGAGTGTGAATCATGGATATAACATCTTTATTTAATCGAACCAGTTCTGACTCTATAGTCAAATTAGGGGCTAAAGCAGTAGTAACCGGTGCATCTGGCGGGCTTGGCCAGGCGTTTTGCAAAGTATTGGCATCAAGAGGAGTGGAGGTTATCGGAGCTGATATTGATCACTTGGGTGAAAATTTGGTTTCTGAAAAACTTGATGTTACAGATGCAAAAGCTTGCTTTGAATTGGCCAATGATATAAAGCCGGACATTTGGATCAACAATGCGGGCCTATTGGGTGCGGGAGACTATGACAAAATTTCTGACGAGGTAGTTGAAGCTGTGGTTAGAGTAAACCTGCTTGGAGTAGTACACGGAACTAGGGCAGCCTGTTCGGTAATGGTGCCGCGGGGAAGCGGGGCCATTCTTAATGTCGGATCGCTTGCATCTTGGAGTCCGACTGCCGGTCTTGGCATATATTCAGCCACTAAGTTTGGCGTAAGGGGATACACTCACAGCGTTGCATCAGAGATTGCAAAAAGCGGTGTTTCCATTTCACTTTTATGTCCTGATGGCATTTGGACTCCCATGTTGAAAGCAGTTGTCGATGACCCGGCAGCGGCAATGCCATTTAGCGGCGGAAAGCTTTTGGACCCGCTGGAAGTGGCTAAGTTTGGAATCGGGCTCATAGAAAAGAATCGCTTAACCGGTTCACTTCCTCTTGTTAGGGCAATCGCAGGGAGGCTCTCCGGAGAATTTCCAAAACTTATTCCAATAGTTCTTGGCAAGATGAAATCCCAAGGAGTTCACATGCAAGACAAATACCACGCTAAGTTAGAGAAGGAGAACTAGTCTCCAAATCCAATTTTGAGGAGTTTAAGTGAGTCCCAGCCTTCAGTTTTCTTCCATGCCTGAAATACAAATAGATCCATCTGCCATTTACCAAGCAGTAATGGAGACTGACGTTGGATCAATAACGATTGAGCTAGATGCACAAAGGGCATTACAAACAGTCAACAACTTTGTCTTTCTTTCAAATCAAGGCTATTACGAAGGAGCGCCGTTTCACCGGGTTATCCAAGGTTTCATGGTTCAAGGTGGCGATCCCACGGGAACGGGGCGAGGAGGACCCGGGTATAACATTCCGGACGAGTTTCCTACATGGCCAAATCCATATGAAATTGGCACCCTTGCCATGGCCAATACTGGAAGACCAAACTCGGGCGGGAGCCAGTTCTTTATCGTCACAGGACCTTCCGGAGTGTCTCTGCCACCGGCATACACAGCTTTTGGACGAGTAAGCGAGGGAATGGACGTGGTCAACCATATTTCCTTGGATGGAGCGCCGCCTTACGACCCTACCGGATCTGGAATTCCCCTCGTAACTCACCAAATAATAAAGGTGACTGTAACTCCTTAACTAATTTAGGAAAATCAAGGCCGAAAAAGCGCTACAATTTAAGAAACGAGCACTCCGTGCTCAGTAGCTCAAGCGGTTAGCAATTGCTTTTTCCAACAACTGATTTCGCCATCTTCTTTGCTATTACCTTCGTATGCAGTTGGGCTCTTTCGCGTCGCCCCATACCGTGGAAAGTGGCAATGATTGTCGCCAGTTACGTTTTTTATGGCTGGTGGGACTGGCATTTCATATTTCTTTTGGCAGCAACTACGCTCATTGCTATTTTTGGAGCCCAAGTAATTGATCGCCAAGAAAGTCCCACAAAAAGAAGACTGGCGATGGCAATTTCTGTTTGCTTAGCTCTCTCATTGCTGGCATGGTTTAAGTATTACGGTTTTTTCATCTCCAATATTGATAACACTTTGCATAAAATTGGAGCACCCTCGGGAATCATTCCGCTACTTTCTGTCACCCTTCCAGTCGGCATATCTTTTTTCACTTTCATGGCAATTAGTTACTTGGTTGACGTCTTCAGACAAGACCTTCCGCTGGCAAAGCCTATAGATGTCGCATGTTATTTGAGTTTTTTCCCCCACTTAGTTGCCGGACCGATTGTCAGAGGTGCAGAGCTACTTCCGCAGCTTCGAATTTCTCATAATCCCGCAAATATAGACATTGGAAAAGCTTTCTGGATGATATTTAGCGGACTCTTCAAGAAGGTGGTAATCGCATCGGCTGTTTCCTCGGCAATTGTGGATCCGGTATTTTCAACTCCCAGAAGCCATACTTCGTTAGAAGTACTATTTGCAATCTACGGCTATGCCGTACAGATCTGGGCAGACTTTTCGGGCTACACCGATATGGCTATAGGAATAGCTTTACTTTTAGGAATTAAGTTTCCACAAAACTTTGACTCTCCCTACGGGGCGGCCTCACTTCAAGATTTTTGGAGACGTTGGAATATGACATTGTCAAGATGGCTTAGGGATTACCTTTACATTCCGCTTGGCGGCAATAAGGGATCTAAGTGGAAAACAGCCAGAAACGTGCTGATTACAATGGTAATTGGAGGACTTTGGCACGGTGCTGCCTGGACTTTTGTCACTTGGGGTCTTATTCACGGTCTTGGGCAGGCACTGGCCCATATTCGTATGTCACGTCGAAAGGAAAAAGGTATAGAGCTAAAGCCAAGCACATTGAAACAGGAGATTATCGGAAGAGTTGTGACGTTCCACATCGTGTGTTTAGCATGGGTTTTCTTCAGGGCCAACTCAATCGGGGATGCTTTTACGCTCCTTAAGGCGCTATTTACAAAATTTGGTCCCGCGCCTCTTTTTTCATTTAAGATTGCAGCACTTATTGTGGCAGCGGTGGCCATTCAACAGCTTCCCAGGGGCTGGGCCAAGCGGGTACAAGAATCCTACGGAAAGCAGAAGCTTGTTACGCAGGGTCTTATTGCAGGATGTGCACTAACATTAATTACAACGCTTGGTCCCCCTGGCGTGGCTCCGTTTATCTATTACAGGTTTTGACGCTTGACTATTAAAATATCGACTTCCGACAATCCGACTCTTAACGGAAATGACATTGAGATAGATAAACTCGCTCAAGTTGAGCTAGTGCCCGGCGAGAGCGACCTAAAACAGATATCGATTCCTACGGGCAAGTCAAGGAGAATGCCGTGGAGAACCTTGGGAATTGTTTTAATCGCAACTTTAGTTTGGCTTGCAATGTTTGCCCCGACTTTGCAACATAATGCCCAAGTATCCCCTGTAGGAACCAGGCGGAGTGCTGCACTGGCAATCCTTAATCCACTTGCTCAGATATCAAAAAGTTTGCATCTCAACTACCCGGTAAACCAAATTAATTCTCTTATTGGCAGAGATGGATGCGCACTTTGTTCCAAAGCACTAACCATAGGTCCTTCCGGAAATGCCGGTCATGCATCCCAACAGAAGCAAGGCGCGTCAAAGTTCGGATCTTCATTTTTGTGGTTTGGAATAAATTCAATTAGGGTATCGTCTAATTCCGGTGCACCGGCAAAGCCGCTTGTTCCGATACCGACCCAGGCATCTCCTCTTCGAGTGCTCGTAGTGGGCGATTCCCTGGGAGTTGATCTGGGAGACGCTCTTGCCAATGAACTGTCATCTACAGGAGTTGTCCAAACAACCGTAGATGCCCAGCCCTCAACAGGGTTAACGCGGCCCGATTACTTCGATTGGCCGGCAAGATTGAACTCTGACTTATCAGAATATAACCCTGAAGTAATAGTTGTGATGATGGGAGCAAATGATCCTCAAAGTTACATGGGTTCCGGGCCCGATCTCCAAGTCGGGAGTCCGGCCTGGGTCCAGGCATACTCGCAAAGGGTGGCGGCGTTCATGCAGGAAGCTACTTCAATGGGACGCTACGTGATGTGGGTGGGCCAGCCACCTATGCAAAGCCCGGGACTTTCAAGCGAAATGACAACGATAAATGAAATTGATTTCACCCAAGCACTCAAAGTCCCTCGCGTTACCTATATACCTTCGGAAGGCCCCCTCTCTGGCGGCCAGGGTGGATTCGTGCAATACGTGTCAGATGCCCAAGGAAACCAAATCCAAGTGCGCACTCCCGACGGGATTCATATTGCTCCCGGTGGCGCGGATATTTTAGGCCAGGCAATAGAGGTGGAGATGCAAAAAATTCTACACATATCATTCTGATGATTTATCGCAACATTTGGGTGAGTGAAAAACTTTAACAGTTGAAAAAGTAACGGCGTAGAATTTATAATGACTACTCAAAATGTGAGTGCGGAAGCTAGAATTTAAACGATGAACATTAACTTTATCGCGAGCGAACCAGCCGATCATATTTGGCTGCAAATATCTACCAATAAATAGCGAGTTTAAGGCAAAAAAAGTCTAAGGTATTAGTAGTTGCTTCTCATTACAGTGTTTCACCTCTTTTTTGTTCTTGACGCAAGGATATACTTCGGTAAATGATAAAGGACGGTGCTGCAGCTAGCGAACAACTGCCGAAAGTGGACTTAGTTCAACCTGCTTTGGCTAATCAAAAATTAGATCTTAGCCATAAGCCCGGGTTAGATGGCATTAGAGGCATTATGGTAATAGCAGTCAACTGCTACCATGGCGGCCTTAATGGAAGTGGCGGCCTCTACCTTGGCGTAGAAGGATTTTTTGTACTTTCGGGATACTTAATTACATCGCTTTTACTATCCGACCTCATCACAAAAGAGTCAGTAGACTTTGGAAGATTTTGGTCGCGTCGAGCACGAAGATTACTCCCGGCTCTGTTGGTTTTAATCGCGGTATTTCTACTGGTAAATGTTATTGCAGGAGCCTCGGATTCACATGCTACGGCCCGCGGCGATGCGCTTTCCGCACTTTTCTACTCTGCCAACTGGTACTTTATTGCAATTCATACCGGATATTTTGGCGCTCATTCAGCAGTTTCATCGCTTCAACACACTTGGTCTCTCGCCATTGAAGAGCAGTTTTACCTCATATGGCCTCTTATAATCAGCGTTTTGTGGAAGATTCGCAAATCCTTAAATTTGTTGCTTGCATTTTGTGTATCGGGGATAGTTACCTCGGCACTTTTGATGGCATTGGTTTACAACAATGGACTCGGCGTTGATCATGCTTACTATGGCACCGATACAAGGTCTCAATCGTTATTATTCGGATGCGCATTGGCAGTAATCCTTGCCAAGTGGCAACCCGGAAAAAAGGGAATTGCCAAGCGTGTAATGGCACCTGCCGGTGCTCTCGCCGTTATTTTCGCTGCTTTAATTGCTTCTAAGGCATCGGGGCCTCCCGGGTGGATCTTCAAAGGTGGCTTCACGAGCTTTGACTTTTTAATGATGTTGACCATTGCCGCAGTTATTGTAGTTCCGGGGGGACTTGTAAGCAAATGCTTCTCGGTGTTACCGTTACGATTATCTGGAGAAATTTCATACGGTTGGTATTTGTGGCAGTTCCCCGTCGACCAATGGTTGACTTCGCAAAGAGTCGGCTTTGGCGGACTTACACTCTTTGGAGTAAGGATTCTTGTGGGCCTTGCACTCGCAATTGTCTCCTATCGCTTTGTCGAGCAACCCATTCGAACCGGAGTCCATTTCAAGAGAAAGACGGCGTATGTTTTTACCCCGATCGTAATTGCCAGTGTCGCCCTCGCCGCAGTTCTGGTAGGTGAGATTCCAGTTGGCAGCTCTGCTTCGTTTGAAAGCCCTCCTGCCCCTGCCTCTATGCAAGCTAATCCACTCCGCATTCTGCTCGAAGGAGACTCTGTTGCATTATCTTTGGGTATCCTCCCCAACGGAGCGGCACTCCGCCTCGGTGACAGCCTCTCAGACTCAGGAATGTTTGGCTGCGGCGTGCTTAATACTGGAATTATAAACTTCCAAGGGCACATTCAACCTCAGTCTGGTGGCGGAACTAGCTGTAGCGAGTGGAAAGAAAAATATGCCCAAGATGTTTCACTGACTAAACCCGATGTCTCTGTACTTTTGGTTGGCCGCTGGGAAGATCTAGATCGAAACTTCGGATCCGGTTGGGAACACATTGGCGAAAGCGATTTCGATAATCGCTTAACTGCAGCCTTACAAACGGCCATCTCAATTCTCCACGACGGGAATATACCTGTCGTGCTACTCACTGAACCATACTTAAATGAACCGCCACAACTAAACGGAAGCCCTTGGCCATATGATTCAAAAACTCGAATAAACGACTTCAATGCCATTTTAAAAACTGTTGCCGCACAGAGCCATGGTGTAGCAACAGTTATCGATCTCAATCGATTCGTGTGCCCCGGAGGAAACTTTACACAGTCAATGAATGGCATCCAGATAAGGACAAGCGACGGAGTCCATTTCACAGAGCAAGGAAGTGACATGATAGTTCAATGGCTATTTCCTAAATTAAATGCCATAGGAATGCATCACTACCTTCACCACCAGATCTTTAAAGAATCCCCCTCAACTGTGCCAACCATAAAATTATCGAATAGTTGATAGTTGGACTCCGAATTCACGCGCCTCAATCCATAGCTCTTCCCAGTCATACTACTAATTTTCCAATTGGCTCAGATGGAACCTAATGATAATAATGGCAGACCCAGTTACAGTTTATAACAACAGCCATTGCTGACCTCATTATTACAAAATAAACTTTGGGAAAATGAGCGTATAAGATTCACTTTGCAAAGCCAAAGGACTGCATTTACAAATCGGTGGTTTACTACAGATTAGATTTCACCAATTGAACTTTGCTATTGCCACTTATAGCTTTTGCACTTCCCAGGCCTAACAAATTGTCCGGAGTTTGGCTCTGGCTTGAGAACACAGATTTGAATTGAGTTTGAACTGTCAGTAATAAAGAAATCAGGGGTGCCAGCTCTATATTTTGCAGATGAGCCGACACTCTGGCCGAATACCCCTGGAACTGTAGCATGCCATCCGTGAGTATTAAGCGCATACGCGAGCCCATAGTCCATTGAAAGATCATTGCCTTCCACAAAATTAATATCTACCTGTGCGCCCTGGGGAGGATAGTTGGCCAGAACTAAATTTGTTGTATATCTAAGCTCTGACATTTGCCCATAATCCGAACTCAGTTCGGCGTTGTTAATTCCACCTCCTGAAATGGCTAATGCAGAAATCGCGGCTAATACTAACAGCGCTACTAGCGAAGCTGAAGTTAAAATTGGCATGGACTTCCTAACATGGCGAGGTTGAATACTTTTCATTTTATCTAATAGCAAATTTCCGCAAGTGAAAACTAAAATTGCCCAGAAGAGAAGTCTCAGCACTACAAAAATATTGGCTTCATATGAGAAAGATAATTCTAGATTCGTCGAAACTTTAGAAATTTCAAAAACAGCGCTAAAAAAGGATATCCAAAGCGCAACATTCAAAAACAACAGCAGGCTCCCGAGGCTATTTCGCATCACTATGCTTACTGCTAATAAGGCGACCAGCAAAATCAGGGCAACAATGACATACGTTCCTCCCATCAATGACGAGTTGTAAATGAAGGGTCCGCTGGCATATAGTTTCGGAGGGGAAATCAAAAGATAGCTACCCATTTTCGCTGCATTAAATATTCCAAAGGTAGATTGGCCATGTAGTGAACCTAGAAGATTTGAAAGATTGCCCTCAGATCCAAATAACTGCTGTAATAATGGGAGTATCCAGCAAATAATTGATGGTACCAGCCCATGCGAAATCCAATTGCGACGTCGAAATTGTGTGTCACGATATAGTATAAGTCCGAAAGTTAAGGCGATCACAAATAGAATTGGCAAAAAGTATATGAGATGCGACTGCATTGCAATTGACCCTGAAAATATAGATACGACTAACCATTTGGTCGTATCGAGTAAGGCTGCAGCAGAGCTCAGCAAGAATAGAGCAAAGAAATATAGCCCAAAATACGGATTCCAAATGCAATTTAAAACTATCGTTGGAAGCATAATAAACAGGAGTGAAAAAGAGATCCCAGCCCCAATTAACCCGGCCTTGCCAAAAAGCTTCCACGCAATAAATATTAAGGTCGAGGTGCTAACGGTTGTCCAAAAATAGGCGCCCACCAATCCCCCATTAACTCCAAAAACTATGACGAATGGGGATAGCATGAAATATTGCAGCGGCCCAAGATCAAAAACGAGAGCATTGTTGGTGGTTGCCAAAGTAAGCTGTCCGAGTAGTGGAGGATGCAAAGTGAATACTTCCAACGCACGCCAGGAAATGGCTGCATCATCCCCAAGAGGCACCCAACCGAAATTCAAATTACTGATTAGTGCCACAAGTAAAGGTACAATAGTAATTACCAGTATTATGTAGAAAAGTCTGCGCTGCCTTTTGCGCGTCGCAGTCATTGAGACTACACGCTCTACACCATTTTCGACCGAAACTTGATTTCCTGTCATAATTACGAATTAAATGCAACCCTAATTAATGACAGTTTAAAGCAAATCTGCCACTGTAAAAAAATGTTCACCCCTAATTATATGGCCTCGTATTCAAGTAAATGTGAACTTCATAAACCCTATATTTGCCCACTTCTAAATGTCAATGTAAAGGATTCTTTTTGGAGACGCACAGAACTAATTGGATGGACAATTTTACTTGTAACGTTATGTGGCCAGATGCCAGTATTAAGCCTAAAGTCCTATCGATGAAATGAGAAGTCGATTCCAAATCCGACCATACTTTTGTATGAAATTATCTTCCTGCTTTGGCTGGCATTTTGAAAACAAAATATAGCAAATATTTCATTAGCTTCCAGATATCTGATACTGATATGGAGCAACGGTAGGAGTCAGATTTCCTAGGGACGTATTTCCATTAAATATTTGCAATGTTCCCGAAGCAGATCCGAGATTTACTGATACCTGAGACAAATTGGCAAAATGTTGCGAATCTCCGGCACTTAGGGTTCCTTCAAACAATACCGATCCGTTGGATGTATTAGTCACTAAAACGTAGCATTGTTTTGAAGCTGTAATTGTTATAGAAAATGTTGCCACTGGCACCGTATATGAAGCTCCTGTCGCGGTGGAAGTTCCGGGCTGGATAAGTGAAGTCGGCGAGGATGTGGTCGGCGGAGCAGTTATCGGAGGTGTGGTGGGCACCGTTGTGGGAGCATGAATGGATTGGAACCAGCTTGGATGAGTATGTTCCAACTCCAGTCCTACTAGTCCCACCAGCGTTAAAAGAATCGTTGCCCAAAAAGTGACGATAATTCCGGTCGGCGTTGGCGGCCTTCTTGAATTCTGAGTGGTGTATCGCTTTGCCGAACTGCCCTGCCTTCCTGACTTTGTGTCACGGGAATAACCTGCC
>JAJYDO010000077.1:10336-13887 GCA_021777355.1 Actinomycetes bacterium | reverse complement strand
CCCTATAGCAACTTTTAATGCTTGGTCGATAGTCTCTGCTTGGAATTGGAATCCTGCTTCAGTCAGAACTTGTGGAGAAACTTTTTGTGATGTTAGCAGTAATTCCTGAGAAAGTTCTTTCCCCAAAGCAGCATATAACCCTATTTTCGGGATCTTTAAAATTACAGGTTTGGATAGTATTTTCCCTAAATTCTTTGTGAAATCTCTGTTGGTTACCGGATTGTTAGTTGAGAGATTCACCGGTCCAAAGATACTGTCGTCTTTTATCAAAAACCTTATGGCCCGTATTTCATCTTCAAGCGTAATGAAGCTCATCCATTGATTCCCTGAGCCAAGCGATGCTCCTAGTCCAAATCTAAAAATAGGAAGCTGGCGTTTGAGCGCCCCTCCGTTCTTTGAAAGCACGATGGAGGTCCTGATATTAACTACCCTTAATCCCCCATCTTCACTCGTATTAGCCGAATTCTCCCAAGCCTGGCAGACTTGGGCCAAAAAGCCGGTTCCGGGATTTGAATGTTCTTTAAGTACCTCCTCGCCACGGTCTCCATATATTCCAATTGCCGAACCGCTGATAAATACCTTGGGCCTAGAGCGCAGTTCCAATATGGTGTCTGCTAAAAGCGATGTACAATCAACTCTTGAATCCAGTATTTTTTTCTTAACGGTGCTATTGAATCTGGCATTTCCTATACTCTCTCCGGCCAAATTGACAACTGCTTCAATAGGACCTAAATCATCCAGAGACTTTTTGTCTATCTCTTTATTTCCGGGATCCCAAAATACCGATTTACCCGATATTACATTCGATTTTTGCCTGCAAAGGCTAACGACCTCAATGCCGTCACTCTCTAAATTGCTTTTTAGACTTGAGCCGATTAACCCACTTGAACCTGATATCAAAACCTTCACTAAGGTTGATCTTAGTCAGGTATTGCCTGAAAGCCATCCATCATCTCGGCCATAAACATCTTTATGAACTCGTCTGCCTCAGAGGTCATTCCGCCAGCTACTCCCCCATAGACAGCGCTGGACATGGGCACGATGTCTTTTTTGGACTTCGCATATTCAATTGCTTCAGTCAAGTCAGATGCGAACTCTGCAGCTACTCCAGGTTGTGTCTGTGGTCTTGTAACAGCCATATGCAGAGCATTCGGATACTGTTGCCCGTTAAATCTCCAGCCTTTCAACTTCATGAAGTCGTTGATGTGGTAAATGTCAAACTCATCCGAAGTAAAGCTGAAGAGAAATGTTGGATTTCCGATGATCCTAAGTTCAGCATGAGATCTGACGGCACCAATCATTTCTTTTGCAGTTTCAAAAATCATTTTGGCATACTTGAGATAACCTTCCTTTCCCAAGTGAACCATTGAGGCCCACGTGGCAGCCAAAAGTCCGGCCGATCTTGAACCGTCCATACCTGGCGAACAGTATTTGCCTCCGCTCCAATCAGTCAGATAAAAATACTGGGAATTTCTCAATTTCATATCCCTGAAAAGCAAGACAGAAGTTCCTTTAAAGGCATAACCATATTTATGAGTATCGGCAGATATTGTCGTAACTCCCTCCACTCTGAAATCAAAGGGCGGAATATCATAGCCAAGCATTTCACCGAATGGAAGAATAAATCCGCCCAGGCAGCCATCCACGTGAAGTCCAATTCCACGATCCAAGGCAATGTCGGATAATTCCGAGATTGGATCGATTGTCCCATATCCGTAGTTACAGGCGCTTCCCACGAGTGCGACGGTATTTTTGTCAATATGTTCTATAACCCAGTCGAGATCAACTTGTGTAGTTACAGGATCAACGGGTGCTCTTAAAAGCTCGATTCCAAATAAGTGGCATGCTTTGTCAAATGCAGGATGGGCTGTCTCTGGTTTGATTACTTTGGGATGCTCTATCCCGCGTTCATTTTTAGCCAGTTCACGATAGGAGAGCATGGCGTGGGCAATTGAGCCGGTGCCTCCACTTGTCACGAGACCAGCCGGTTTGGTGCCCGCCACCTCTTCACCATGGAAAAGCGACAGTGCCATCGCAATTATTTCAGCTTCAAATTTAGTTGCGCTTGGACACATGTCTCGCTGAAGGGCGTTGACATGTGCAAACAGGCCAAATGCCTGCTGCAGGTAGGCGTAGTGATCATGATCGCCGCAGTACATTGTCCCGGAACACTTGCCCGTTTCCCAGAACGCGTCCTCTTCTTTGGCCATTTCTAATAGTTCGTTAATAACTACTTCCCGTGGCGTGCCCTTCTCCGGCAAAACAGAGTTGATCTTATATTTGGCGCTGTATGGAAAATTACTCATCAGGTGCAACTATAGATTGAAATTTAGAATTCAGTCTAAAAATGAAACAGAAACTTTACCTAGGCTTCCTTGCGAAGAAGATCTTTGGCTATATGAGTAACTTGAATTTCATCAGTTCCCGCATAAATTTGGGCAACTTTAGCGTCTCGCGCGAGCTGTTCTACCCTGTATTCAGCCATATATCCATTTCCGCCGAAAAGCTGCACGGCCTCCATTGCCGCTTCGGAAGCGGCCTGTGCGCTATATAACTTCATAGCAGAGGCCTCCGCCAAGGTGAGCGACCTTCCTGCCGCCTGCATTTCAATGTGCCTGAATACCAAGTTCTGCACATTCAACCTGGCTACTTCCATTTTGGCCAGTTTGAGTTGAATTAGCTGAAAATCAGATATTGGCTTTCCCCAGAGCATCCTGTCTTTGGCGTATTTGACAGAAAGGCTCAGACACTCTTCGATAATACCTAGCGACATAGCTGCCACCCCGGCTCTTTCGGTTACGAAATTATCCTTTGCGCTTTCTCTCCCGCTTCCTTGGCTTTCATCCTCAGTCTCTCCAAGCAATCTGTCTTTGGAGACTCTGACATCGCTCAGGAAAAGTTCACCAGTCGGTGAAGAGTGTAGTCCCATCTTTCTAAAGGGCTTGGATTGTTCAAGACCAGGCATACCTTTGTCAAGGACAAAAGTAAGCACTTTTCTGTTCCTGACATCTTCACCTGACCCATCGTCTAACTTGGCATAGAAAACAATTGTGTCTGCGTATGGTCCGTTGGTAATAAATGTCTTATTTCCATTTAAGATGTACTCATCACCGTCTCGCTTCGCGCTTGACTGCATTCCTCCTAGAGCATCCGATCCGGAATTAGGCTCTGTAATCGCCCACGCACCAATCTTGTCAAAAGTTAAAAGATCAAGGCCCCAGCGCTCTTTCTGACTAAGCGTTCCACGTGACATTATTGTGCCGGCAGCTAGACCTACGCTGACTCCCATTGCAGTTACAATTCCGGGACAGACTCGACAAAGTTCAATAATGGGAATTAAAGTCATTGCTGCGGCCCCCCCGTCGCCTCCTTCCCTCTCTTTTTTAGGAGGCACCTCGTTACCCTCAGCCAGGGCTTGCTCGACTAGTCGGTCCCTTTCGAGCCTTTTCTTGAAAGACTCCCTTGCCATAGCATCCATGCCAAATGTGGTTGCCAGCTTGCGGATGACCCCATATGGAGGGGTATCTCCAAATTCAAGTTCATCCCTAATG
>JAJYDO010000077.1:0-10326 GCA_021777355.1 Actinomycetes bacterium | reverse complement strand
TCTCTGATCATGAGCTGTTCTTGAGACCACTCGTACATTAAATCCTCCTACCTAAAAATCTGATGATAATCAGTACCTCTAAAACTTAGTTTTAGTGGGGTAGAAATATCCAATCCCAAGGCAAATCTCTGTTTTTGACGAATAAAAGATAAAAAATTCCAAACTATTTGGGATTTGTCCAAATAGTCTCAAGATCGTCTCGCCCTATAAGAAAATCCATAAGACAGACTTTTTTCCCTTCCTTATCTTGAGTCAGTCCGTCCACAATAACCTTTTGCCAAGTTGATTCATCGCCTCTGACAATGACGTCACCTTGAAATATCGCTGCGGCAATTTCGTCAAGTTCATCTTCGTAGGATATTACCTCGGCGTCGGCATAAATCCCAAAGTTATCCTCTATTCCGATGGATTCAACGAGGGTTGCCAGCATCCTGAGCGGCTTGTCATGATAGTGGTTGGAAGAATTGGTGTGATCGCATGGGTTGTCCACAATATGCTGCAGGAAAAAGGAAACTGCCAGTGCCATGTTGATAGGAGTATCTGCCCCGAGACCAATCAAATCTCTTATCGCATCCTCGCTGGGATCGTGGAGAATTTCGTTATTTCCTGACCCAGCGAGTTCAGCTAATGATTCATCCATCTAAAAGACCTCCTCAAACAAACGTTGTTACATACAACAAACTAATTATCAAAATTATACTAATGAGACAGTGATACAGCAAGTGTCTTAAGTAACTTTTCAAGTATTAAATATAAAATCAAGCTAGTCAACTTAATCTTATGCAAAATAACTCTCAAAAAATCTAATTAATTTTTGCCAAATTACTCTTTTCCAATGACTTCCCAGCCACCTGAAAGCGAAAATCCACGGTTAATCCAAGCTATTAACCCGCCTTTTAAATTAGAAACATTGTGTCCATGTTTTGATAAAACTGTGCATGCCTTTAAAGAGCGCATCCCAGATCTGCAAACTACCAGCAAGTGCACATCTTTTGGAAGCAAATGAAGAGATTTTTCCAGATTTGCCAAAGGAATGTGGATCGATTTTTCTATATGTCCGCCATGGAACTCGTGAGGTTCTCTGACGTCGACCACTACGAGGTCTCCATTGTCAATTAACTCTTTGGCAGTTGCGGCTTCAATTGAATTGCCGCCACCTCGGTTGAAGAATTTGAAGTCCACTTTCACTCTCCTCGCCTCCTGAGACTCTGGCGATACCCTATGGGGTATAAAGAAATATTCTAGCTATGCTTCTTGCCACCCATGCAGTTTGTCTGCCTTTTTTAAAATTCTCAGAGCTTCAATACTAAATTTCCAGCGCCAAGCCGTACCTGCCTAAATACTTTCTGAGGTTCCAGCTTTCGTCTAATTGGAAGTGCATAAGAGCGTTTAAAAACAACTTATATTGCGCATCTCCAAGATTTTGGTTGAATTTTACCTCAACTTGTTCCGCCGCTAGCTTCCTGGCAATTAAGTATCCAACGCCTCTTTCTGAAGCAAAAAGGCTCTTTTCCCTGGAACTTTTAATCGAGGGCTGCACCTCCAAATAGCCTAACTTGACCAATTTGAAGACAACTTTTGAGGCGCCTTGCCTTGTGATGTCCAGTTTCCTGGCAAGGTCTGAAATCGACATTGCGGGAATTCTATTTATCAAGTAAAGCGCAGATGCATTTGCAGGAAGGAGATTTTCATATCCAGCATCACTAATTAGTGCTTCAATTTGAAGCTGATAGTTGATCCAAGCCTGGATTAGCAAGGCGCCAAGCCTTTTACGAGTTGAAGGAATTAAAGTCATATTTTTTCTAGACAGACCTGCAAGACAACGAGAATTAGATTGCCGAAGACAACATTCCGTTTGACAACCATGGTTGACAATTTAGCATATTTGAACTATCCTTTACAAAATGGCGCATCTGACACTACCAACAAAGAAAATTTTCGCACTTTTGGGCATTTTGATCCTTTCGCTGATTCCGGCTTGTTCATCAAATAATTCCGTCGGCACTCCTGTAGAAAGAGTCTCAGGAGGTCCCACCGGCACCTACATCGTCCCGCCGGGAATCCACAAAATTAAGCACATTGTCATCATTATGCAAGAGAATCGATCTTTTGACTCTTATTTCGGAACTTTCCCGGGTGCAGACGGTATTCCCATGAAAAACGGTCAGCCAACTGTTTGCGTAAATGATCCTAAGACAGGAAATTGCGTTTACCCTTTCCTTGATCATGCAGATGTCAACGGGGGAGGGCCTCATTCTCAGGCGAATGCAACTGCAGATATAAATGGCGGGCAAATGAACGGTTTCATCGGTCAGGCCGAGGCCGGGAAAAGAGGATGCCTTGATCCGACCAACCCGGCTTGTACCAATTCATCTACTCCCGATGTCATGGGATACCACAGCCAGAGCGACATTCCAAACTACTGGACTTATGCAAAGGATTTTGTTTTGCAGGATCATATGTTTGAGCCGAATGCTTCATGGTCGCTACCTTCGCATCTCTTTTTGGTTTCCGAGTGGTCCGCTTATTGCACCCAAATTGACAACCCATCCAGCTGCCAAAATTCACTTCAGACTAAAAGGCCTGAGGTGCCGCCAAATACCCCAACCCCCTACGGGGGCACACCGGGTCCGACAGGCACCAATGCCGCTAGGAAAAATCCAAATGCTGCAGTACCCGGCCAGCCTGATTATGCTTGGACCGATCTGACCTACCTGCTTCATAAGCAAAAAGTCTCCTGGGGTTATTACGTAGTGTCGGGAAGTGAACCGGACTGCGAAAATCCTGCTCAAATGAGTTGCATCGCCGTTTCGCAAAATGCTAGTACTCCTGGCATTTGGAACCCGCTCCCCTGGTTCGACACCGTAAAGAATGACAATCAGTTGGGCAACATTCAAGACGTGACAAATTTTTATTCACAAGCCAAAAGTGGAAATCTTCCTGCCGTATCTTGGGTAGTGCCAAGTGCTACGGTTAGCGAACATCCACCTGCCAGGGTAAGTGCAGGTCAGAGTTACGTTACAAGCCTTATCAACGCAATCATGCAAAGCCCCGACTGGAGCTCTACTGCGATATTTTTGACCTGGGATGACTGGGGAGGCTTTTATGATCACGTAGTGCCTCCAAGCGTTGACCAAAACGGTTACGGTCTCAGGGTCCCGGCAATGGTAATAAGCCCTTATGCCAAGCAAGGTTATATTGACCACCAAACTCTTAGCTTTGATGCCTATGACAAATTCATTGAAGATGATTTCCTAAACGGCGCCAGAATCGACCCGTTAACCGACGGCAGACCGGATCCAAGACCTGACGTGAGGGAAAACGAGAAAAAACTGGGTAACTTGATCAATGACTTTAACTTCAACCAAAGCCCCGATCCTAAGGTGATACTGCCCGTAAATCCCAAAACTACCCTCACGGGTACACTTCCGGGATAATTGGGAGAATTTCTTTAAAGGGTCCTCAAATAAACACGTCGTGCTGGATGATTACTTAGGAAGTTTTGACCCTCCCGCAGTAATTCATTAACCGACTTTGCAATTGACACTGCCGTCATTTATGGGTCCCCGCTAATGATCTATTATTACTAAAGTTATTTAACGATACCTGATTATTCCCGATATCAAGGCAAATTAGAAATGAGGTTATGCCATGGCGGCTCTCAATCCAGATGATTACAAAGTTGCAGATTTATCTTTAGCCCACTTTGGACGGCAAGAAATAGTGCTTGCCGAGAACGAAATGCCTGGTCTGATGGCAATGCGAAAAGAATATGGCGCCATAAAGCCTCTTAAAGGTGCCAGAATCACAGGCTCTCTCCATATGACGATTCAAACAGCCGTTTTGATCGAAACACTATCGGAGCTGGGAGCCCAAGTCAGATGGGCAAGCTGCAACATTTTTTCAACACAAGACCATGCCGCAGCGGCCGTGGTAGTCGGAAAAGAAGGAACCCCTGAGAACCCACAGGGAATCCCGGTATATGCGTGGAAAGGTGAAACTTTAGAAGAGTACTGGTGGTGTACTGAAAAGGCACTCGAATGGCCAGAAGGCGGGCCCAATATGATTCTTGACGATGGAGGGGATGCCACGCTTTTAGTCCACAAAGGTGTTGAGTTTGAAAAGGCAGGATCAGTTCCAATGCCGAGTGCTAATGACTCCGAAGAGTACGGTGTAGTTCTAAAACTTTTGGCCAGATCTCTTGAGAAAGACTCCAACCGCTTCACCACAATGGCAAACGGCATCAAAGGTGTGACCGAAGAGACCACAACCGGCGTCCACCGGTTATATGAGATGGAACGTAATGGAGAACTTTTATTTCCGGCAATAAATGTGAACGACTCGGTAACGAAGTCTAAGTTTGACAATAAGTATGGATGCCGCCACTCGCTCGTCGACGGAATCAATCGAGCTACCGATGTCTTGATTGGGGGAAAGGTTGCAGTTGTATGCGGATTTGGCGACGTTGGGAAAGGATGTGCCGATTCGCTTCGCGGTCAGGGCGCCAGAGTGATAGTTACTGAAATTGACCCAATTTGCGCGCTTCAGGCAGCCATGGAAGGTTATGAAGTAAATACTTTGAATAACGTAATAGAAATTGCAGACATCATCATTACCGCAACGGGAAACCGTGACATCATTACTTCAGCTCACATGGCCAAAATGAAAAACCAAGCAATAATTGGAAACATTGGGCATTTCGACAATGAAATTGATATAGCTGGTCTAACTTCTTTTCCGGGCATAGTCCGTGAAAACATTAAGCCTCAAGTTGACAAGTGGATCTTCCCCGATGGCCATTCGATCATTGTGCTGAGCGAAGGAAGACTGTTAAATCTTGGAAATGCCACAGGACATCCAAGCTTTGTCATGTCAAACTCCTTTACAAACCAAACAATGGCGCAGGTGGAGCTTTTTTCAAATGCAGCCAAGTATGAAAACAGAGTTTATGTTCTGCCTAAAGTACTGGATGAGAAAGTAGCAAGATTGCACCTCGACGCTTTAGGGATAAAATTGACTACATTGACCAAAGACCAGGCAGACTATATTGGCGTCCCAATTGAAGGTCCATTCAAGCCAGATTCCTACAGGTATTAAACCGTTTCAAGATATTGTGCTGGTCAAGCTGACTGCTAGCTAGTAAGACCTAGATTTAACCAGATAAACAACTAAAGCGGCACAAATAGCGAAACATATGAAGGCTCCTATGCCGCGGAGAAAGATATCTCCTTGGGCCCCAATGGCAAGACTTGTAACAAAACCGATTCCTATTATCAAGAAAAATGCAATAAGTACGTAGACCATAGCTCTCAACAATGAGTATTGCTTTCCCTTTAGCACTGACCACTTGCGCATTTCTTTAAAATCCAAATTTTGATTCTGGGCCTTCTTCATATACTTCTCGAATTTATTGCGATTTCGTTTTGATGTTGCGACTCTTAATCCCAATCGATTTGCCAACGGTCTAAGTTTTTCCGGCTTTTTGGAAAGCCAAGCCGCGACTGACAATCGAGCTCCCACAAATATAGGGAAAAATATTAGCAGTGGAAGCAGGACCAGGACGCTAAGTATCTGGAGGTACTGGAAACCAATTGATTCTACATTTGACCTAGCTAGGCTTGATCGTGGATCAATTTTAGCTGAGTCAAAAAATGCGACAGCTCCAATTGTCCACAGCCCCTTTTGATTTAAACAGGCACCAAGGTTATTTATCGCGGCCGAGCTGGTTGGATTTAATTTCAGCGCAAACTGACAAGCTCTCATCCCTGCTTTATGGTTTCTATATTTGATTGCAATACTGCTCGCCGAAATCCAAACATAGCTCGACATTGGAGATAATTCAATTGCCTTTCTTATGGCTAGATCGGCTTGCTTGAAATCTCCCAATGCTGCCAGGGCATTTGCTAAAGCATTGTATGCAGCAGCAGCATTGGGGTTGAGTCTAATGGCTTCATTTGCTGCTTTGACGGCCAAGGCCACTAACCTTTTATCTTTCTTAAGAGAAGAAAGTGCAATAATCTCAGAAAATGTAAAGTGGGTGATGTAATTGTTTGGATCAAGGGAAACTGCAGTATTTGCAAAACGCATCGCTTCTTGGTCCCGATTGAGACCCCGTGAGGCTCTGGCGGCAAGAAGATATCCCCTGCTGTTGTTAGGTTCTAGGCTAATAACTTTGTTTGCAATACCAAGGGCCTTTTCTTCCTTGCGCAATTCTAATAGAGTCTGACCCGATACCAGCATTGAGTCAATGTCATTTTCAGCCATGAAAAGTTCCTGGTTGGTAGTTTGGAAAGCACATAACATGGTTCAAGTTTTGATCAAGTCTTGGGCCAACAAAGTTAATTTCACTACTAATTTTCATTTTGTATTTACTAAGGGGAGATGACAAATATACATTTTAGGGAAATTAATGCAAGTATTCTTGATTGTTACCAGTCTTCCAATCAGGAACCAAAAGCTTTTAGGCGCTTTTTTTGCCTTTTCTATTTAAATATCCTGAATGAACAGTTATTGAGTATATTTCACGGGGCATAGAACCCTGTCACGTCAACAATAAAGTCAGTTGTTGCATTTGCCGCAACATCTAGCTCCCCGTTGGTGCCTAATGCAACTACTACCGCATTGGGAACAGTTTCCCCGGTAGACCAGTTCAAATCCGAAGTGTACGGAGGTGAAGATCCCGTCGGATAAACGGTCAGAAAGCCTGCCGAGTTGGTATTGGTAACTGTAACATTTGCTACTAAACCCGTAGCTATGGTCGGGACAAGGTCATTATTGACTCCGACTGTCACCACCGTATCTGGACTACCCAATCCCGGCATTGACGCACCTTGTAAGGTTTGGCCTGCATTGTTGTAGCCAGAACCACTGCGGGTATCTGCAATCCTTTGTGGTGATACAGGGAAGAACAAGTCGCCGGTTGCACCTGATGAGGATCCGGTAAACCAGCCGGAAATGTCAATTACAATATCAGCGCCTTGGTTCACAAACACCGAGATCTGGCCCGAAACTCCGACCGGAACAATAACTCGATTTGGCACGCTGGTGTTAGGCAGAAAATTCAGCGATGAAAATGTTGGTACCGAAGTTAACGGAGTTGAAGGAGTCGGGTAGACGCTCACAAAACCATCGGAGGTAGTGTTTGTGGCAGTTACGTTTATAACTACAGCTGACACATTTGTCGAGGGAATTGAAGATGATGGTCCACTTGTTCCCGTAACGGTAAAGTTTTCCGTCTGCCCCGGAGCAAAAGTACTGCCGACATGAACTGCCGGTATGGTAGAACCCGGTCGGGTATCTACAATTCTAAACGGTGTCACCGGATTAAATAGTCCCACTGTAGATCCAGTCGAATCGGGAAGGACATATCCTTCGACGTCAACTAATACGTCCGTGGTACCCATAAAGTTAGAGATAGTAATGCTTCCGGCATTAGCACCTCCGACGCCGAGTGGAATCTCAATCATGTTTGCCACTGCGTACTCTCCCGCACTGAAATTTAATGAAGACGTCTTGGGCGGGGCATTGCCTGCAGGGTAAGCGGTCAAATACCCTGCGGTACTTGGATCCACCGCTGTAAGGTTTGCCACCACAGCCATTGCATTCGAAGGAACTTGGTCTCCGTTGGCACTTACAATTGCCACATTTATTGACTCGCGACCGGTAGTTAATGTCTGCCCGGCATAGGTAGCCGGATCAGTGGCACCGCTTCGAGTATCTGCAATTCTAACCGGCGGAACAGGCACATATGTGCCGCCCGGAGTATAGGTGAACTGGTCAACTCCATTCGGAGTGGATTGCCCAACTGCGTTAATTACGGCAATATTTATTGTCCCGGATGCCCCAGGTGGTGACACTGCCACCAGTTCAGAAGTCGAAACAAATTGCACATTCGAACTCTTTGATGCGCCAAAATAAACGGTTGAACTATTTGTGAAACTGGTGCCATTTATGGTAACTACTGTTCCACCACTTGTATAGCCACTTGACGGTGAGACTGAAGTTATGGTTGGTGCGGCCATATAGCTTATGCTTTCCCACCATCCGTCAGCACCAAGGGCAAAGCCAAGGCAAGACGTCGGAGCCGAGCAAGATATTTGATACAAGTTAGTGATATTTGTAGGCAAAGAGTCTGATTGCCACGTAATTCCTCCGTCATAGCTGGTCATTGCGGCAGGAACATAGAAATTACTGCCATAGGCAAAGGCATGACATTCCAAATTGCTTAAACAGGAAAAAGACTGAGCAGCGATGAATGATCCACTTGGAAGAGTGCTCGGGCTCCAACTGGCTCCCTCGTTAGTGGAGTAACTAATCCAAGCAGCATTTGCACTTGACCTACCTCCCATTACGCAAAGCGTCGCAGAAGAACACGATATAGAGGAAATTGTAAATATGCTGGCTGGCGGCGTTCCTTGGGTCCAGGATGCTCCGCCATTGCTCGAATCGAGCACCACTACTGCGGAGTTTTGCCCGCCGGCCACCACACAATTTTGGGTAGTCGGGCAAGTAATTTGAGTCAGTGTCGGCAGCGTCGATGAAGGTAGATTGCTAATGAGCCAACTGGCACCGCCATTGGTTGAAACTATTACAGCGCCATAATACGAAGATCCCGAGTAACCGACCGCAAAACACGAAGAAGTAGAAGGGCACGAAACATTTCTAACGACCACTCCTGTTGGAATAGTTCCCATTGTCCAACTGGACCCACCGTTTGTTGTGTAATAATCAATACTTGTTGAAGTGTTGTCTGCGAATACAACGCAATCTGAAACCGACGCGCAGCTAATAGACTCAATTGTAGTAACCCCGGAAGATTGCGGAAGGGCTTGGAATGACCAAGAAGCACCGCCATTATTAGTTACCTCAAGATATGGACCCGTTGAGCCGTTATAGCCACCTGTGTAACATGTTGTTGAAGTGGGGCACGAGATTACCGGCAAAGTAAGAGCACCTTGCGGGACAGATGCTTGGAGCCAAGTCGCACCAATTCCCGACGAGAAATCAAGGAAAATTCCTCCAGTGTTAAGAGATCCGGCTCCCACGCAAAGACTTGGACTTTCACAGCTTATTGAGGCGAATACAGATGAACTGGGCGGCGCAGTTATGGCCGTCCAAGTTGCCCCCGAGTCGGTAGTCTCCATGGCTGCCCCAGACGTTGAACTGCTTCCTACTGCTTCACAGGTAGTTTGGTTTTCGCAACTTACATCGGCTAGGCCTGGCAAGCCAGTGGGAACTGAGGCAGAGCTCCACGAAGTGTTTGGTGACGATGAGTAAATTGCCGCTGCGTTGGCCGATGAATTCGCAGGAGATCCGCCCACACTGACACATCCACTCGAGGAACATGCCACACTCATCAAAGCAATTCCACTTGGGATCGAATCTGTTGTCCAACTTGACCCAAAATTTGTCGTAGATAAAACTAGACCTGACGAAAAAGAGTTGTTTGCTCCAACTGCAACACAGGAAGTTGACGTATAGCATGAAATTCCATACATATTTCCCGCGCCAGTCGGCAAAGCAGCAGTACTCAGCCAAGTTTGTCCACCGTTCGTGGTGGCTTCAACTCCGTCATAAGTCCCCGCCATGCAGTTGGTTGCCGAGTAACAAGAAATCGAAAGAAGGGCATTCGAACTTCCTAAGCCGCTCCCCTGTTTCCAGGTCTTACCCCCATCGGTTGAATAAATCCCCGCTGCCCCATAGACAGGAGCGTTCTCGGTACCTACTGCTACACAAGTCGTCACTGAAGCACAAGAAATACCGTAAAGTATCCCCGTGCTGGTAGGAGTAGGCGCTTCATTCCACGTGGAACCTGAATTTGAGGAGTAGTAAATCACTCCATAGGTAGTTGTTGAGATAGCTTGTCCATATGAAACAGCTACGCAGGTAGTACTGAAGCAACTCACGTGGTTAAATGATTGAGTGAGTGGTGGGATATCCCCGGCTACTTGATAAGCACCGGCTGCCCCTGTTGCCTTGGCATTTGGAGCGCTAAGAAAAGCTGAAATCCCTAACAACATCGTAGTTGCAACAAGAACTGAGGTACTTACTTTTACAAATTTAATCAATCTATTTTTTTTCATTGAAGTTTCAATAAGTTTGATATCCCTCTTGGAGCTAATTCCAATAGCATTTAGCATTTCAAATCTCCTTTTGATCCCTGGCAACAAACAACAAAAACTCTTTCATTCAAAGAATGTTATTCACCCAAAAACATACCATATAGCCCATATTAAGTTACAAATGCTTTTAATTTCCTGAGTGATGGCGGAAATAAGATCTTGGCAAATGCTCGAAAAACAAGCGTTTCTTCCGTAGGTGTGCCTA
>JAJYDO010000118.1 GCA_021777355.1 Actinomycetes bacterium | reverse complement strand
TTGGCACACACCAGGGCAGCATCGACCCTGCTCACCTGCAAGCCTACCTGGAGGAGTTCACATTCAGGTTCAACCGGCGTAACTCCCGCAGCAGAGGCCTTGTCTTCCGGAGACTCCTTGAACAGGCCGCTTGCACCGGCCCTGTTACCAGAGCCGAGATAATCCACGGGTATCCCTGGCCAAGTAACCACAAGATATAGAGGTAGGAGGAGCTAAATGACTAGCCCGTTTGGCTTTTAGTATTTCTGGCCGCTTAGTGGGGAGTCAAAGCGGAGTGAACTTATAGGGCATTGTGAAAGCGATACTGATTTAGTGGAGCAAATTGGGAGAGTGGCTCGTATAGGCGTAGAACTGGCTGATGACATTAAAGTAGCGAGAACTCCCAAAGCCGGAAGGAAAACAGTTGTTATTTCTCCATACTTACTCCAGAAAACCTGGGTATTGGCAAAAGAGAAAACAGGTCTGACTTAATTTCAACTTAATGATCTTCGCCATGGTGGCAATACCTGTGCTGGCACTAATGAGCATCAACTAAAGAACCCATGGCTCGGATAGTCTGAGCTGGTTCGGCTCCGGCCGTCAGAAACTTGAACCCAGGTTCTCATTGTGACAGAGCGATAGCTCAAGCTCCCACTGCTCTGGCCAACTCTTCAAAAGAGACCATAAATGAAGCTTCGGAACTCGGAAAATAATGGAAATGCGCGATAATTTTAAAATTTGAAGTTCCACCCCAGAAAGCCTACAAGCCCTGACCTGGTCTTTTGAGAGCGGGCGACGAGAATCGAACTCGGTTGCCAACTTGAGATGCTAAATTCAACGGCTCACGATGAACTTGTGCGGACAGTAATGGCAGTTCAATTCAACTTTGTGAACTTGAATGAACGACACTGGTTTGCAGCAACTGCGCGATATTTGCGCGACGGAAGATCCTTCTTGATTAAACAAAAAGGATCTTTAAGAGGTGAAATAGATAACTAAGAACACGCCAATAGAGAACGACAACTTTCTTGACTGTGACGGATAACAGCAGCCCAGTTGAATTTGAACCAAACTTAAAGACTGTGGCAATTGCTGCATAACACATGTCCACTTATTGTGGGTTACCTCAGAACTTGGCAGTGCGCAAGTATGACCTATTCCCACCAGTACAATAACATTCACCATCAATATCTGGGATCTTTTCCTGATTGGTTTTCGATACGGATAATATGTGATGGAACGACCATGGGTGGACTGCATCTTGAAACTGTTTAATGTGCCTATTAAGAAATCACTTCTTTTGGTTGGCGTATTGGTATTTGCAGGCTGCGCTCCCACAAGTAAGGTGGCATCAACAGACGCCACTTCACCCAGCACCACTTTGGGCAGCGTAGTGCCTTTTGAAATTGGAAGTGGTGGCTCGATTAATAAACATTGCCCTTCAAATTCCAGTTGTATTTTTCCATCTGCTGGCTTCCCAGGTATTTGCAAAACTCTTCCACAACCTACGAAGGCAATTATCTCTGAGGGCATGCCAAAGTCTTCAATATTGCCTGGTGAATCTCTCGACGGTAACAGTAATCAATTCCCGAAGACAATTTCTGATAAGAGTACGCTCGCAACTCTATTCAGAGACAATTGTCAAATATTCCCTCTCTTTCAGCCATTCATCAGCTTTTCTTGTCCAATAAGTTCTGGTTGGACATATCAAATTGTGTTTGCAATGGGGAATAGAGCCTATGCACGAGTCTTTATCGGCAGGACGAACTGCGACGGACTTGCATTTGCCGACGGAGCAGGTATTTATTGGGCTTTTCCACATTGGGATGAGTCTGATTATACGGAAGTGAGGGATTCACTCGCAAGCGCATTAGGCGTCACAGAAAATTCATTGTTTAAGTCTTAAGATTCTCGCTATTCCCAAGCAGTAAAATGTCGCTCTTGTATCGACCTGAACGATCCCATTAGGTTAAATCGAATTGACTTATTGCATGATTACGTATCGTTACTTGTGTGAATTTGACACTTGGGTCACCATGTCGCTTCGATGATACAGGACTTCTCATTCGCCCCATCGCTAGAGCTTATCCCGAATTGATCGAGAGTCTGATGAACATATCTGCTAACTGCGGAATGCGCATATAGATGTGAGTGGTCTCTGCACTCCTGCGACTTCGAAGCCGTCCTGGTGTGGCACTGGTCAGGCAAATCATTCCATCATGAGTTGGACAAATATGCAGATGGAGGTTTTTGACGCATTCCTCTAACACAATAGCTCGATCATTGATTTTCACAATTTTGGAAATATTCCTGTTGCCACAAAGCGTCTTCTCACGACCAGCAAGAAATCACAAGCAACTTTACTAGGCTTCGGCGACCATTCAATTTGTAATGCGATAGCTAGAGGTTGTTACTTATGATGATGTTTAGGTCCAGTTGCGTTCTGATCCGGTTGGGGCCCATTCCTTCAGCTATCGAACGCATAGGAATCGATCATGCAAGTTGCTCCAAAATCATTTCGATTTGTGTACGCAATGTTGCTAAGTTATCTTCAATCACTCCCCATACGAGGGAAAGATTGACGGTCGGGTATCCATGAATCAGGCGGTTCCGAATTCCAACAATGTTACTCCAAGGTACTTCTGGATGTTCTCGGGTTGTGGCGTCAGAAACTTTCGAAGCGGCTTCACCAATGATTTCAATCCATCGCAATACGGCACCTTCAAGTACTTCGTTATTGCGTAGCACATCAACACTTTCAGGTCGATGTCTGATTATCTTGCCGATCATTTCGAGCATGTCCAACAGTCTCTCTCTGTCGCTGCTCAAAGTGACCTCGCATTAGCTAAAATTTGGTCACGGGTT
>JAJYDO010000006.1:39673-59044 GCA_021777355.1 Actinomycetes bacterium | reverse complement strand
CTATTTCTTCACCTGCTGAAATTAACGGGGCCATCAAGTCGGTTTGGAAAAGAGATGAGACACCCTGAACAATCGTCAAGATTCTCTCAAGCCCCGCGCCGGTATCGATGCAAGGATTCGGCAGAGGGCTCAAAGTGCCATCCTGAGATCTTTCAAATTGCATGAACACCAAGTTCCAAATTTCGACGAATCTCTCTGATCCTCCAAACTTGGGACCTCCATCTTCGCCAAATTCAGGTCCTTTGTCGTAATAGATCTCAGAACATGGCCCGCAGGGACCAGTTTCGCCCATCTTCCAAAAATTATCGTCGCCCATCTTCTGGATTCGATCTCTGTCCACTTCGACATTATTTGCCCAAATCTCAATGGCATCGTCGTCGCTTTCATGAACTGTGATCCAAAGCCTGTCTTTTTCCAACTTGAGGACTTTGGTGACAAAATCCCACGCGAAGGCAATTGCGTCCTCTTTGAAATAGTCTCCGAAGCTAAAATTCCCTAGCATCTCAAAGAATGTGCAGTGCCTGGCCGTCGTGCCAACTATGTCAATGTCTATAGTCCTGATACACTTCTGAACACTCGTTGCCCTTTTATACGGTGCTACTTCTTCACCTGTGAAGTAGCGCTTGAATGGGATCATTCCTGCAATTGTGAACATCACGCTTGGATCATGGGGAATCAAGGATGCGGAAGGAACTATTTTATGGTCTCTCTCCGTGAAAAAATCTAGGAAAGCCTTGCGCAGTTCGTTTGCGCTCATTGAATTCGTGTTATTTGCCAAAGCTTTGGGTTCAGGCATTTAATGACCTTTCACAATTTTTTACGGGTTTAGACATTTTAAGGCCAAAGCGAAGCTGGAGTTTCAATTCTCTCTTAAATCCGATGCTCTTTTTCTGGCCACTTTGTATCCCTCTTTAAGGGCCACGGACATATCTTTAGCTGCCAATTTAGTCTTTATCTCAGCTTTTCCAACCAGCTGGGGTGGATTCATTGTCTGGGCAATTTTCTTGGCCTTGCGAGCTGTCCACCAGGTAGACAAAGCCCCGACAGTGATCCCAACGAAGAACCAAAAGAACCTCTTAATCATCCGGATTTTCTCGCTTCTTTGTTTCGACGCTTCTTTTCCAAGCGTTTAAATTCCTTGGCTCTCTCGGAGGATCCTTCTCTCATTTTGGAAATAGCCGCACTCCCGCCTGCCTGGACTGCTTTTGCCTGAATGACAGGTTCGACGGCCACATTATGTGCAACTCGGAGAGTTGAAGCGACTGTGCCCCCAACCAGTTCCGTGGCGCCAAGAACTGCTCCCATGCGCTCTAGGTCACTATTTGCCAGCTCCAATGTACGTCTTACTTCGCCTACTATGGGTTCTCCGTTTTGCCTTAGATCACTTAACCCGGCTTTTAACTGGCTAGTAAGCTTCATAACTCTTATAAGAGAGATAATCAAAACTATGGATAAGACAAGAGCCAGGCCGCTCATTACTACAGCCATCCAAACAATCATGAGAAAGCTTCCTTTTCACTTTTGACTCTTTGGCCGCCGTGAAGCTCCTTGGAAAACTTTATGCCAAGTTCCCGCATCAACAATCCAGAAATCTCGCCTGGAGCGCCGGTCATGAGATCAGCTCCACTTTGAGTCTTCGGGAATGCAATGACTTCTCTGATGCTATCCTCGCCTGCAATCAAGGCAACTAAACGGTCAAGCCCTATGGCAAAACCTCCGTGGGGAGGGGCACCATATTTAAAAGCATCCAGCAAAAATCCAAACTTCTCCTGAGCCTCTTGGATGCTTAAACCAAGCGATTTAAACACTTTTTCCTGAATCTCGCGTGAATGGATCCTAATGGAACCCGATCCAAGTTCCCATCCATTGCAAACCAGATCGTATGCGCTCGATCTAACCTTGAGTGGCTCGGTTTCCAGCAAATCCAAATCCTGGCTGTGGGGCATGGTGAATGGATGGTGCGCACTGATTGGATTACCCGAGTCATCTAAACCATCAAACAAAGGAAATTCTGTAACCCAGACAAATTTAAGCTCCCTGTTGTTTCCTTTGGCTTCGCTATTTAGATATAGCTCTTTACCCAGTTCGCTCCGAATAGCACCAAGTACTTCAACTGAGGCTCTCCACTGTCCAGATATCACCAAAACTAAATCAGAAGCAGAAAGATTCAAAGACTCTTTGAATCCCAATATGTCCTTTTCTTTGAGAAATTTTGAAATCGGCGAGTCAAAGGAAATACTTTCTCCGTCGGGAACTACCTTTAGCCATAAAAGTCCTTTGGCCCCAAGCTCAATTGCGCGCTTGACTAAATCATCTAAACGCTTTCTTGAAAACTCAGCCCCGCCTTTGACCACAATTGCCTGGACGCTCTCGGCTTTTAATGCATTTACTTCGGTGTCTTTGAAATACTCTGATATATCGTGAATTTTTAAGTCATATCGTAAATCTGGCTTGTCGACTCCATAAGAGCGCATGGATTCAAGCCACGTGATTTTCTCAATATCGATATCTTCTATTCCCAAAAGGTCGCTTACTGTCTTTTTCAAAGCCTTAGAGATAAAACCCATTACGTCGATTTCATCAACAAATGATGCTTCAATGTCTAACTGAGTAAATTCAAACTGCCGGTCAGCTCGAAGATCTTCGTCCCTTAGGCATCTGG
This sequence comes from Actinomycetes bacterium, assembly GCA_021777355.1. GTDB lineage: Bacteria > Actinomycetota > Acidimicrobiia > Acidimicrobiales > JABEUL01 > JABEUL01. The sequence goes on along the minus strand of JAJYDO010000006.1, from coordinate 56,382 downwards.
CAATTTGAAAGTACCGATCCACGCCTCCGACCATCAAAAGCTGCTTGGCAATCTGTGGACTTTGGGGAAGGGCATAAAACGATCCGACTTGGCGTCTTGAAGGAACTACGAATTCACGGGCGCCTTCCGGAGTGGGAGTCCAAAGAAGGGGCGTTTCCACTTCGACAAAACCCTGTTCAATCATCGACTGGCGCAAAGAAGCGTTCATGGCACTCCTTAAACGCAAATTCCTCTGCATCCTGGGATTTCTGATATCGATGTATCGATACTTGAGCCGTGCGCTCTCTTCTGAATATGAGTACTCATCAAGTGGCACAGGAGGAGTATCTGAATTGGAGATGATCTCGACCTCACAGTCGGTCAGTTCAACTTCTCCGGTGGAAATCTTGTCATTAACCGTGCCTTCGGGTCTTTTCGACAGTGTTCCAGTCACGGAAAGGACATACTCGCTTCTCACATCTACTGAGCCGTCTACCACGCACTGAATAATTCCTGTGTAATCTCGCAAATCGACGAATGCAAGGTGTTCGCCGTGCTCGCGGCGTTTTGCCACCCACCCGCTGACCGTGACGCGACTTCCAACATCTTCGGCGCTCAGTGTGCCGCAGTAATTTGTTCTGTATTTTGTCGCCTCTTTAAATTGCAACTTAATCTCCACATTGCTATCAACTCACCCAAAATTAACCCTAAGTGATCAATTTCTAACTGGTTCCTACTATTCCAAGCTAGCCAATTTTTGATAGCTTCTCTAAAATTGCCTCTTCAATGGCAGTTAAGGGGACCTCGCTCTCCTCGCCAGTTGCGAGATCCTTGATCTTATAGAGGCCTCTTTCGAGTTCCCTTTGTCCGAAAATTATGGCTAATGTGGCGCCTGACTTGTTCGCATGGCGCATCTGGGACTTCATGGAACCTTTTTCGTAAGAGTAGTCAACTGAGATTCCGCATCGCCTGAGAAGCCCTGCCAATACCGGTGAATTAAGATTGGAACTTAAATCGACTAAATAAACATCGGGACTTTGCTTCGGAGCAATTTCAATCCCGTTAGCCTCAAGTACTAATACCAAGCGCTCAAGTCCCATTCCAAAACCTATTCCGGGGGTTTCGCTTTTTCCTCCGAGTTTTTCAACCAATTTGTCGTATCTGCCCCCTCCTCCAATGGCATTTTGGCTCGAATCAAGGGAATTAGATTGGATCTCAAAGGTTGTCCTTGTATAGTAGTCAAAACCCCGAACAAGTCGAGGAGCACTTATGAAATCTATTGCCAAAAGCGACAGACCCTTTAGCACCTCTTGGTGGTGGCTGGAGCACTCCTGACAGAGCATGGCATCAATCATGGGTGCATCTTTGGTGACACTTGTGCACTCGGGTTTTTTGCAGTCTAAAACTCGAAGTGGGTTTAATTTGAATCGATCTTGGTGGTCTTGACACAACTCGGTCTTTTTTGACCCCAAATAATCCAAAAGAGCTTCTCTGTATAGCGGCCGGCAGTTCTCATCACCCATGGAATTGACCAGTAATGTGAAATTCGAAATGCCTATCGATTTTAGAAATGACGTTGCCAACTCAATTATTTCAATGTCGCACGAAGGCGAGGCTGATCCAATTACTTCAAGTCCTAATTGGTGGTGTTGTCTATACCTCCCTGCCTGAGGTTTCTCATACCTAAAGGCCGGAGTGGCATACCAGGCTTTAAAGGGAGTGGGATTTTGGTGTTGAATAAATGCCCTGACTACAGATGCCGTGCCTTCGGGTCTCAGGGCCATTTCTCTGCCTCCCCTGTCAGAAAAGACATACATCTCCTTGCTCACCACCTCAGATGCCTGTCCGGCACTTCTTGCGAACACTTCATAGTCTTCGAACAAAGGAGATATCAAGAGGTCGAAACCTGCCAACTCCACGAGAGATGCGAATTTTGCAATGAGTGCGCCGATAGTCTTGGACTCGGGAGCAAAGATGTCCCGTGTTCCGATAGGGGCCTGAAATGACATTAGTTAACTCTCACAAACTTAAAAGATAAATCCACCGCTATGGAATATCTCACCTGCTTTTTCCAGGGAGAATTCTATACGCGTCATATACGCTATCAATTCTTCTAAGGGCCCTGACCACCGAGTCGAGGTGCGACCTGTCTGCGAGTTCAAATTCAAATCTGAGTCGTGCTATGCGATCGGCCCCTGTTTGGGTAGAAGCTGAAATTATATTGACGTGCTGCTCGGACATGGTTCTGGTCACGTCTGCAAGCAATCCGGGTCGATCAAGTGCTCGAATTTCAACCGAGGCTCCAAATACCCCTGATAAGTTGGCATCCCACTCAACTTCAATCATTCTCTCCTTTTGATTCCCGGCGAGTGAAATTGCATTGGAACAGTCCGCCCTGTGAACCGACACCCCGCGTCCTCTTGTGACAAATCCAATTACTTCATCTCCCGGAACAGGAAGGCAACATCTGGAAAGCCTCACCATCACGTCGTCAAGTCCCTCGACATAAATGCCGGTAACGGCTTTAGTTGAATGCGGGGTTGAACTTAATGCAGTTGTGGGAAGAAGTTCTTCGTGGTCCCCGCCTTTAAGTTCTTTGGCAATTCGTTCTACAAAAGCTCTTGCGCTTAAATGACCTTCACCTATGGCCACGAAAACCGAGTCGAGATCTGCCATGTGGAGATCCTCTAAAACCTGGTCCAAGGACTCCGTGCCGCTTATCTTGTGCATTGGAAGAGAGAGCCTGCGAGCTGCCTTGGTGACCTCTTCTTTGCCCATCTCAATGGCATCCTCACGGCGCTCCCTGGTGAACCACTGGCGGATTTTGGCCTTGGCTCTTGAAGAAACTGCAATTGAAAGCCAGTCTCTACTGGGTCCGGTACCTGCCCCTTTTGTAGTAAATATCTCTACGGTGTCACCTGAGGCTAACTTGGAATCAAGTGAAGCTAACCTGCCGTTGATTTTGGCGCCAACGCAGCGATGTCCAATCTCGGTGTGGATTGCATAAGCAAAGTCGATTGGCGTAGCTCCGTCGGGAAGCGTAATAACCTCGCCTTTTGGAGTAAATATATAAACTTCACCTTGATCGAGATCTAACTTGAGCGACTCAAGGAACTCAACGGGATCAGGCGTATCTCGCTCAAGGTCAACTATTCGCTTGAGCCAAGCAAGTTCTTCTTTGTTGACATCAACCGAACCCCTATTGTCACGAATGGAATTTTCTTTATATCCCCAGTGCGCAGCGATTCCATACTCGGCTCGCCAGTGCATGTCCCATGTCCTTATCTGAACTTCAATTGGCTTTCCCTCAGGTCCAATTACTGTAGTGTGAAGCGACTGATAGAGGTTGAACTTTGGAGCATTTATGTAATCTTTAAATCTTCCGACAACCGGGTTCCAAAGGGAATGAATTACCCCTATTGCAGCCCAGCACTCTCGTTCACTTTGAGTAATGATCCTTATCCCTACCAGATCATTGATCTCGTCAAATCCCTTTCCGCGAATAACCATCTTCTCGTAAATGCTCCAAAGGTGCTTGGGCCTTCCCGTCACTTCTGCTTCAACGCCTAGGGTTTTTAGCTGTTCTAATACAATGGGTATTATTCGGTCTAAATACTCCTGCCTCTCAGGAGCTCTCTTTTCAACCATCTGGGCTATCTCTTCATAGCGCCTGGGGTGTAAAACAGTAAAGGAAAGATCTTCAAGTTGCCACTTAAGCTCTGACATGCCTAATCTGTGTGCAAGCGGAGCATAAATGTCAAGAGTTTCCTGAGCTATTCGCCGCTGCTTCCACTCCTGCATGACGGAGATTGTTCTCAAGTTGTGCAATCTATCTCCCAATTTGATGAGCAGTACTCGCCAATCCTTAGCCATTGCCACAAGCATTTTTCTCATTGTTGCGGCCTGTTGAGCAGCCCGTGAATCAAAATGGATGCGATCTAGCTTCGTGACCCCGTCAACAATTGCTTCCACGTCGTGGCCGAATAACTTGCCTACCGTTTCAAGAGAAAGTTCAGTGTCTTCCACGGCATCATGCAAAAGTGCCGCCACTACTGTCGTGGTATCAAGTCCTAATTCAATCATTATCGAAGCAACGGCACTCGGATGGGAAATGTAAGGCTCGCCGGTGCGTCTTTTTTGACCGGTGTGAACCTTGGCAGCAAGATCAAAAGCGGAGGCCATGAGAGCAATTTCATCTTGTGAATATGCGGCTTCATTTGTAGTCCCCGAGTGGCGTCTGGCTTCAGATATTTGTTGGAGAAATGAATTGCGAAGTTCGATAACTAAGGGTTCAAAAGTTATTTCTTCACTGCCTTCGGCCAGGCTGACGCTCCTTTTGTCAATAAATGCCTGCATATAGCCTAGATTAGCCTCAAAGTGCCAAGAGATGACACCATGGCTTATCTCTTTTTGCCGCTTTTAGTATTCTTCCGGGCATTTCCTTGATTATTCTTGGCGCTTTTGACATTTGATTGAGATTTCGGTACTTCGACGGACGAATCATTTTCCTCTTCTAGGTCCTGGACTTCATCTTCTTTTTTGGAAGCAGAATCTTCAGAAATAACAGTTCCGCCTGAGGGCTTTATCAGGCTGCCGCTTGGGATCTTGATATCAGATTTTGCGACTGGTTTATTCGGCTTTGCCTTAGGCCTAGGTGCGGTCTCTTGACTGGTTTTAGTATCTGCGGCATCACTTGATCGGGAGAGCTTTGCCATATAGTCGGGTGAAAAATTGAAACCCGCCTCTCCTCTTGCTTCAAGTCTTGCCCTAATGGTTTTGTGGCGCGGTTCTTTTTCCTTTAGTGCGGCCACTATCGGAGAAGCAATAAATATTGAAGAATAAGCACCTGTAGTCAGACCGATAAATAGGGCAAGTCCAAAGTACTGCAATGTGGTAGCGCCTAGAAGTTGAGCACCGATTAGTAAAACGGCCAGGATCGGCATGATAGCTACCAGGGAGGTATTAATTGATCTTGCCAGCACCTGGTTCATTGAGAGGTTGACTATAGAAGAATAAGTCATTCTTCCCCTGGCACCTTCTTTGGAGACATTGTCGTGGACTCTGTCAAAGACGACCATAGTGTCATAAAGTGAGTAACCTAAAATAGTCAAGAACGCAACTACCGTGTCAGGCGTAACTTGAAACCCAGATAATGAATAGACACCAATTGTGACCAAAATGTCATGCACAAGTGCCACTAAGGCCCCAACTGCCATCTTCCATTCAAACCTGATGGTTATATACAAAGTCGTCAGAATAAAAAACACTATTAATGCTTGAAGAGCCTTTGTCGTAATGTAGCCACCCCAAGTCGGCCCGACGTCATCTACAGATATCCCATTGACATCTACGTGAGCAAGCGAGGCTAATCCCGCAGTAATTTTGTTTTTTGCGGCAGTTTCATTTGCAGATGTAGATCCGGTGATTCGATCCTGAACTTGGATTGTTTTCCCGCCCAATTTTTCAACCGTTGCGCCAGAAAACCCTAGCTTATTCATCTCATCGTGCACTTGTTGGGGAGAAACATTTGGGGCAATGAACGACCACGAAGTACCGCCTCGGAAGTCAATTCCGAAGTTCAATCCTCTGAATGTAAGTGAAATTAAGCCAATGAGAATTACCGTTCCAGATATTGCCATCCAGATCTTCATTCTCCCTACAAAATCATATTTTGTTTCACCGTGGTAGAGACGGCCAAGAGCCGACCTCCTCTTCTTGTCAGGAGTGTTTTCAGCTTCTGTATCAATATCAGTATCTAAAGTTTCATCTACTGTTGTCATGCAGTCGCCTTTGATTCGCTCAGCAGTCCCCTGCCGATTCCGATAAATCTTGCATTAGTGAACCTCTGATTGCGCCCTAATAGAATTACCAAAGGCCTGGTAAATGCATAAGCGGTTATTAAGTCCAACACCGTTGACATTCCAAGGAAAAAAGCAAAACCTTTCACTGCGCCAACTGACAGAAGATAAAGGGTGGCTGCTGCAATAAGTGAAACCGAGTCGGCTACCACCACTGTTTTATAAGCTTTTGAAAATCCTCTGTCAACCGAAGTCCTCACGCTCAAACCGGAACGAATCTCATCTTTGAGCCTTTCAAAATAAACAATATAAGAGTCCACGGTAATACCAACTGAAACAATAAGGCCGGTAACTCCAGAGAGGTCAAGAGTCAATCCAATTGACCGCCCCAAATAAGAAATTAGTGCAAAGAGCAGAGCACCTGTAGTGGCAAGTCCCAAAACCACAACTATTCCTAGGCCTCTGTAGTAAAAAATGGTGTAAAGCATAACGAGAATTAACCCGGCAATTCCCGCTGCAAGGCCTGCATGAAGCGAGTTGGCTCCCAGTGTGGGAGTCACGCTTTGCGCACTTTGTTGGCTGAGAACAACAGGAAGCTGGCCATATTGAAGCTCAATAGCAAGTGACTGTGCTTGGCTTTGGGTCAAACCGCTGATTTGAGCCTGCCCGTTGTAATTAGTTGATTCGATAATTGGATCATTAACAACTTGGGCGTCAAGAACAATTGCCGTGATCTTGTGATACTGGGCCTGTGCGAACTGGTCGAATTTTGTTGAACCCGATGAAGTAAAGGTAATTCCAACCGTCCACTGGCCATTTACCAATTGAGGTGCCGCATTGGCCACATCTGACCCTGTAAGTGCAGCCGGTCCCAGTTCAAATCTGGTGTTGGGCTGGCCAGAAAGGGGCGACAGAATGGTGGCGCTATTAGGCGAATTAAGCGGAGTGTTGTCGGCATACTCTGCAAACATTGCATTCTGATCAACCGGAGGCGGGTTTGTTCCCCCTCCGGACAAACCAGGTGTGGCCTGGTAATTTTGAGTTGTATATTGGCTCGAACATGCAGGCGGGGTGCCTGTGAGCGGGGTAAAGGCAGGTTTTCCCTTCACAGGTTTTGGAGGACTATATGGATATACTTGGCAAAGAACCGGCCTAAAGGTAAGTTGAGCAGTTGATCCGATCAAGCTTTCAAGCTTTTGGAGGTCATTTACACCGGGAACTTGAACCACGATTGTATTTCCCTGGCTCTCAACATTTGGTTGGGCAACACCCGTGCTGTTTATTCTTTGCCTAATGATATTGATAGCCGTTGCAATATCACTTGACGACGGAGTCTTGTTGCCGGGTAGATGGGGAATATAAGTGAGCGATACGCCTCCTTGGAGGTCAAGTCCAAGCTTGGGCGACCATCCGGCAGCGACAGCGCCAGCAAGTGAGCCGAACGAGATGATACAAACGACAAGTACCCAAATTACATAGGGGCGTGACCTCATGAAGCTTTGTCCTCATTGCTTTCAGGTTCGGTCTCACCATCACTTTTTTCCTCAGATGCCAAGGTGGAATTCTCAGCATTTAAAACATCATCCTGATCGGTATCTGAATCTGTCGGGTATAGAGCAGACGGTTGGACTTTCTCTCTAATCGCGCTTGCCACGAATTCGACTATCACCCCCGGAGAAACTTCCAGCCAAACTCTATCGTTGTTGACTTGATCAACTATTCCAATAAGTCCGGAAGTGGTCATGACCTCGTCGCCGACTTCAATCCCGCTTTGCTTGGTATTTTGAACCATCATTTTCTGTCTTGGCCTAATGGCCAAGAAATAGTAACCTCCGCCAAATATCAGAAATATGAACAGGTAGAACCCAATCGAGGACGAGCTACTCGAAGATGACTTAGATGTATTAGAAGCGGCTCCAAGTAACAAGGAACCCAACAGATGATTGACCACCAAAACTCCATGTCTAGTTGGGACACTCTAGAATAGCCCGAATTATTGGTTATGAGTGCTCATTTGGTTTAGATTGTCTAAATTTTATATTCATTGCTCAAAGTGCCAAAAAACTGCCGTCTAGATCAAAAAAGATTCCCTACCCTGGGATCTTTTATCCCCAGATGTTCAAAGGCAAGGGCCGTTGCGACTCTTCCCCGAGGGGTTCTTTCTATGAGTCCCTGCTTCAAAAGGTAGGGTTCGTAAACATCTTCAACTGTTTCTGTCTCCTCGCTTATGGCAATGGCAAGAGTGGTTAGTCCAACCGGAGCGCCTTTAAATCTCGTGCAAAGAGCGTCCAAAACCAACCTGTCTACCTGGTCAAGCCCCATGTGATCAACTCCATAGAGGGCCAACGCTTCTTGGGCCAGGTCATATGTCACATGCCCGCTCCCTTTTACTTCGGCAAAATCTCTCACTCTTCTAAGGAGCCTATTGGCAATTCTGGGCGTGCCCCTTGAGCGCTTTGCGACTTCAAAAGCGGCCTCGGCATCAATTGGCACTTCCAAAAAGCGGGCTGCTCTTGTCACAATTCCTGTCAAATCATCTATATTGTAGAAATCCAACCTGGCCACGTGGCCGAATCTATCCCTGAGAGGTCCTGTTAAAAGACCGGTTCTTGTAGTCGCTCCAACTAAAGTAAACCGTGGAAGATCCAGCCGAATGGATCTGGCCATTGCTCCTTTGCCTATCAAAACATCAAGTTGAAAATCTTCCATTGCGGGATAGAGAATCTCTTCGACGGTGCGTTGCAGTCGATGAATCTCGTCAATAAAGAGCACGTCGCCGTCGTTCATATCTGTGAGAATCGAAGCTACGTCACCGCCCCTTGCTAACACCGGTCCCGAAGTTACTCGAAGCCCTACTCCCATCTCTTGTGCCACGATGCCTGCCAGAGTAGTTTTCCCTAATCCCGGAGGACCTGCAAAAAGTAGATGGTCGGCCGCCTGGCCCCTCATTTTAGCGGCTTCAAGAATTATCCCAAGATGCGCTTTTAAATCCTTTTGGCCCACAAAATCTGCCAACGACTTGGGCCGAAGGCTTGATTCGATTTGGAGATCCTCGGAATTTTGAACGGGTTGAAGAACTGCTTTGGAAAGCGCGCCTTCTGATAATTTTGTCTCGTCCTCGCCGTCTATAAACTCTTGTCTCGGACTCATCTTGAAACCTCTCTAATTCCCGAAAGTGACCTAAGGGCAAGTTTTAACAAAAGAGACTCATCGCTCGTATCTTCCAGGCCGCTTAGAACCTCTCTGATCTCATCGGAGCCATACCCGAGCTCAACTAAGGCTTGCTTAACTGCCACCTTGCCGCTCAAAATCGGCCTGAGTGTAGATTTTCCGGCACCCTGGTCAATGCTTACAATCTGCGCTTTCTCTCTAAGTTCAACTATCAATCTCTGCGCGGTTTTGGCACCGACTCCCGGAACTGACTGCAGGATTTTTACCTGTTCATCTCTGATGGAGCGCCAAAATTCGTCAGAACCTAGAGTTGAAAGAAGCGAAAGACCAAGTGAGGGTCCAACTCCATGAGTGGCAACTAGCACTTCGAATGTTTTTAGCTCCCTGAGGTTTTCAAATCCGTAAAGGGCAATTGCATCTTCTCGAACCCTAGTGTGAATAAATAATGTGATTTTGTCCTCATTACCAGCAAGTTTTTGAAAGAGCGAGCTTACAACCGTTACCCGGTAGCCCACACCGTTCACATCGATGATCACAGTTGCATTGTCATCTAAAAAGCCAATTGCTTTGCCTGTCAATGAGCCAATCACTGCGCCTCTCCCATTTTTTGTCCGACCATTGCATCCAACAACTGTTTCTTTTGGCCGCCTTGGCTTTCAATTGACTTGCCAATGGCCTTTCTAAGTCCACACGTTGACAAATGGCAAAGGGCCAAAGCTAGCGCATCTGAAACATCAGGAGGACCACTAATAACATCTAAGCCCACCAGTTTGGCAACCATCTGCCTTACCTGCTCCTTTGTGGCCGCACCATAACCGACAGTTGCCTGCTTAACTTCATTTGAGCTGTACTGGATGACCTCGACTCCCAAATTAGCCGCGGCCACAAGTGCCAGTCCGCTTGCCTGGCCTACTGACATCGCCGTTTTAGCATTTACTTGAAAAATTACCCGTTCAACAACTACTACCTCGGGCTTGTATTCCACCATCAAGCGTGACAAACCCTTGTAAAGTTCAGCTAACCTGCTTGGAAGATCAAGATCCGGGGAGGTCGTAATAACCCCAGCTGCCACGGCTTTCCACCTGGGACCCTTTAGCTCCTTTGAGTCATCGACAAATCCGTATCCGCATCGTGATAGACCAGGATCAATCCCTAGTGTGAACATGCGTTCGATAATACACTAAATTTCAATCTCCTAGGTGGATACCTAGCCGTCGCTTGGCATCTCGATGTTGAAAATTCCACTTAGGAAATTGAAAAGCGACAAAACGCCTACCTCGCACAAAAGTGCTTAGAAAGCCCGCCGGGTCCATTACCTAAGGCCAAATTGCTTTCACAAAGTTCGAGCAAGGTTGGACTAGAAGCGGAAAGCTATTCAGATGAAAGAGCCTCGATGATTTCAGCGGGAATATCGCTATTGTCGTAGACATTTTGGGCATCATCATGCTCTTCCAAAGCGTCTAAGAGTTTAAGCACCTTCTTGACTTCTCCAAGGTCATTTAATGCGATGCTCTGATTGGCCACCATGGCAAGATCCGCTGAAATTACAGTCCAGCCAGAATTTTCAATGGTGCCACGCAAATTGGCTAAATCAGAAGGCGGAGCAAGAGCGAGCCACTCATTTTCCTGATTGGAGAGATCTTCACACCCCGAGTCAATCAGTTCACCAAGAATTTTCTCCTCATCGGCATCTGATTTGAATCTAATGACGGCTTTTCGTTCGAACTGCCACGCAACGCTGCCAGGTTCTGCCATTGAGCCACCGTTTCTGGAAAATAAGCTCCTAATTTCAGCTCCGGTACGATTCCTGTTATCACTAAGGCACTCCACAATTACTGCCACCCCGCTGGGGCCATAACCCTCGTAGCTAATAGATTCATAGCGCACACCTTCTAATTCACCGGTACCGCGCTTTATTGCTCGCTCTATCGTGTCCGCAGGAACCGAATTGTCCCTGGCTTTACTTACGGCTGTGCGCAGCGTGGCATTGCTGGTGGTGTCACTTCCACCTTCCCGGGCGGCAACTTCTATCTGGCGAATAAGTTTGGCAAATAACTTTGCCCTCGCTTTGTCTTGAGCACCTTTACGATACTTTGTCGTAGCCCATTTAGAGTGGCCGGACAACTAAACCTCCTCGATCATTGAAATAAAAAGCTCATGCACTCTTAAATCATCTGTAAGTTCCGGGTGAAAAGTCGCCCCTAAAATTCTCCCTTGCCTAATTAGCACGGGAGACTCATCCTTGACCACTTTTCCCAGCACCTCAACTTTACTGCCAAGACTAACAACTGCGGGAGCCCGGATGAAAACTCCCGGAAAATTCGGAGGTGAAGTGCCATTTAACTCGATTGGAGCTTCAAAAGAATCCAGCTGCCTGCCGTATCCATTTCTCCTTACCGACAATTCAAATACTTCGAAAGATTTTTGGTCGCTTCTGCCGTCAATAATTTCCTCAGATAACATAATCAGGCCGGCACATGTTCCAAATATTGGCATTCCACCTGCAATTTTCTCTCCGATAACGTCAAACAATCCGCCAAGTTCAATTAATAAAGAAAGAGTGGTTGACTCGCCTCCCGGGATAATTAAACCATCAAGTGAAGTGAGATCTGAAGGAACCTTAACTTCTTTAGATTTGACTCCAACAAGGTCAAGTGCCCTTCTATGCTCTAATACATCACCTTGGAGGGCCAATACCCCGACGACAATCTTTTCAAGAAATCCGCGCTTTTCCTTCATTCAACAATTGGTCATAAAAAGAAAAACTACCAGCCCCGATTGGCGAGCTTGGTTTCGACTTCACTTGCGCTAATTCCGACCATGGGCTCACCCAAATTCTTGCTGACTTTGGCTATAAGAGCTGGATCATCAAAGTGCGCAGTAGCTTCCACAATCGCTCGTGCACGAGTTGCCGGATCTCCACTTTTGAATATCCCGGATCCTACAAATACAGCCTCGGCGCCTAATTGCATCACCAACGAGGCATCCGCAGGGGTAGCAATGCCGCCTGCGCAGAATAACGGAACCGGTAGTTTCCCAAGCTCTCTGACTTCCTGAACCAGCTCGACGGGTGCTCCCAGCACTTTGGCGTAATTTGCAATCTCTTCAATTGGAGCGGTTGCCACGGACTTCATCTCTCGCAAAATTGACCTTAAGTGACGGACAGCTTCTATGACGTCCCCGGTTCCGGCTTCACCTTTGGATCTAATCATTACCGCGCCTTCGCCGATCCTTCTCAGTGCTTCACCCAGATTGGTAGCTCCGCAAACAAAGGGAACTTTAAAAGGCCACTTGTCAATATGAAAAGCTTCATCGGCAGGCGTGAGAACTTCGCTCTCATCAATGAAATCGACTTCCAGAGCTTCCAAAACCTGTGCTTCGGCAAAATGGCCGATTCTTGCTTTCGCCATCACCGGAATAGTTACTGAAGCTTGAATTTCCTCAATTAGGGCGGGATCGCTCATTCTGGCAACGCCGCCGTCTCTTCTGATATCAGCTGGAACCCTCTCAAGCGCCATTACAGCCACGGCACCGGCAGCTTCGGCAATCCTGGCATGCTCCGCGTTGACAACATCCATAATGACGCCGCCTCTAAGCATCTCGGCTAATCCGCGCTTTAACCTGATGGAACCTTGCGCTCTACTCGGAGCGTATGAAGGTTCTTGATCTAAAGAAGCGTTGGTAATCTCACTTGATGCCATGTAATAACTTTAGTGCTAATGCTGCAATACCATTTCAAACTGGCATTTATATCCACAGAACTGCCAGATTCCCCTTGAGAAATGAACATTAAGCCTCCAAATGCGTTGATGGGAAACCACTGGAGGGAATGAGTGGCGAACTAAAGTGCCACCTGCTTATTACTCTTAATAGCTTATAAATAAGTAATAAAAAAGAAAACTACCTAAGTGGGTCATCTGGATTAAATAGTGAATCCAGAGTCTGCCATCTCGATACTTGGCGAATATTACAAAAAAGTAAAAGCTGAAAACACCTCAGTTCGCCAGTGGTCCGCCCAGCTCTTTTCTCACGCAAAGATTAAGGAGCCTCAAGGAAAACGCAATATGCCAGATTCTTGAAGTACTGATTACTCGCCAAATATTTGCAGTTATGCTAATTCGCTTGCAATTTGTAGCCCGTCTCTCATTGCGACATCGATTATATATTTGCCCATTCCAGGAGTAGCAAATCTAAGATAGTGCCCTTCGGCAAAATAATATGCCGTCTTTAATAAGACTTTCTCTCATCATAGAAAGCTGCGCCTTTAAGGGCTTCTCATTTGGAAATTTTGAATTACACCAATCAGTCTAAGTTTGACAAAATAGATCTAATCGAAATACTTCCCTTTTGGAAGTCGTATTGGCATTTTTCCTGTAAAACACGTATTGTCCTGGACTAAAGTTCAATTTTCTGTGGTCAAATGCTAGGGATTTGCTTGATTTTCTGGCACTGTGGAGCGGCGGGAAATGAATTTTTGACCAACTTTTTGTAACAAAATTTCTCCACCATAGCCAAAACTACCTTAATTAGAAATCTGAAAGGATCTCTACTCTCTCGTCAATAGAAACCATTTGCTGGGGTCCCTTTGTTTCTTCAACTTCAAGCGGGATGAGCCATAGTTTTCTAATTGGCTCAATTTGAGGAAGTTCGCTTGGGTTGTTTACTTCACCACTTAGAAGATCTATCAAAGCAGGCGGATACCTGGTTAGTCCAATTGCATACAAATCCGCGCTAATCGGTGCTAGCGAATCATTGAAGGCGCCCTTCAGTTTAGCTAATGGAGGGAAAAACGACGAGAGCTTAAACAGGGCCATTTCAACCCCGCCCAAAAGTCCTACCTGGGATCTCAATACGCCGATCTCATGGCCTAAAAGTGCTTCCATTTTCATGCGATCTAACGAGTTGACAGCTCCTTTGGTCAGGATAAAAGCTCGCGTCTTCTTGTCTTCAATTGCCAATGCATTTACTGAGGGAAAGTCAATTACATAAGTTTCACAGTCGCCAATCCCGTCTTGGATACAGAGCCTTTCAATGATATTGAATACCCTTTCGATTTTCTCCTTCGATATTCCAAGGACCTCGCCGTCTTTCAACAGCATCATTTTGCTTCCAAAAAGATTCAACGCTAATTTAGTTCCCGAATTATTCACGAAACGAACAATTAAAATATTTGAAACCACTAAAAATACTGCCGCAACTACAATGGCCCCAATTATGCGTCCGACCAGCCAGCCCACTATTACACCAACCACAGCCGCCCAAATAGATACAAAACCCTGTGCGATCAATACGTTACTTTTAATCCGCTTTTCTCTTTTTTTTACATCCAGAAACCACGCCGAATCCAACCCGCGCCTAGGTAATGACTCTCTCGTTCTTTCATTACTTAGTGACAAAGGATAAACCACCTGTCTTAAATTTCATCTCACTCAAACCTGTCTTCATACCATTTTGCCAATTCCATTATCCCAAATTGTTGGGCTCTTTGTGTGCAATTCGCCTTTAATTCAAGCCTTTTCCCCTCATTTGCCAGGTACTGCACCATGACTCTTCCTAAATCTTTAGGATCATTTGGCTTAAACAAAGCCCCCGGATAGTCCATAACTTCTTTGTATCCCGGGATATCTGAACAAATTACAGGAGTAGAACATGCCATAGCTTCAATCAAGACAAGTCCAAATGACTCTCCCCCAAGAGATGGCGCCACTAAAAGTTTGGCTCCTTTAATCACGGTAATTAGATCATTCAATGGAAGCATCCCTACAAATTTGATTCCTTCGACCTTTCCATATAGCTCTTCAAGGTCTCTTGTCAAGGGACCTTGTCCGCTGATCCAAAGCTCGGGAAGTGAGATTTCGGGATTATTGACTAGATTCAAGTATGCATCAATGAGAATCTGAAGACCCTTTCTCTTCTCATGTCTTCCAATGAATAAAATATATTCTTTCCCGGGGAAAAAATCCTGTCTTTTACTTATTGATTCAGGCAAGGTGCCTCGGATGCGGCCAAATCTTTCTAAGTCAACACCATTAAATGCCACTTGGGCTTCAACCCCTGCAATTTCAAAAATAGTTTCTTTGGCAGACTCGCTAACTGCGGCCAATAGATGCGAACTTTTTAAGAAACGGCCAAACAGTCGGCCTTCTATTCTGTAAAGCGGATCTACCCCCATTCGATGAAACGTGCATACCTTTTTTTTTGACTTTGCCATCAGAAGCGATTCAAGCGGGGGACCAGGCACTAGAGGTTCATGAATATGAATAACATCTGATTTGAGCGAGACTAGCTCATAAAAACTCTTGGCCAGCGAAGATGGGTGCAGACCGATTGGAGCTATCGATCCATTCGCTTTGAAACTGATGCTCGGCCCAAGGTGAAGATAGCTGATCTCACCTGCTTGAGGGCTATGCGTTATTAAAAGATCTTCTTCAATACCTTCGATTTTAAAAAGCCGACGCTTGGAAATGCCCCAGATTCTCACTCCATGGCCAAGTCTCGCATATGCCTTTGCCAAGAGAGCTACCTGTCGCTGCACTCCTCCTGGAAGATCAAAGCTATACGGGCAGACAAGATCTATTAACAAAGCTAGGCCTATTCACTGATCTCTTTTTTGGCCGCTTTTTGCTTATACATTTCATTATCTGCTTCCTTTAGAAGTTCCAGGGCCGTCATGTTTGAACGAGGCTCCCTGAGGGCATATCCTAAACTCGCCCTAATGTGTACTAAACCTTCTTCGGTGGCTATTGAGTCCTTGAGACTCGACTCAAGACGTCCATATAGTGTGTCCACTTCAATTTGAGGAGCATCCAGGGCGCAGATAACCACGAATTCGTCCCCTCCAATGCGGGCCACAGTGTCTCTTGGCCTTGTCGCCTGCCTGAGACGTCTTGCTACGTGACGTAGAACTTCATCTCCAACTTGGTGTCCATAAGAATCATTGATAGCTTTAAAGCCATCTAAATCAACCATAAAGACCGCCAAAGTTGTGCCATTTACTTCGCTTTCTGATACGGCATCTGCGAGTTCGTCATCAAATTTGAGACGATTGGCCACGCCGGTGAGAGGATCGCGCATGGCTAAATCAGCCAGCTCTCGCTCAACTCTTTTTTGTTCAGTTACATCATGCATGGCAACTACCGCACCGATTAAATTCCCCTTGGAATCACGTAAGGACTGAGCTGTAGCCAAGATTTCTCTCTTTGGATTGGGTGGATGATCAATTATTAAAGATTCATTCCTAATGTGTTCACCTTTTAGTGCTCTCAACAAAGGGTTATCTTTTGGAGCAAGTCGAGTTCCGTCAGGAAGTTCTAGGTCCGATCCGGTTGGGACTTTGCCGATCAACTTGGATGTATCTGAAATGCCGTGAAACCTTGCCGATGCCGGATTAAAAACAGTGAAGCGCCCATGTTCGTCGACTGCAATTATTCCCTCTTGCAGATTATCCAAAAGGACTCTTAGGAACTCCCGTTCCGCAGCTAGATCCTCCAAAGCCCTAGCAAGTTTCTCTTGGCTTTTGTGCTGCCATGTGACATTTCGCATGCTCACCACTACTTGATGGCCCGCCTGATCTAAATTAGTCGGCAATCCTTCCAAGTTTTGTCTAAGCGAACTGGTATTAACCCTAAGCCAAATAGGTTCCACTCCAGGCATAGTCAAGCCAAGCAGCACGTCGGTTCTTGTCTTTCCGTCATTAAGGGTCTTTAGAATCGGATGGTCAGCCAACCTTACTGCTTCCCCTTCTTCATCTTTGACTTCACC
>JAJYDO010000006.1:0-39663 GCA_021777355.1 Actinomycetes bacterium | reverse complement strand
AAAGGATTTGACCAAATCCCTATAGTTTCGGCCATTTACTGATTCTCTAGTTGAACCCAGTAATGAGTAAGCGGCTCGGTTCGCGAATGTGACTACTCCTTGGCCATTTAAAAGCATGACTCCTTCTGGAACCGACTCTAAAATAAGCTCAAATATGTCAGGACTATTACTCACCTATAAAACCAAATCTAGTCACGAATTTGAGTCGCTCGGCCAGTTGGGCTGAAAGAGATGCCATTCACTTGGAGCCCTCCTTATCAGTCCCTCCAGCTCTTTTGCAATTACCTGAGTCAGCCTATTTACTTCTTCTCGTAGTTTGGCGCCGAAATTTATCTCGATTGGATTATTTACAACGGCCAAATAACCTGTCTCTCCTCCGGCTTGGCCTGTGTAAATGCCAGCAGTGACTAGCCTTGCTTTGCACCTATAAGCAAGCATCGCAGGCCCCGGAGGCAGAGTAGTTTTCTCTCCAAAGAACTCAACTTCAACCCCTCCTCCTTGAATGTCTCGATCGCACAACAAGCCGACCACTCCCCCTTCTTTCAAATGTTTGGCCAATATAGTTCCTGTATCCTTTGCAAGAGGAAGAATTTTTAGCCCTAAAAGCTCACGTTGTTCAACAAAGAATTCAAACAGACCCTCTGTCTCTAATACCTCGGCAACTGTCCACATGGGATAGCCTTTTCTGGCCAACCACGCTCCCCCTACTTCCCAATTACCCAAATGTGCCAGGGCAACTACTACGCCTTGTCCTTTGTCAACCGCCTCTGTAATATTTGAAAAACCCTCGCAAACCAGTGCTCTTTCAAGTTTGTCTTGCGGCCAGGTCAGAACTTGGGCTCCTTCAATCCAGTATTTGGCGTACGATGCAAATGCTTCCTTGACGTATTTTTCAACTTCTTTTTCGTCGGCATCATTGCCCAGAACACGGCGCATATGCTTGGCCACAATATCGTGCTTAGAGGTCAGAAAATCCGGAGCTAACTTGCCTAAGTGAAAAACGCCTTTAGAAACTATGTTATTTGGAAGTTTACGAATTAACTTGGCACCATAGACGTACCCATTTCTCACCATAGAAGGCGGAACTTTAGCCATAAGAACTACCCGTGAATTATCAGTGTGTCGACTGGTCTCTGGATCCCGGGCGGCTTGCCCTCAATCGCTCCCACACTTTGGGAGTTCCTTGAAGCGATCTTTCCGATTCGCGAATGAACTTCCGCCTGGCTTTGGGACCTCTATCGCCCCGGAGCTCACGGCTTAACCTGGTTTTTTGCGCCCGTTCAATTCGGTAGCGCTCTAGAGCTCCGTGAAAGATTGGCTCTCGCTCGCTCCTATCCTGCACTCTGGCTTCACGCTTTTCCTTTGCCATTTCTATCCACTGGGAAAGCCTGGACTCGGCTTCGTCAAGTTTTGCGGCTTGTCCCCAGACTTTGATAAAACGCTGAATCACAGTAACCATAGTCAGAACAAAAAGTCCCCAAAGAATTGGAATCATAAACTTGCCGTCAAATGAAAGCGATACGCCAAGAACTATCAATCGCTCAGCCCGTTCCATCAATCCACCCTTGCCCGACATGCCAAGCGATTCAGCTTTCGCCCTTTGATAAGAAACCAGATAGCCAGCTCCCAGTACCGCAATGGGCAGAATTGCTTCGTGGGGATGTTTGGTGGAAATGAGATACCAGGCAACTCCTCCAAAGAGCAAAGAGTCAACAACCCGATCGGCAACCGAGTCAATAAAGGCACCTCGAACCGAGTGCACTCCTACAACACGCGCTATTGCTCCGTCGACAAAATCAGTTAGCCCTGAAACAGTAAGAAGAACAATCCCAAGCCATAGATAGCCTCGACCAATGAAATACGCGCTCACACCGGCGAGAATCACACCCACTAAAGTCACCTGATTAGGCGTAATCCCAAGTGCGTGAAATGCTCTCCCTATTGGGTTCTTGCGGCGAGATTTACCTGCTGTCCCCCGGCTTGATTGGCTACCATTGTGGCGCCTTCCATCGATCACCCCATAATCTTACCAGCATTCTCCCGCTAATGCTAGCTACTGCTTGCACTAAATAATGGTGCTAAAATTCCCTAACTATGCTGGGAATTTAGATTTTCAAAGGCGGAGGCAATCTTTAATCTACTAGATTGCAGATCTTCAGAAATCACTCTCAGCTCCCCGATCGAGGTAATAAAGCCCGTGTCGCCACCGTATCTGGGCATGACGTGAATGTGCAGATGGCTTGGGATCCCGGCTCCTCCTGCCTGGCCTATATTTGCCCCCATATTCATGCCGTCAGGTTCATATACGTTGCCTAACACGTTTATCGATCTTTCTGTAAAAGACCAAAGCTCTAGTTTCTCCGTGTGGTCTAAGTCATCAAAGATTGGCACGTGGGACTTCGGGACAATCATCAGGTGCCCGGAGACATACGGGTAAAGATTTAACATCACCACTACGTGATCGCCCCTGGCTACTACAAGTGCCGCCTCATCATTTCCTGAAGAGATATTTTGGCAAAGTATGCACTCTTTTTCTTCAGGCTTTTTAACTGATTCGACCCACTTTGACCGCCAAGGGGCAAAAATATGCTCCACCATTATTTTTTGTCCCGATCGATAGGCCAAATGCCAAGAAAACATTTACTCGCCGGCAAGAGCGTACCGATCTATCTCAGATTTGATTCTTGCAATTATCTCTTCCACGCCAACGCCGCGTTCTGGATCATTGGTCCCGCGCAAATTTACTCCTACGGTCTTGGCCTCAACGTCTTGATCCCCAACTACCAAAATATATGGCAGTTTTTCCAGTTTAGCCTTGCGCACCCTTGCGCCTAGGGGTTCATTGGCCTCTTGGATGTCAAAGGAGAGACCTTCGGCATTGGCCATTGCAACTATTTCCTTGGCGTAGTCTTCATGGTCGTTTCTCACAGGAAGAACTCTTGCATGAGTCGGGCAAAGCCAGGTTGGCATGGCGCCTGCAAAATGTTCCAGCAAAATCGCATAAAATCTCTCGACTGAGCCAAAAAGGACTCGGTGAACCATATATGGCCGGTGGCGCTCATTGTCCTTTCCAATGAATTCAAGGTCGAAAAGTTTAGGCATTTGCAAATCGACTTGCATTGTAGATACTTGCCATTTTCTCCCAATGGCATCTTTTAAATGCACGTCTATCTTTGGCGCGTAGAATGCTCCGTCGCCTTCTGAGACAACATAGTCAATCCCGGCGCTTATAAGGGCGTCTTTTAATGCCTCGGTTGCTATGTCCCAATCTTTCAGATCCCCGACATATTTCTCCGGTCTAGTTGAAAGTTCCGCTTGGAAGTCTTTCAATCCAAAAGTTGTAAGAACTTTCAGAATAAATTTCAAAATTGATGCGAGTTCTTCACTGAGTTGATCCGGAGCACAGAAAATATGGGAATCGTCTTGAGTAAGAGCCCTTACTCGGGCTAATCCATGAAGCACTCCTGATCTTTCGTATCTATACACAGTTCCAAGTTCATAAAGCCTAAGTGGAAGCTCTCTGTAGGATCTAAGCCTGTCTTTATATATGAGAACATGCATCGGGCAGTTCATCGGCTTTAAATAATAAGTTGAGCCGTCCAACTCCATCCCCGGATACATACCCTCTTGATACCAGCCCAAGTGACCGGAAATGGCGAAGAGATCACTTTTTGCCGTATGGGGGGTCCAGACAGGTTCATAGCCATTTTCGAGGTGCTCCCGCCTGGAGAAATCCTCCAGAAGCATTCGAATCCTCGCCCCTTTGGGATGGAATACCGCTAAGCCGCTCCCAATCTCCGGAGGAAAGTGGAAGAGATCCAACTCAACTCCCAGACGTCTATGGTCACGCTTTTCCGCTTCTTCTAGGCGATATAAGTGCTCGTCAAGAAGCTCTTTGCTTTCCCAGGCAGTCCCGTAAACTCTTTGGAGGGAAGGATTGGCTTCGCTTCCGCGCCAATATGATCCGGCAACTCTAAGAAGCTTAAAAGCCGGGATAGCTCCGGTTGATGGCACGTGAGGTCCCCTACACAGATCTACAAAGCCATCTCCGTTTTTATAAAGACTGACAGTGTTTCCCTTTTCAACCTCGTCTTGGAATTCTCCTGTTATTCCGGCATTTTCGACGGCGTCAATTATCTCCAGTTTAAATGGCTGGTCGCCAAATACTTCTTTTGCCTTGTCAATATTGATTTCCTGCCTGACAAAGCTCTGGTTCTCTTTGATGATTTTTTTCATCTCTTTTTCAATCTGAACCAGATCTTCTTCTTTGAACCTTTGATCATTTGGAAGCTTAAAGTCATAATAAAAACCATCTTCAATCGAAGGACCAATGGCAAGTTGGGTGCCGGGCCAGAGTCTCATTACGGCTTGGGCCATGATGTGTGCAGTTGAGTGGCGCAGTACTCCTCTCCACTCTTCGAGCGACTTAGGCTCTTTTCCATCCGGACCGCTTACTGTTCCGATGGGAGATGGTTTTACTTCCTCCATTTATTTAATCTCTCTCTTAAGTAGTAATGGGAATGCCTAATAGTTCCAAAGTCTTAGAAACGCCTTTTGAAGACTTGGCCTTTTGATCCAGAATATCTATAATTGATGGGGTATCGAGATTGTCATCCAATCTAGCCCTAACTTCATTTATTCCCGCATCACCGTTTCCCAAACTCACATACCTAGCGTAGCGATCCGCGGCCTGATCCATTAACACGTCGTTCCATTCCCATGACTCTGAGTAGTGGTGAGACAAAAGAGCAAGCCTAATTGCTCCAGGCGCATAATTTTTCAACAGATCATGTATGAAAACCAGATTCCCCAACGACTTAGACATCTTTTCACCCCGGTATTGCACCATCCCCACATGAACCCAGCGCCTCGAAAAAACTGTTCCGGTAACGGCTTCTGCCTGTGCTCTTTCACATTCGTGATGAGGAAACAAAAGATCCGATCCTCCTCCGTGAATATCGAGAGTCTCGCCGCCGTGTTCCCTTAGAGAAAGTGCCACGCACTCAACGTGCCATCCGGGTCTCCCTGGTCCCCAGCGCGACTCCCAAACCGGTTCATCTGCTTGTGAAGGCTGCCAAAGAACTACGTCTAAAGGATTTCTCTTGGCCGGATCTTCCGGGTTTCCTCCTCGCTCTTTTGCAATGGCCAGCATTTCGGTTTCACTTAAATGACTCAGTGAACCAAAATCCGGCACAGAATGGACGTCAAAGTAAACAGCACCGTTGGACTGATATGCATGGCGAGTATCTAAAAGTGAGCCAATATGTCTCAAAATGTCAGGAATTGCAGAGGTGGCCCTTGGCTCGCTCCAGGCCGGAAGCAGATTTAGCGCTTTCATCGATTTATCGAAAAGAGCAATTTGTTCTGCTGCCAAATCAAGATAGTTGACACCCAGCTCCCTGGCTTTTTTCAGCAAATCGTCATCCACGTCAGTGATGTTTCTCACGCATCTGGTTTCATGACCCAAATCTCTTAGTCTACGCTGCAGCACGTCATAAAGAACATAAACTGCACCATGTCCAATGTGGGCTGCGTCATAAGGTGTGATTCCACAGGTATAAAGAGTCACAATTGGCCCCGGTTCCAATTCAACTACTCCCTTTGCGGCAGAATCGTATAGTTTCATAAGCTAGATCCTATTGAGTCCAAACCGGTGAATCTAATCGAGGCATGGCCCTTATTTTTTATCGATGCAGAAACTAGTACTGCCGTGAAGCTTTCGACTGCAAGGCCCTGTGAGAGAGATCCCACGTAAATTGCCCGAAGCCCTTCAATGGAATTTACAATATTGGCCGTGTCTGACACAGCTTCTTTGTTATCTCCAAAGACCGCCACGTCCTGGCTGAGTTCATGGGCTAAATCTTTTAAAATCGCGGCAGGAAGGTGATGAAAAGCTCCTGTTACCATTGATTTTGGCAATACTCTCTGGATCTCCAATGCCATTGACCCGCGACCAGGAATCAAAGGCTCAAGTTCTCCCGAAGTCTTCATAAGAGCGTTGACCATTGAAATCACGGTTTTACCCTCTAAATTTGCTTTTAACTCCTTGAGAGTTACTATGGCGCCGTCCCAGGGAGTAGCGACTACGACAGTTTCACAACTAGAGGCAGTAACGTTATCTGACCCAGAAATTGCAATATTTTGGTCCGTATTGCCTTCTTTGAGGTTTTCCGCCACATCTATCCCCCTTTTTTCATCTCGGGAACCAACTACGACTTCGTAGCCCGAAACTCCTAGTCGGAGCGCTATTCCTAACCCAGCCGGCCCTGTTCCTCCGATTATTCCGATGCTTTTTTTTCCCGACATGTTTTCAGCCTTTCATTTGTCGAACTACGCTCTGCCAATGGGAATTATTAGTGGCAAACGAATTTTAGTAACAGGAGTACTCACTGACGCGTCTTTGGCATATTCAATTGCTGAACTTGCCTTGAAAGAAGGCGCCGAAGTTGTCCTATCCGGGGCGGGAAGAGGTCTTTCCCTCACCCAAAGAATGGCCAGGAGACTCGATCCTTCCATTGAGGTGATTGAAATTGACGTTTCAAGGCCGGAAACAGCGCAAAGCGCTCTCATAAGTCTTAAGGATAGATGGAACAGCTTGGACGGGCTGGTTCATGCCATTGGCTATGCTCCTGAAGCATGCCTGGGTCATGGCATAATGGCTGCTGAGTGGTCAGATGTGGCAACTGCAATTGAGATATCGGCATTTTCATTAAAACTTTTGGCCAAAACTTTCCATCCATTGCTCAAAGAGTCATCCTCGCCTTCCATCGTCGGCTTGGATTTTGATGCTTCGGTGGCTTGGCCTACCTATGATTGGATGGGGGTGACTAAGGCGGCCTTTGAATCGCTGTCGCGTTATTTAGCCCGAGATCTAGGATCCGACGGAATCCGGGTCAATCTCATTGCAGCCGGGCCGATCAGAACCGTAGCGGCCAAATCAATTCCAAAATTTGAAAGATTTGAACAGGCTTGGGCAGAAAGATCACCTCTTGGATGGGATGTCAACGATGCATCCAAGGTGGCACGGTCTGTAATTGCGCTTCTAAGCGATTGGTTTCCGCTCACAACCGGAGAAATAATTCATGCCGACGGCGGATTTCACGCGGTTGGCGCATAAAGGCAGACAAAATGTCAAATTTTGCGGATCCGGATTAGAAAGCCGGACAACTTTCGAGGTCAAATAATTTGGATTAAATCCGCTAAAATGCTAGCCATTGGCTGCGGCATCGGCCCGTTTAGCCTGCCTTGCTGCAATTGCAGCTGCCTCTTTTTGTGCTCTGTCCAAAAACGCCGGGCTTGCCACCATTAGCTTTGAAGCAGTCGTATGCCTAAGCACTTTAACAAGCTCATCTCGCCTTGAATCAAGACTCCCTGACCTGATTGCAGCGGCTAGTTCAGCTTCGTTAGAAATTCCTAGTGAGCGAAGAGCTTCTTCGTGCTCGCTTTCGAGCCTTGGTCCGATACTTAGCTCACGCTCAATTACACCCATTATCTTAATGGCCATTAGTGCATGAACTCTTTTTGCTTGGTCTGCATTTGGAAGAATTTCTTCTTGAAGGTACTCTCTGACGGCAACCAGCAAATCTTCAGTTGCCGGGGGATCTTGTAACGCCACGATTAACCCTTTCTTCCGGTTGAAAGAAGAGCAAGTA
Source organism: Actinomycetes bacterium (assembly GCA_021777355.1). Taxonomy (GTDB): domain Bacteria; phylum Actinomycetota; class Acidimicrobiia; order Acidimicrobiales; family JABEUL01; genus JABEUL01. The sequence goes on along the minus strand of JAJYDO010000006.1, from coordinate 32,011 downwards.
CATCCCACTCGACTTCACAAACAAGACGTCCGATTAATGCGGTATCGAGCGATCTGTGCGTGCCTTGCCTGAAAGCCTGAGCTTGCATCATTGTCATAACGCCCCAGCGTACACTGCAGAGCAACTCCCACCACCTGAGCAATTGGCGATCCAGCACACGTCCACTTGCATGCTCATATGAAAAAATCAGCTGATTGTATGTTCCAAATCCCCCAACTGGTCCGGGGCCTCCAAATCTCCAAGATCTCACGCAAAGCCATCCAAGATCTTCCATAGGGTCGCCGATATGGCTCAACTCCCAATCGATAACTCCCCTTATGCCCTCAGCCCCTACTATCAAATTTCCATTTCTGAAATCGCCATGCACAACTGTGGTTCCAAGAGACGCAGGCTTTGTTGCTTCCAACTGCCTTATGGCTAGTTCAAAAACAGGATGCGGTTCACCTAGTTGGTCGAGTTGAGTTCTAACCTGGCTCAACACGTCAACAGTTGCAAGCCATGGAACTTCCTCGACCGGGATGGAGTGAATTTTTGCTAATGCTTGACCGCACATGCCAGCCAATTGCGGCCTAAGTTTTTCAAGTGCTTTGTCTCTAAGAATAGCTCTTGGATGTGAGTATCCATCGACGAACTCCATTAACAAAAATGGGGCTCCCAACAAACCTGGGTCGTCACTGGACATAATAATATTTGGAACAGGAGCACCGGCATTAGTAGCCAAAGTCATCAACTGACCTTCTTGGACCAAAGATCCGGGCCGGGAAACTCCGGGCGGATCCATCCGCAAAACTAAGCGTGTGCTGACTCCGTCACCACCGGTGGCATTGCAAATCCAAGTAATCCTCGACGAACCGCCCAAAAGACGTTGCATCTCCGAAATTCTCAAACCCGGATCTTGTCTTTGCCAGGAGAGAACTCGTTGCAGGGCCTCACTCAATTCAAAGTTTGGCACAGCACTTTCGGCTACCTGTTCAACACCGTCAGCGTTCAAACCCCCATCATCATCTCTTAAGTCTTCAGAAGCCACTGTCACAGCACTCTCCTTTCGCAGACGACATCAATACTCCAACCTTTTTAGGATACTTGAAATATAACTTTCATGTATTTGTCACAAACTTTCCTCTATCAATATCATAGAACTCGCGTCAAGAGCCTCGCATAGCAGATTGCAGAAATCTGTTGTATTAGTGTATTTTTCGTGGTTTTTAACCACAATTACCTCAGTTCTAAGCATTTTTATCTTATTTGCTGCCAATAAAGCCTCCTTAAACGGACTTATCTTGCTATTTTCAGATCCCAAAGTGGCCCGGCCATCGGTGACAAGCACAATATATGGGGATCCACCTCGGGTTTTAATATTTTTTGCCATAGTGTAGGCCAGTTCTAAGCCCGAAGCCAGCGGCGTGGGGCCGCCGATCTCTACCCCTTCAAGACGCTGGGAAGCAATTTCAATGCTTGCAGTAGGGCTGACAATGATATTGGCTTCGCTTCCCCCGAAGGTGATAATAGCAACGTCGCGCCTCTTTTGGTAGCAGTCTTCAAAAAGGTCAATGAGAGCTCTTTTAACAAAATTAAGCCTATTTCGCGCATTTTGGCTATTTCCCATTGAAGCACTGGTGTCAATTAAAAATATGACGGTAACTTGACCTACTCGTTCTCGAATTGAGACTTGAAAGTCATCGATATTAATATCTGTGGCCAAATTGGAATTAGCGCTGAAATTTTGCCCAGATATTGCTTTAGCACCGGCTTTTCGAAGCGTGCCTGGCAAATCAATACCGGTTAGCTGGTCATCTTGCCGAATTGATCTAGAAGATATTTTTCTTCCATAAATTCCCGGCGTTGAATTCGAATCTTTGGAACGATGATGACTGTCTTTTAGATTTAATTTTGAATCTTTAACCTTCACTTGAGATTCCATAGCTGTTTCAATGGATGCCCATTTTAATTTTTGACTGGAACTTTGAGAATTCTTTGGACTTTTATCTGCCTGACTGCCGTCATCGTTTAACATGTCCAATTGATTTTCCGATTGATCCCCTGAGACCGAATCAGTTAGACCGCCGTTTTGATTCGAGGAACTTCCATTTAGCGATTCACTGATTGCATCTTTTAAATCATCTTGCTTATTAGGTGACTTATTATTTCTATCTCTTTTGGCCCTGTGGCTTAACACCAATGGAGCCACCGATTCCAAGTCAATGATTTCCACTTTTGTATCCCCTCGAAGAGAGCAGTTGGCAATAGCTGCTTTGCATAAAGTGATATCTGCCCTAATTCCCTCTACCCCAAAGTCTAAAGCAAGCGCAATTGCAGATTCCATCACAGAAGGTTCCAGCGTAATTAACCCTTTTTGAATCAGCATTTTGGCATTTCTTATAACCTCTTTTGCGATTTGTTCTTTCTGCTCCCATTTTTTTTGAAATTGTTCGGAGTTGGTTTCAAAGTCAACCCTATTTTCAATAATTTCCTTTCGAACCCTCCAATCCGTAGATGACTTGCATGTTACAAAGAGCCCAAAGCGGTCAAGAAGTTGGGGCCGCAACTCTCCCTCTTCGGGATTCATGGATCCAATGAGTGCAAATTTGGCAGACTTCGTGACTGAAATCCCGTCTCTCTCGATCGTTAATTTCCCGCTTGCCGAAGAATCTAAAAGGAGATCGGTGATATGGGCCGGAAGCAAATTAACTTCGTCAACGTAGAGTACACCTCCATCAGCTTCAGAAAGCAATCCTGGGCGCAGCACCTCTTGTCCTTCATTCAGAGCCTTTGTGACATCTAGGCTTCCAATAACTCGATCTTCACTTACCCCGATTGGCAGTTCAACAAAGGGAATATTCTCTCCAAGCAGCGAAACTATCGAGCGTGCAGCAGTTGATTTCCCACTCCCCTTATCTCCACTTAGCACGACTCCCCCAAGGGTCGGGTCGACGGCCAATAGCTTTAGAGCTAAAACCATGTCTTGCATTCCAACGATGGCGGTAAATGGATACGATATTTCTTTCATCTCGACTCTTGCCAACTTTCTGATTCCAAAATTGCGTCATGCAACGTATCTAATGTCTCTTGACTCGCTTTGAATAAGCCTCTTCGACTAGCCTCCAGCAGTTTCTCGGCGATTGCACCTAGAGCCCAAGGGTTCGAATTCTTGAAGAAGTCCTTGACTTTTTTATCTGCTACATATTTTCTTACGATCTCTTCGTACATCCAGTCCTCAATGATGTGTGCTGTCGCATCATAGCCGTAAAGGTAGTCTACGGTTGCAGCCATCTCAAATGCCCCTTTGTATCCGTGATCCATCATGGCTTCAATCCACTTCGGGTTAACTACCCTGGTTCGGACAACTCGTGCGGCTTCTTGCTCTAAGGAAGTCACTTTCAAGTTTCTAGGATTGGAAGTATCACCAAATACCGCCATTGGACTTTTTCCGCTCAGAGTTCTAATGGCATTAATCATTCCTCCATGATCTTGCATATAATCATCCGAGTCAAAAATGTCATGTTCCCGATTATCCTGATTTTTTATGGCAATTTCTGTTGTGCCTAAGCGCTCCGCCCACATTTTTGCAGAGTATTCACCGTCTCTCCCGCCTCCATAGGCATAACCTCCCCACTTTAAATAAATTGAAGTTAGATCTTTGTCATCTTCCCAGGCGCCGGACTCTAAAACATGTAATATTCCAGAGCCATAGCTGCCCGGTTTAGGTCCAAAGATTCTGTGTACATCACTTCCACTTGAAGCCAAAGGATTTGGCCATTTGTCATCTGCTTGGCTTGCCAATTGAAACGCTTGATCCAAAAGTTCGACTACATGAGGAAACGCGTCCCGAAAAAATCCTGACATTCTCACTGTCACATCTACTCTCGGCCTTTTGAGCTCTTCTGAAGAGATAAGCTCGACTCCTGTTACACGACCAGAGACATCGTCCCAGATTGGTTTGACTCCAATAAATGCAAATATCTGGGCAATATCATCGCCACAGGTCCTCATAGCGGCAGTTCCCCAAGCCACAACTGCTACAGATGAAGGGAAACTTCCTTTTTGGGATCTAAATTCACTAATAACTTGATCGGCAAGATTCACACCGATTTCATATGCAAGCGGAGAGGGAATGGCTTTCGGATCTATTGAGTAAAAATTCCTCCCGGTTGGAAGCACGTATGCCATTCCCCTAGAGGGCGCACCTGAAGGACCCGGTTCAATGAAGTGACCATCTAACGCTCTAAGTACTGACTTTATTTCATCATCTGTTTTATCAATTGCAGGCAAGAGCCAGTTTCTAATCCACCTTTCGGTGCTGCTGGTTTCATCCGCACCTCGATTAATGATCCTTTCAACGGAGTCGTGAAGCGATTTGTTTAATATCTCAAGTTCACTTGTCCGCATGGTGTCGTGTGCAATACCAAGTTTTGAAGCCACCTCATTCCTAAATGAGCCAACCGACCCTTGCTGCACTTTGGTTATTGACACAACAGTGTCAATCAACAAGTCCTTAGACGGGCTCTTTCCAAGAATATGAAGACCGCCTCTTATCATTGAATCCTTTAACTCGCATAGGTATCCATCAATTTCTGGAACCATACTGTCAAAAGAGTCATCGGCTAGATCCGGGGTTCCGTCGACTAGCCATGGATGAGATTCAACCCTTTCTCTCTTTAGCGCCAGATCTCTGTGAATTTCCGCTTTTACCATGGAGTGCCAAAGCAACTCCCTTACCTTTTCTAATTTTGCAGGATCCATCATTGAGACTCTGGCATGTTCATCCAGCAAGATCTCAATCTCAGCGAGTTCATCGTAAAGACCTGCATTTGTCAGTGGAGGTACCATGTGATCGATAATCACTGCATGAGCTCTTCTTTTTGCCTGAGTTCCTTCTCCTGGATCATTTACGACAAATGGATAGATGAGTGGCATTGCCCCGAGTGCAAGATCGGAAAAACACTCGCCGGATAGGCCCACACCCTTTCCCGGAAGCCACTCAAGCGTGCCGTGTTTGCCTAAATGGATACAGGCATCTGCTTGAAAAACCTCCTCCAGCCATCGGTAAAAGGCAAGATAGTGATGAGTAGGTGGGAGGTCCGGAGAGTGATATACCGCAATTGGATCAACTCCATAGCCCCTTGGAGGCTGGATGGCCACTATCACGTTTCCAAAGGATTTTCCGCAAAAGTGAAATTTGTCGCTTACTCCAATGTCTCCGGGAGGCTCGCCCCAATGCTCTTCTAATTTCAATTTTGTGCTATCGGGTACTTTCTCAAACCACTCTAAGTAGGCATCAATTGGAAGTGTTCCAAGAGTTGCTTGGCCGATGCCGGAACCATATGCCGATTCGTCATAAATTAGACCATCTGCCAAATCGGCCATCAACTCGTCGGAAGTTTCAGGTAAATTGGCTACGCCATAACCTTTTTCCTTCATAGCAATTAACAAATCGAGGGCAGATTGTGGAGTATCGAGACCAACGGCGTTGCCTAACCTGGAGCGCTTGGTTGGGTAGGCCGAAAGAATTATTGCAACTTTTTTCTTATCTGGCTCAATGTGCCTAAGTGCGGCCAATGATAGACATAGCCCGGCTAGTCTCTCAACTCTATTTGAGTCAACTCGATAAGCCACAACCTCTGAAGCAAAATCAGCACCACTGTCAACAACTTCTTTGAAGGCAAAGACCGGTCCTATTACCCTCCCGTCAAATTCAGGAATGGCAATCGACATCGCAACGTCCTGTGGGGATAAACCAACCTGAGAATCTATCCATGCCCGGCGATCTTGGCTTGAAACTATCCCCTGCACTATAGGCACATCAAGTGTGGCAAGCTCGCTTGGATCCCATTCTGGAAAATCTTCTAGGGACATCGAGGCCTGCTTCATATGCCCAGCTGCCCACACGGTAGTGATTACGCAGTCCGCCTTTATTTCTCTTAGCATCTTTACTACTGAAGAGCTTTTATTTGTGTCTCCCCGAAGCGAATAGCAGTAAATGGCGACTGCTCTTGCACCTTTGCGGGCAATTTCTTCACAAAGTTTTTCCACGAACAACGTATTGCCCGCGATGAAAGAAGCCCTATAAAAGACTACCCCAACCACAGGGATTCGATCCATTTTGAAATCCTGGCTTGGTTCAAAGACTTTCCAAATACTTTCGCTTTTAACAACTTGTGGCAACTCGTAACTGCACTCAAACACGGATGTTTTGTTGGCTATGAACTTGATGGCATTGGCCAGATTAAAGGCGCCCCCTTGCACAAAATAGTCAAATGTCCTCTCAACGACTTCGGGCGAGGCCAGTGAGTATTTTGCAATCTCGTCATCAAAACTACTTTCCCCTCCAAGAGCTATGAATACCGCACCAATATTCTTTGCATGTTCTCTGAGCCTGTCAAGTTCGCTTTCAAATCCACTCGCACCACCCAATCGTCTTAAGACAATGACTTGAGCCTCGCTGCTCGGAGTTGGGCTAGATGAAAGTCTTTCAACTCTTATCTTTATTCCTTCTTCAAAAAGTGAATCACCGGCCACTCGAAGAGCGAGTATTTCAGTATCTGCGTTAGTAAATACTTCAAACACTTCTTCAATCACATCCTTGCTATCGGGGAACTTGTAGCGATTCCAAGAATTTCATCAAGGTCAAGATTGTCCTCAACCCAGTCTGCCAAGTAGTTAATCCACTCTTCACGGACACTTGCATAACTAAATAATTTCGAAGTTTCGCACCCAATTCGCTCCAGCGAAACGGCATTTAAAAAGTCGCTTCGCCACTTGTCATTTTCAAATAAACCATGGCAAGAAGTAGCCCAGATTCTACCGTCTTGAGAGACGGAACCTTCAAGATTTACTTGGCCATTAATTTGAATGAATCCATTTTCCCCAAATACTGCTCCATTATGGATCTGGTATCCAAAAAACGGGACAAAGCCACCAAATGGAGACTTAGCACTTCCTGAAACTCTCTTTACAACTTTTTCTTTTCTAAACACCGTTTCAGCTTCAATCAAATTGAGTCCAGATGCAGTTTCGACCCCAGACTCAAAGCCGTCTTTAATTGACTTTCCCAGCATCTGGAAACCTCCGCAAATACCTAAAATGAAAGAACCGTTGGAATATGCCTTTTTTATTAACTCGTCTCCGTTTTGGGACTTAAGCCAATTCAAGTCATTCACCGTAACTTTGGAACCCGGAAGTATTATCAAGTCGGGATCTCCAAGTTGGCTCAAGTGCCGAATATATCTAATCCGGACACCTTTTTCGCAACGAAGTGGATCAAAGTCACTTATGTTTGAAATTGTCGGAAAGCCTATAATTGCCACATCTAAGAGAACTTTAGAAACCTCATTATGCAGAGGTATTTCGATTTGGCTAAGAGAACTTGAGTCTTCACCGTCTAAGCCGCTTCTCGCAAGGTAAGGTAAAATTCCCAAGTTTTTTATTTTAACCAATTTGTCAAAATCACTTAAGCCATCTTTTACTAAAGATATATCTCCCCTAAATTTATTTATGACATATCCTTTAAGCATTTTTTGAGCTTCTTTATCCACTAACGCCCATGTGCCATATATTGAAGCAAATACTCCGCCTCTATCAATATCCGCAGCTAAAACAGAATTAACTCCGAGCCTTTGTGCAAGCCCCAGATTAGCCAGATCAACACCTTTTAGGTTAATTTCTGCAACTGAACCGGCACCTTCTGCGACAATCAAATCGAAGTTTTTCCATAAATTTGAAAAGCTCTCATCAACAGTGGCAGAAAGTTCTTTCTTTTTAATCTGATACTCTTTGGCATCGATTTCGCCTGCTACTTTTCCTCTCACTATTAGCTGGCTTATACTTTGGCCCTTTGGCTTTAAAAGTACTGGATTCATGTCAACACTTGCCCTAATTTGACACGCCATGGCTTGGAGGCCTTGAGCTCTGCCTATTTCGCCTCCCTCATCGGTGACTTCTGCATTCAAGGCCATATTCTGACCTTTAAATGGCGCGACTTTAAAGCCTTTTCTCAAAAAGGCTCTACACAACCCCGTTACTAATATGCTCTTGCCGACGTCGCTTCCTGTGCCGCCAATATGAAGCGCTCCTTTTAAATTGCCGGATCTAGCCATTTGCCCTAGTTTCATTACATATCTCTTTTAATGCGGTTAGAAGCCTAATTTGGCCGTCATTGTTTGGCACTGCCACGCGAATGGCATCAAGGCCGAAGCTCTTAGCGTCTCTTACAAATATTCCTTTATCTGCAAGCGGCCCAATTAGGTGTCTGGCACCTGGGACCACAATATAGTTTGCATCTGAATCAAAAGGCGTATACCCAAATGAGCAAAAAAGTGAGAATAAACTAGTTCTAAGCTCTTTAATCCCTTGCGCCCAATGTTTCATCTCATTTGTAGCAAGCTCAATTAAATCAGGGATCAGAGAAAGCGCCAGTGACCCCACGGACCATTTGGGCTGAAGATCTCTTATTGTAGCGGCTAAATTTTCATCAGGAGAAATTATGTAGCCCACTCTCAAACCGGGGCAGGCAAATAATTTTGTCAGAGAACCCAGAATAAATGCATCTTTTTCAAATGCCCCTCTAGACCAAGTGCCAGTAGCTAATTGGTAAAATGCTTCATCATATATGTCTGCCTTTTGTGAAGCGTCTAACAACTTTCCCAAAGGGTTCGATGGATTAGATCGCCAAATTGGAAAAGATTTTCCAACTGTTTTTAAATGGCGCCTATAAAGTGAAAACTCAGGCTCGATTACTTGTCCTTCAGGTTTAAGTGTTGCAACCAGAGAAATAGCTTCGCTTCCTCCGTTAGTCAAAATTAAACGCTCAGGTGATACCCCGATGGCGTCCGCCAGTTGGCACTGTGCGGCATAAGAGTCTGGATAGCGGCTTAGGGACGAAAGGTATTTTCGTGCCATTGAAGCAATATCAGGAGCCAATGGATTCAGGCTTGCACTTAAATCCAAAATAGAATCAGGGTCAATTCCTTTTTCCTTTGCCAGCTCATAGGATCTATCGCCGTGAGCCATCTCCAAAAAGGATATCTCGGGAGATTTCAAATTGGAGGTATTGGAGCTCATTTAAGTACCTGCTTTGAGAGTCTTCTAATTATCTTGGCCACAGGAAAGATCAGCGGCGAAAAAACCGAGGCAATCCCAAAAAACAGTTCCATATCAAAAAGTAACTTGGTTGCTTTTTTAATATCATTTGGCGACGGCTTTTGACCAAATCCCAAGACAGGTCTCTTTTCAATTCTTCCTTCATATGAAACTTCGCCTCCAATTTCAATATCAAGAGCACCGGCAAAGGCCGCCTCAATTACTCCTGAATTTGGAGAAGGGTGGCCATGAGAAGTCTTAGCAATGCTTCTAAGAATCTGTACTGCCTTTTTGGGCCTTAGGGCAATTACTGAGATAACTGCCAATCTAGCCGGCACATAGTTGAGTACATCATCTGCTTTCGCAGAAGCTTTCCCAAAGTTTTCATATCGCTCGTTGCGTCTTCCTACCATGGCATCTAAGGTATTTACAGCCCTATAACCAAGCGATCCAAAGGAGCCAAATAAAGTGGAATAAAAATGCGGTGCCACTAAAGCATCGACTGAATTCTCAGCGACTGATTCAATGGCAGCGCTTGAAAGTCGGCTTAGGTCAAGTCCACTTAGTTCTCTTCCAACCAAAGATGGCAATTGGCCTCTTGCCTTATCCAAATCACCATTTTCTAAATACTCGCCAATTTGATTTGCAACTTTTCCCAATTGCCAGCCGCCACTAACCAGCCAAAGGAAAAACGGAATTCCAATCAGGCGATCCAGTTTTACTCCAAATACTTTGACCGATTTTAATGGCCCCAATAGTTTATTTAATCCATAGATTGGAGTACCAGAAAGACCGATTCCAATGGATAAATATAAAATCCCTGCTTTGACGTCATCTCTGTAAATTAATTTCTCAATTAATTCCATGGCTTTGCCATAGATCCCAACTGGATGAAATCTGCCTTGGAACTTCTCTCCAACGGCCGCATCGCCTAACACTCCGACACCTGAAAGCACAATTTCCATCAAAAAACCTCTCTTACTACCACTTGAGACAACTTGCAACTAATCCAAAAGTCTCACAAGTTACGCCAATGGCACCTAATACATCGCCGGAATATCCTCCCAGCTTTTTTTTTGAAAATAGCGCTACTCCTACGCCGCCAATTACAACAAAGAAAAATGTGAACACAAAGTGGACCACAAAGAGATTCATACTCGCACCGTAATGTTTCATCATTAAATAATTTCCTACACCAAGTAAAACCAGGCTGGCGCTCAACCCTAAAATTTCGAAGGCCAAAAATCCGCCTTTTTTCCTTAGTTCTCTCTCAAAAGAACTACCTGCATTCTCCCCGTCTTTTTCAACCTCAAAATGATTGGCAATGGATGCTTTGCTAACATTTTTGAAAAAAGTCATAGTAAGTGACATCAAAGTCCTAGAGACCGTGAAAATTCCGCCAAAGAGCAAAATAACCAGCAAACAGTGGGGCAATGTAATAACTGCAGAAAATTGAATTAAAACCACAAATACCAAAGCAATCACGCCAAATGCTCCGGATCTGGGATCTTTCATTACTTCTAGCCGCCTTGATTTCTCCATGGGGGGTATCAGGCCATCCGCGCAGTCAATTAAACCGTCGAAATGTAAAAAACCGGTGATTAAAGCACCTATCCCAAGTCCCATAGCAGCACCGATAATGGTTCCAAAGTAACTGGAAACAAAATAATATATTGCTCCTTGACAACTTCCAATGATAAGGCCAACCAGCCACCACCATCTTCTCGCTCCGGGTCGAATTTCCTTGGACCCTCCAAGAACCGTGAGAAAGCCCCAAGCGGAAAAAAAGTCTCTAAAGGTTCCCAAGGCGAGAACTTTCTCGAAGATCTTCTAGTTTCATCAATGGAACCGCCCTGCCTGCCACTATAAGAAAAACTGAATCTGCTATTTTTGCGATTTCTTGGTTAAGTGCTCCAACTTTGTCCACAAAGTCCCTGGAGATCTCGTTAGCTCCGTGGAGCGAAAGCCCAACTTCTTCTGACACGATTACGCTAAGGCCATTACGCGAATCCAGAGCGTCTAAAAATGACCTACAGTGACTTTGGTAGCCTCGACCTGAATTTTTCTCGTAAAGTGCGCTTATCCAGGTGCCGACTGAATCAACTAGAACAGGTCCCTCAAAATTCCTAAGGAGCTCAGGCAGATCTTCGGGATTGTCGCCAACTTCAATTGTCTCAAACGTAGCCGGGCGCGATGCCTGGTGAGCTTTGATTCTCTCATGAAATTTGGCTTCATCGGCCCAGCTTGTCGGGGCGGTGGCAAAGTAGCCTACCCGGCTATATTGAGCTAAAAGCTCTTCGCAAAAATGAGTTTTTCCCGACTTTATTCCACCTACGGCCAGCACCAGGGACATGTCTAAACCTGCCTCCGGCCGGGAATAACCAGTAAATTCAAATAGCTAAAATTTTCGACGTCCACGCGTCACTTCTCCTAAATGTCGCTCAGGTCTCCAGGCTTCCGTCTCATCGTTCCTCCCGCCTTCCCGCCGATTTGGCCGTGGCATGTGGGATTTACTACTCGGATACTGTTGCGGGACAGCCCCGGATTCTCACCGGGTTCCCTGATCTACATAAAACACACTAGCGTCTAAGCATGGGCAAGGTTGATTCGATAGTACTTTTAAATACCGGACATGGCAAAGGCAAGTCCTCGGCAGCATTTGGCGTCATGGGAAGGGCATGGGCCAGGGGATGGAAAGTTGGGGTAATTCAGTTCGTCAAGAGCGGAAAATGGAAAGTTGGCGAGCGCAAACTGGCAGAACACCTTGAAATTGAGTGGCACACCTTGGGAGATGGATTTACTTGGGAGTCAACCGATATGGACGAGACCGTGGCCAAGGGAAAACACGCATTTTCGGTGGCTAAGGAAAAGCTTTCGTCGGGAAACTATGACCTTTTGATTCTGGATGAACTGACTTATGCAGTTTCATATGGCTGGGTGCCAGTTGAAGCTGTCGTTGAGGCAATTTCCAACAGGGCTCCAAAGACTAATGTAATCATTACAGGTCGAAATGCCCCTGAGGATTTAGTTGAAATTGCTGACACCGTCACGGAGATGAAAAAGATAAAGCACGCTTATGATCAGGGAATTCGAGCAAAAAAGGGAATAGAGTATTAAAAAATGTACCTTCCACCCAGGGTAGTAATAGCCGCACTGGGATCCGGAGCCGGGAAAACCACCATTGCAACCGGGTTAATGGCAGCTTTCACGGCGAAAGGACTTAAAGTTGCAGGCGCCAAAGTGGGCCCGGATTTCATCGACCCTTCCTACCACTCCTTGGCTATCTCAAAACCCGGCTGCAACTTAGATCCATTTATTTCCGGCCCACAATTTATTGCCCAGTTGGCAAAAAACGCCTCCAAAGACAGCGACTTATTGATAATTGAAGGCGCAATGGGTCTTTTTGACGGCACGGAGCTTCTACGAGACCGAGACGACTTGAATGCCGACTTCGCCATAGGTCAGATCCCAATGAGCTCAACTGCCCATGTGGCAAGCCTGACTAAGTCACCGGTCATATTGGTTGTAGATGCAAGGTCAATGTCTTCAACCATTGCGCCTTTAGTCAACGGAGTTTCCAAATGGAATGCCGAGATAAATGTGGCAGGAATTATTTTGAACCAAGTGGGATCAGATGCCCACGAGTCATCTCTAAGAAACGCTCTTTTGCCCCTTGGGATTCGCGTAATTGGCGCAATCAAAAGAGATCCCGAAATGACTCTAAAAGATCGCCATTTAGGTTTAGTTCCAGTAATTGAGAATCCATCTGAGATTAAAGAGAAGATCTCTAAAATAAAAAACGCCATCATCGGCTCGGTGAATCTTTTAGAATTAGAGGCAATAGCCAAATCCTCGGCACCTCTCAAAGTCCCCTCGGCGCCGATTCAAGAGCCACAGCGCTTGGGCAAAGTTAATATCGGATACGCGTCGGGAAAGGCATTTTCTTTTAACTATCCAGAGAACTTGGAGATGCTTGCAAAGGCCGGTGCCGAACTTATTCCATTTGATCCAATGCGCGATGAATCGCTCCCAGAAAACTTGTCCGGACTAATTTTTGGTGGCGGTTTCCCCGAGGTTTACGCTAGCGAGCTAGGTGAGAATAAACCCCTAAAGAGAGCCGTAAAATCACTTGCCATGGGTGGTATTCCAATCTGGGCCGAGTGCGGCGGTCTTTTATACCTTTCAAAGAGACTGGATGACGTAGAGATGGTAGGAGTTATTAACTGCAGGAGCAACTTTGCCAACAAGTTAAAACTCGGCTACAGGCGGGTAAGACTTTTGCAAGATTGTCCGATTGGAACTAAAGATACCGTTGTTTTGGGCCATGAATTTCACTACAGCATAACTAACCCGGGCGGCCAAGACACTAGTTCTTTTGGGAGGAGTGGGATGTTCCTAACAGGATTTGCCACCCCTCGGCTTTTTGCAAGCTTTTTGCACCTCCATATTGGGACTACCCCGCACATTGCCGAGCAGTTTGTAAAAAGTGCCAAAGCATATTTAGATAACGTGGAATAACGCTATGTCAGACAATATTTCAGATCGAATCGGTAAATTAATTGGAATTGGAGTAGGTCCGGGCGAGCCAAAATATTTAACGATTGAGGCGATAACAGCCTTGAAAGAGGCAGCCAGGGTAGTGGCACCTTGTGCTAACAACCTGGAGGTAGGAAGGGCGGAAGCTACGGTTTTGCGTGCAATTGAAGAGGGATACCTTCCTGAGAGATCAATTGACAGGGTAATAATCCCAATGGACGGTAGTTCATCTCATGCATACAGAGATGCTGCACAAAACATTGCAATGAGCTTAAAAGAAGGACAAAACGTGGCCCTTATCACGCTTGGAGATCCTCACCTATACTCGACTTTTACTTCATTTTCCAACGAAATTAAAAAGATGATCCCGTCTCTATTAATCGAGACCGTTCCTGGGATCATGGCCTTCCAAGCATTAGCTTCAAGGTTTTCTTTGGTACTTAGCGATCAAGAAGAAGCGCTTTATTTAGTCACGGCACATAATTCCAAGACAAAACTTTTGGAAGCTCTAGACACGGCCAATACTTCCGTAGTGATCTACAAAGGCGGACGTGAGTTCCCGTCAATAATTGATGAGCTTAAAAAAAGGAATAGATTAAAAGAGGCAGTTGCAGGGGAAAAGCTTGGAATTGAAGGTGAGTTCTTAGGTTCGGCCGCTGCTTTTGAGGGCCGGGACGTGGGTTATCTCGCCACGATGATTGTGCCCCCTATACGTGAAGAAAATAAAGAAGAGAGCTAAAAAGTGGAAGAAAGTACCTTAATATCTTTTGTTGGGGCAGGACCCGGTGCCAGCGACCTAATCACACTTCGGGGCGCCAAGAGGCTTGGCGAGGCAAAAGTAATAATTTGGGCTTCTTCGCTAGTTCCTGAATCACTCCTTGAACATGGTTCCAAAAATGCTCAGATTTATGACTCTGCCGGAATGACGCTTGAGGATGTTTTAAAAATTTATGAATCTCATAGAAGTTCACGAATTGTGAGGCTGCACTCAGGAGATCCGTCTATATACGGAGCAATGCAGGAACAGATTGACTGGTGTATTCAAAATGAAAGAGATTTTGAGATAGTCCCTGGTGTGACCTCCGTTAGTGCAAGTGCTGCAATATTGGGAAGGGAACTGACTATTCCAGGTCTTTCTCAATCTGTCGTAATGACACGCTTGGCCTCAAGGACCAAGGCATCGATGCCTGAGACCGAAGACATCGCCACTTTTGCCTCAACTGGTGCGACCATGGCTGTATTTCTCTCTGCAGCAAGGCCAGTCGCCTTACAGGAACAACTTCTGAACCCGCCATCTATTTATGGCGAGGATTCACCGGCTGCCGTAATTTATCGTGCCACATGGCCAGATGAAACATTTGCACTTACCACGGTTGGCAAATTGGCTCAGACCATCAAAGACATTGGAGCCACGACTACAGTACTTGTCATCGTCGGAGATGTATTATCTCAGATAAGTGAGAAAAGAAGCCATCTCTACAACCCTCAGTTTGCACACAGGTACAGGAAACGTTCAGTTCCCGGAACTGTGGCGGGAGTGCCGACGGGAGTCCCTGCAGGACAAGGCGTAAATGAGTCCTGACGGCCCGGCACCCTATGAGCCTGAACTGAGCGAAGAAGTAGCCATAAGGCGAAAGGGTTTAAGAAAAGGCTGGACAACCGGAAGTTGCGCAGCAGCAGCCGCTAAGGCCGCCGCAATTTGTCTTGTAGATGGCAATAGACCCAACTCAATTGCCATTACTCTCCCGTCATCCCAGGTTGTTTCATTTAGTGTCGAAAAACCAGACTTTGACGATCGAATTGAAAAGGGACAATTTGGATCTGCAATGGTGATCAAAGACGCCGGGGATGACCCAGACTGCACGCACGGAGCACATATAAATGTCCACATAAGCCTTAGCAAGGTCGGCAAAACTGTAATTATGCCGGGTGAGGGCGTAGGGGTTGTTACACTGGGGGGACTTGGGATCCCGGTTGGTGAACCTTCTATTACAAAGGTGCCTAAGAAAATGATTCTTGAAGAAGTTTCTTCGGTTTGCAACAAACCATTAGTCATAACCATTTCAGTTCCAGGAGGAATTGAAATGGCCGAGAAAACAACCAACGAGAGACTCGGCATAGTTGGGGGAATCTCAATTTTAGGTACCACCGGAATCGTGAAACCTTTTTCAACCGCCGCTTACAGAGCATCAGTAGTCCAACAGATAGACGTGGCACATGCCCAGGGCGCCAAAGAGATGTACCTAGTTACAGGTCACAGGAGTGAAAAAGCCGCCATGGCGAAATTTAAAGATGCCTCTGCAGTTCAATTTGTAGAAGTAGGTGATTTTACCGGCATTGCCCTCAAAAGATCACTTGCTAAAACGATGAACAAAGTCACCATTGTAGCAATGGCTGGCAAAATATCAAAACTGGCCGACGGCGTGATGATGACTCATTTCCATCGTACAAATGTCAATACCAACCTATTATTAGAAGCAGCAAAACAAACAGGTGCGCCCACAGTTGTCGTCCAAAGTGCAACACAGACAAATACTGCACGACACTTTGCCCAAACCTGTATTGAAGAGAACTTCACGGAGCCTCTTCAATGGCTATGCAAACGTGCAAAAACGGCATGTGAAACTTTTATCGGCTCCAAGATGGAGGTAGATGTAATTATGGTTGACTTCGAAGGTGAAGAGGTAATAACTGGTGCTCGAGGATAATTTTGCACTGTCAGATAATAATCAAATAACTGTAATTGGATTATCTTCTCCCAGGTTGGAAAATCTCGCACTGGATTTGAAAGAAAAGATCCAGACTTCGGACTTAGTTGTGGGGCCAAAACGAATATTGGATGATCCCTGGATAGCTTCGCTAGGCATCGCAATGAAATACTATGATGACGGCTTTGAATCCGCCATTGACGCAATTGCTACAAGTCCAGGACAAGTTGTAGTTCTAGCCTCTGGTGATCCCGGTTTTTTTGGCATACTCCGGAAAATAAGATCCACTAACAACAAAAGAAAGATCACTGTATTCCCGGCGCCTTCGTCGATCTCACTGGCATTTGCACGTCTTTCACTTCCTTGGGATGATGCAGTTGTTGTATCAAGCTTAGGCCGTCCTATCGAGAATTGCATAAGGGCAATTTATTCTCACAAAAAAGTAGCGGTATTAACTTCGCCGGGTGCAACTCCTTCAGATATTGCAAATCTGCTGGTATCATCAACCAATCCAATACAGAAAGAGAGGCTTTCAAAAACATCTTTTTTCGTGCTGTCGAACTTGGGCGATATTTCCGAGAGAGTCGAACAAGTTGCATTAGAGGAACTTGCCAATAGAGATTTTCCGCCTCTTTCAATCCTCATTTCACTAGACAGGGATACAGATTCCATGGAAAAAGTCTCTAAATGGGCTAATGAATTACAAAGTGACTCCCTCCACTTCGGAAAGGACGAGGCTTCATATTTGCATAGAAATGGGATGATTACCAAAGGCGAAGTAAGGGCCGTGGTTTTGTCGAAGCTTAAATTAGGAAAGCGGGGAGTCTTTTGGGACGTAGGTTCTGGAAGTGGATCTATTGCAATTGAGGTATCCAAGCTATCCCCTTCACTTAGCGTTTTTGCCATTGAGAAAGACTTTGACTCGGCTTCTAGAATTGAACGAAACTCTCAACTACATAAGGCGAGCGTCACTGTGATTAATGGGGAAGCTCCATTAGCTTTAGGCAAAATGCCTGATCCCAACTGGGCATTTGTAGGAGGAGGCGGAGTCGAGGTGTTTAACCAGGTTTATTCTCGATTGGATAAAAACGGAGTAATTGTAGCTACTTTTACCGCCCTGGAAAGAGCCGTATTGGCAGCCGAAATTGTTGGCAACATGGTTGAGATAAATGTGTCGAGAGGACAAGTGCTTGAAAATGGCACTTGGCATTTGAGTGCCAATAATCCGGTTTTTATTGTCTGGGGAAGCAAAGACACATAGCCTCAAAGTTATTTATACCTCTCAAGACCAGTTAGAATTTGAGTCAAATGGCTATCTCTGAAACAACTGCCACATGAATATTTGTTCGATTCCTTTGACTAAAAAAGGTACGGAGTTGGCTAAATTGCTTCCATATGAGGTCGTATATCCAATTGCTGATTCCCTCAAAGACACAGTTGCCAAACAGTGGGACAAGCGAGACGCTCTAGTCCTATTTTTAGCCACAGGCGCAGCAGTCAGATTGATTGCACCTCTGCTTGGTGACAAGTGTAATGACCCATCGGTTGTATGTATTAGTGAGGACGGGAAAGTCGTGGTTGCACTTTTAGGCGGGCATTCCAAACCAATTTCTGCAAATGACCTGGCCATAGAAATCGGCCAAATAATTGGAGCAACACCTATAATCACCACGGCGACTGACCTCGCAGAAATACCCGGTCTTGATATCCTTCCCAATCTCTACGCAGAAGGCAATATCGCTAAAGTCTCAAAAGCAATGCTAGAAGGCCAGCCTGTCAATATCAACTATGAAGACTCTTGGACACTGCCAATTGAGCTAATAAAAGCCTGTGGAGAAAGTAAACAAGCTAATACTGAATGCACGATAGTAGTGACTAGCAAATTAGATCCGATTCCCAAACCTGGACAAGTCTATTTACGACCTCGCAACTTATTCCTTGGAGTAGGTACTTCCAAAGGTGCTCAATACTCTGAAGTGTCCGAATTAGTGAAGTCGACTTTGCAAAAGGCCAACCTCTCCATCCACTCATTAGCCTTAATCTCAACTATTTCAATTAGAAAAGACCATCCGGCGGTCGTAAAACTTAGCCGGGAGCTAAATTTACCGGTATCAGCTTATGAGCCTGACGAGCTTAGTGATATTGCAATGATTGTCCCAAATCCCAGTGAAATAGTCGAAAATGCAGTGGGAACAAAGAGCGTGGCAGAAGCTTGCGCGCTCAAGTCATCTGGAATAAAGGGAAAACTTGTCGTTGAAAAGGTTAAATCTCAAAATGTCACGGTAGCTATAGCTAAGGCTTTGTTTCCTAAGGGCACAATTAGACTAGTCGGACTTGGTCCAAGTGGGGCCTTAGACAGATCGCCCAGGGCTAAAAGAGCAGTGATTCAATCTGAAATCATAGTTGGATTCAGCGGTTATATAGATCAAATACAAGACCTTATTACTCCTTTTCACCAAGTTGAGAGATGGCCCATAGGAAAAGAACTCGAAAGAGTAGAATCGTGCTTTAGTCACGCATCTGAAGGACGTGAAGTTGCATTGGTTTGCTCTGGGGATGCAGGAATATATGCAATGGCCTCTCTTGTTTTAGAAATTGCCAACCAATCATCTGATAAACCAAATATCGAAGTAATTCCAGGAATAACAGCTGCTTTGACAACGGCTTCTCTCCTTGGTGCTCCCTTGGGTCATGACCATGCCATAATAAGCCTTTCGGATCTCCATACTCCATGGGAAGTAATAGAAAACCGCTTGCGGCATGCATTGAATGCAGACATGGTAGTTGTTTTATATAACCCTAGGTCCAAAGAGCGCAAATCCCAGTTCCATAAGGCAATGGAAATTGCTAAAGACATCAGAGGGAGTAATTCACTGGTCGGGGTGGTAACCGATGCTTACAGGGAAAATCAAACTATTTTTTCAACAACTTTAGCCAAGCTTGATGAGGATCTAGTCTCAATGACAACCTGTTTGATAATTGGTTCTTCTAAGACTTTTTCAGTTTCTGGTTATAAAGACTTATTGGTTACGCCACGTGGGTATGAAATATGATGGTTGATACTTCGAGATTGCAAACGACTTCTAAAATACAAATTGTAAAAGCAGATTGCAGCGGTTGTGGGACTTGCGTAGTTATTTGTCCCAAAAGGGCAATAGTCAAGGGTCGCATATTTTTAGAGTGGATAGCTTCTGCTTGCATATTTTGTGATGCTTGCATTGATCTTTGTCCGACGGGGGCAATCTTTGAAACTAGGATCAACTAGATTGGATACAATTCATCCCATAGAAAAAGAGAGTTATCAAATTATTGAAAGTCGAGTTGACTTATCAATTTATGATGATGGCCAAAGAGCAGTAGTGGCCCGAATTATCCATGCTACGGGTGATACTTCATTTCGAGACGGAATAGCCTTTTCGCCAGATGCCATTACAAGTGCTCTATCGGTGCTCCAAAAAAAGCCGCACGTGATTGCTGACTGCCAAATGGTTAGAGCTGGAATTACTAAATATAATACCGAATGCTTTCTAGACAAAGTAGAGGCAGGCCCTGATGGCTTTCCAACTCGGTCGGCCAAGGCAATTGAATATGGCATAAATCTTTTTGGAGATGGCTGCGTAATCGTGATAGGCAATGCTCCAACTGCGCTATTCAAGACCCTTGACTTGATCGACCAAGGTTTTAAACCCGGACTTGTGATTGGATTTCCTGTTGGATTTGTGGGGGCAAGTGAATCCAAAGACAGACTTATGGAGTATGAAAATTTCCCTTACATCACAAATAATGGCGAAAGAGGGGGATCTCCAGTGGCAGCTGCTTGTTTCAATGCATTACTAAAATTAAGGGACATAAAATGACAACTTCTAATGACCCTCTTTCAGATACTGGACTCTTTATAATTGGACACGGAACGAGATCATCATCGGGAATGGATCAATACTGGCATACAGTTGAGCTTATAGCTAAGGGAAGGCCAAAAATCCCAACTGTCGGCGGATTAATTGAGTTTGCTTCTCCTAATCTTGATGAAGGGCTTGACAACCTGTGTCAAATGGAAGTCAAAGAGATTATCGCTGTTCCACTGGTATTGCTGGGAGCCGGCCATCAAAAAGATGACGGGCCAGAAGCGCTGAGACAGGCAAGGCTTAGGCATCCTAAAATTACATTTAAATACGGACGCGCACTCGGCATCCATCCGAAAGTACTTTCTTCGGTTGAAAACAGGATCAAGTTGGCTTCTCGAAACACCGGAGCTAATGATACCGGAGTCGTCTTAGTCGGACGTGGCTCCACCGATCCTGATGCCAACGCAGATCTATATAAAGTTGCCAGGTTAATGACTGACTCTCGTCAATTAGGCGAGATTATTGAACCCGCTTTTATCTCTCTTGCTAGACCATCAGTCAATGAAGCTCTGGCGAAAATTAAGAAACTCGGCATGAAAAGCGTAATTGTAGCTCCGTACTTCTTATTTACAGGAGTGTTGTTGGATCGAATTTACATCGAAGCAATGACATGGTCGAAAGGAGAAGGCATCCCTGTGTTTCTCGCCAAAGAGATTGGGCCAGATATTGAAATTGCCAACCTCGTGTGGGAGAGATTTGACGAAGCCAGATCAGATTCTGCGCATATGAACTGCGATATGTGCATATACCGCTCCCAACTACCCGGATATGAACACAGAGTGGCCGCTCCCCCATTTACACCAAGCTAAATTCACGAATGAGAAAAACAGTAACAGTAATAGTAGGATTCCAGAGGCAAGTTTAAGCAAATCCCATATTCCAACTTGGTTTCCAACGATAACACTTTTCATATAAGTTGGCCTATTTTATAGTTCTAAGTCACGCTAGGTTCCAGTGCCGTATTGAAAGATATCTACGAGGGCACTGCGTTCCACCTTGGCCCGCAAGTTCACGGCGATTTTGTCACGCTTGGTAAAGTTGGAACTATCTCTTGCAAAAAGTATTTTGCCGTCTGCGACAGCGGTGAATTATGTCGCCAAATTGCCCGAATGTTTCGTACTAAATTTAAATCTTCAATCGGCACCAGAAGTGCCGATCCATCGTCAATCTCATTTTTTAGTGCCAGTTTGCTAAGTATCCCAGGAACATTTCCTTCCAATACAGCACTCTTTATAGATGTAGTAGATCCCATCTCAATTGTTGAAGTTATGCCAAGGCCCATTGCCCCCAAAGCATTTTCAATTACCTCACGAGTGCCAGAACCTTTTTCTCGTATGACTAAAGGTGTCCTTGCAAGTTCTTGGGCAGAAACCTTGCGCTTACGTTTTCCCCATGGGTGACTAGGAGCTATAAAAACTGAAAGTTCGTCTTTTTGAATTACCTTTGAATCAAACCCTTCCAATTTGGATATTCCTTCCACAAATCCAATATCACCACTAGATTTGCCAATTGAAGTTTTGACGAAATCTGAGTTCCCAACCCTTAAAAGCACTACGGCATCTGGCATATGCATCTTTAGCTGCACCAGCCAAGTCGGAATCAGATACTCTGCAACTGTCATGGACGCAACAATGGTTAGTTTTGGCTTTTCGGTCACACTTATTGCACTAGCGCCTGCTAAAAGCCGGTCCATTGAATCGATAACTTCTTCGCTCCACTGGCTAATTGCTTCACCTGAAGCGGTTAATTGCGCTCCGCCTTTTAATCGATCCATCAGTTTCAAACCCAAAACTTTCTCCAGATTTCGAAGTCGCATGCTTGCTGCGGGCTGACTTATATTGTGCGCACTAGCTGCCTGCCTTATTGAGCCCAGCTTCGCAACACTTCTGAGCAGGTCAAGTGATTGTAGATCTGGTAAAGGATCTGAAAGGGGCATAAGGACAGCTTATATGATTAAAAGATATTTCGTACTTCAAATGGGGTTTTTATATCCGTAAACTCAAAACATGACCGATGGCCACAATCAGCTTTTACCTGCTTCAACCAAGGATCCAAGAGATATCGAAAGCTTATTTTCCAGAATAGGCTTACTGATCCCAGGGTTATCTTTAGTATTTGGGCTAAGCATTATTGCTCTTGTTCTTGGCTATCTCATCCCCGTCGTTGGTTCACCCGTATTTGCCATAGTCGGAGGAATAGTCATTACACTTATTAAAACACCGCGCCGGAGCTTCCAAGCGGGAATTCATTTTGCAGGGCGATATATATTACAATCCGCAATTGTTATCTTTGGCCTTGAGCTATCATTCACTCAAGTACTTGCAACCGGCCTATCTTCACTTCCTGTAATGCTCGGATCATTAACCGTAGCGCTTGTGGGTGCAAGGATAGTTGGATCGAGGCTTTCAGTAAGTAATGATTTGAGAACTCTGATAGGGGTAGGGACAGGAATATGCGGAGCATCGGCAATTGCGGCAACCGATGCAGTTATATCCGCGTCGGAAGCTGACGTATCCTATGCGGTTGCGACAATATTTACATTTAATGTCGCAGCCGTGCTAACTTTTCCCACAATTGGACATCTATTGGCATTTGGTCCGCGCCAGTTCGGCCTTTGGGCGGGAACTGCAGTTAATGATTTATCTTCAGTAGTTGCTGCAACTTCGATATTTGGCCATGGCGCCAGCTCTTATGGCGTCGTAGTGAAACTGACCAGAACATTGATGATAATACCTATAACCTTAGCCATAGGGCTCTGGCGTGCACGAACAATTGAGTCAGAAATTAAGGAAAAACTTGCCTTTATTGATCACATAAAGAGAATATTTCCGATCTTCATCCTTTGGTTTTTGATTTCCGTAACAATAAATACCGTCGGATTGATACCACATAACTTCCATAGGGATATTTCCACACTTGCACAGGTTATGATAACCATGGCGTTGGCAGGAATTGGATTATCCACAAAGTTTAAAGATATTAGAAAAGCAGGAATCAAACCCTTGGCGTTAGGGGCATCTCTATGGATATTAGTTGGTGCATCCAGCTTAGTTCTACAGTATTTAACCAGGCTTCTCTAGCGGGTTTACCTTTTTGTAAAAGCATCACATCAGGTCAGTAAATAGGAAGCTGGTCTGAAATTCTTGTCAAAAACCTAGTTTGAATGTTGGGAGATCAACTAATATACGTCCACCATAAACATATGTGGGCCATTTCTTAAAACCTCCGAGCGGGATTCATTTGAGACAACATAGCAACTATCAATGTTCCGATTCCACAATTAGTAATGACATAATGTCCCACCTTGGCCAAGCGATTGCCTTGCTTGTTTGGACACCTCCGCTTGCGCCAAAAAGAAATTCATCTATTTATAGTTCTCAAACTAGAATCCATGCAAAGTATTTGCAACTGATTTTTACCCGTGGGTCTGGTATTCACGATCTATGATATGTAATTTGATAACCAAGAGTTTGTTCAATTACTATTTGAAATCACTTCACTCGTGGGCAGCAACTATCTCCTTGGACTTGGAAAATGCAACGATTCCATTGTAATTAGCACCTATGAAGGCCGGAACGTGGCTCGGAACCGAAATGACATTCCCGGAAGTATCGCACGGGTAAGTTGTCGGGTCTTTTGTGTAAGAAATCGACTTGCCACCTTGATTCAGGTTATATAACTTCACCGATTGGCACCACATGACCTGACCCGACGGAGCCACTGAAGTACTGCCGTTTGTCAAATTCAAAAGTATCAGATGCCCTGCAGCATCAGGAACAAGCACAACATTTTCAGCCGAATAAGATGCAAGTACCGCATATGTCATCATTGGAACATCATGTCCTGCGTTAAATGACCAAAGTGTTTTTCCAGAAGCAAGATCAAAACCTTCTATAACTACCGAAGCATCACTTGAAATCGTGAACTTATTTGTTGTCAGATTCGCGGTAGCGATACCTTGCTCACGCGTGCGAACTCCTATAGTGGGTGCAGCAGCGTTGGGCGAGTTTGATCCTGGACATTCGAAAAGATTGCCACATGCATATGACGCCCCGGGATCAGACCAGACAATTGATCCATTTTCAATACTGAAACCCAACGTCATTTGATTCGCTAAGTTTTCAGTCATTGTCGTCGGAGTTTTAGTAGTCGGGCCTTCAATCGACCCAACATATAGATGATCAGCGTCAACTCGATCAAACTGCCATCCTGTGTCAGAAGTATAACCAGGGGGGAACAAAGAAGAAAGAGGGCTTGACCATTTAATGGTATCTCCGGTTACGCCCATAATGTACTCAGGATTTCTCGCACCTGGATCATAAAGACCCCAAGCCAGTTGCCTGGCATAAGTAGTTTGGATACTTGGATGACCCGGGATCATGATTGAAGTTGAGGAAGCCAATCTGCCAGTTTTGCCGTCATAGTCAAAAATCGTGGAATATTGAGAACCCGAGTTGGATAGCTGGCCTTCATCGCAGACATCTGTAAGGCTTCCCGGACACGGAGCCGGCCAGTCACTGTAAACTCCGGACTTGCCCGTCCAGACTATGGAACCATTTGCCGGATTTACTGCTGCAATCTTGACCGGACCCCCGGAGCTTAAACCATAAGTTGGGAAAAGGATAGGAATATAACCTGCAACAGATACCAAGGAAGGAGCAACGCCGGGTGTGATATTGCTAGTAGAGGCGTCAATACTCCAATCCGTCACCCCTGATTTGGGATCAAGCCCGACAAGCTGCAAGTTACCCTCGGAAACTATATAGACCACAAACTTGCCACCGGCCTCGATCGGTTGTGAAACCGGCTCTATGTCTGATCTTACCCATACTGGATTCCCACTCTGGGGAGCCGACGAAATAGTTGTTATTCCATTAGTCGCGCTTGTACTGCACCCAGAAATTACAATCAAAGCTACAAGAATACACCTAACCACTAAATTCCTTGACATATAATTTTCACACTACCACACCATATTGGATTTCCCAGGCTATGTATTAGCTCGCGATTCGCTTTACTTTAATGTGACTTGAAAAGTGACACGAAGATAAAGACATTAAAGAAAATCCCGTTCCTTAGAAATTGGCTTTAGACATCAATTCAGTGGTTCACAGTTGCCAATCATTATAATGAGACCGATGCTTCTCAAACTCAAATTAGCGCCTCACTAAAGGATCAACTGAAGCGGATCTAAACCGATAGTTTTCCTGCTTAAACTAAACCAGCTAATTAAAGGCCCATGGCTTTCAGTTAAACGCGCTGGCTGCTTTAACTAAGGCAGCCATTTTAGAATTCTCTTTAACCGAATTATGCAACTTGTCCATTGCTTGAGCTAATTCTTCGATAGTCCAGCTATTTTGCACTGCCATTTTCTCAGCAATGGACTATCCTTAGTAAATCCCTACCGAATCTCAGCAAAGAGAAAATACCTTTCCGTTGAAAGGGCAACTTTTCTAGAGATGTAAAGCCGCTCAGGCTTTCTACTGGTGCGGCTATTAACATTAATCATCTTGAAACTAGATGGATTTACCCTCTAGAAGGTCTACTAGCTCGCACTTTCCAAGTTCCAGAACATGCCTCGACTCTTATAACCTCTAAATGAAGCCAACGGATTAATTACACCACCGTTGACTTCGACCCGGCCGGTTCTGATCTGCTCGGCCTCTTCAATAGCATGATCTTTGTCAGCTACCCATATACTGTCTGACTGTCTATAGATGGATTCATGAACAATTTCGACTAATTGCGACAAAGCCAAATAAACCAAATAAGCGAGAGTCAAAAATAAAGAGAGTTTGATTGTAAGTTATAAAATAATACTGTAAAATATTAGTCGAAAGAATGTGCTCCACCTATTTCATTACGTCGAGCAATTACAATCAAGTCGATACCATGCGTGGAAGCTGATTGCATTATTTGACGATTGACTGAATTGCCGCTCATAAAAGAGCGCCACCTCCCCGATGGAGATGATCCGATAACAATTTGAGTTATTTGATGCCCTACAGCGAAAGCAATTATTGCCTCGGCTGGACTGTCTGCGACAATTTCATCCCAGGTGGCACCAAGATCTAATGCCAGTGCCTTCAATGCCTGGATTTTTTTAGAGCTTTTTCCTTTATCCACTTCACCCGTATATACATGTAGAACCTTTAGCTGACCTCGTGTTCTGCCAGCTATACGAGCAGCCCTGCGCAATAACATGTCGGTTCCAGGCGCATCAGTAACGCCAACCAAGATTCTCTCAGTTGTCTCCCAGACTTTACTTATTTTTCTAGCTCTCAAGTAATCCAGTAAATCCTCCTCACTCTCGTCTGCGACGAATCGCAAGGATAGTTCCCGGAGAGCAAGTAGATTGTCAGTTCTAAAAAAGTTAGCAAGTGCATCTGCAACTTTAGATTGCGGATAAATATTTCCGTGGAGCATGCGCCTTCGAAGTTGCTCTGGTGATGAATCTACTAATTCAATCTGATCCGCTTTTCGAACTATTGCATCAGGAACCCTTTCCTGTACTTTTACCCCAGTGATTGCCTCAACTGCGTCAGCAATGCTTTCTAAATGTTGAATATTCACAGTAGTGACTACGTCAATACCCGTCTCAAGTATTTCCATAACATCTTGCCACCTCTTTTCGTTATGCCAAGTAGAAGGTACATTGGTATGTGCTAGCTCATCAATCAGAGCAACTTGGGGCTTTCTTTTGATTACTTCTGTGACGTCAAGTTCTTCAAAGGTAGCGTTCCTATAGATTACTATTCTTCTTGGCAGTATTTCTAGTGTGCCTATTGCCTGCAAAGTATATGGCCTGTTGTGACTTTCTACGTAGCCTATAATCACATCTGAGCCGCGGGCAAACCTTCGATTTCCCTCATCGAGCATGGCGCAGGTCTTTCCCACTCCAGCAGCTGACCCCAGATATATGCGGAAATGGCCAGCAGCGGCTACTAGCTCACTAGCACTATCGTCTCTACTTTCATTCACTGATGACATTCCAACACCATTTTCTAACGCTTTTGACCTTTGATCTCGCGTGCTGGCAAGATTCATCTTTGCTTCCCTTAATAACCTCAATCGAATATGTACACCAACATAGCCAATTTAGGCCCACTCTAACTAAGACTTGCCAGTTTCGTATTTATCTCCAATACGTCAATATATGAATTACCTAAAAATCCGAACTCTCTAGGGTGGATGCTCTGGCTAATCAAAGTCAACAATTTCGATTGCGATATATGTCTTGCATTGGAAATTGCAGGGACTTGAGCGTAAGCATCTTGTGGAGAAATGTCTGGATCAACCAATGACCCAGAAGGAGTCACGAGATCATTAGTTGGAATTATTCCATCGGCCCGTAAAATAGCGGCCTGCTTTTTTACAAAGTTTCTTAAAGCCTTTGAGGAGGGACCTGGCTGGTTGGTGCCAGAAACAATTACGTTCCCATTCCCAAGTGTTACCAAAGATCCATCTGGTCGACCATGGAACCACGATGGTCCTGACCAAGTCTGACCAATTAATAACGACCCATTACCTGTAATCGAACCGTTTGCCTGAAAATTAAAGATTTCTTGAGACAAAAATGTGCCTAGTAGCGGATAAGCAAATCCTAGCGTGAAAACAAATATCACCATCAAAATTAGTG
The DNA here is from genome assembly GCA_021777355.1 of Actinomycetes bacterium. GTDB lineage: Bacteria > Actinomycetota > Acidimicrobiia > Acidimicrobiales > JABEUL01 > JABEUL01. The sequence continues at coordinate 4,148 of JAJYDO010000006.1, read as the reverse complement.
TTTTCTTCATATGTTCAACCATTAGTACATCCTTGTAGTAGTTAAGATCATGTCAATTAACTTGATAAAAATAAATGGAGTAATTACTCCTCCAACTCCGTAAATAAGCAAATTTCTTCTCAAAATTAAACCTGCACTTGCAGGTGTCCACTTAACTCCGCGTAAAGCCAGGGGAATTAAGGCAACAATGATAAGTGCATTAAAGATAATCGCCGACATTATCGCGCTGCTCGGACTGTGAAGTTTCATAATATTGAGCGCATTTAGTTCATGATATCTTTGGGCAAAAAGAGCAGGTATTATTGCAAAATATTTGGCAACATCATTCGCAATGGAAAATGTAGTCAATGATCCTCTTGTAATTAGAAGTTGCTTTCCTACTTCAACAATGTCTATCAACTTTGTGGGATTTGAGTCAAGGTCAACCATATTCCCCGCCTCCTTTGCTGCCATCGTCCCTGAGTTCATGGCTACACCAACGTCAGCTTGCGCAAGAGCAGGCGCATCGTTGGTGCCGTCACCTGTCATGGCAACGAGACGACCCCCCTGTTGCTCAGACTTAATTAGATCCATTTTTGCTTCTGGCGTAGCTTCTGCTAAAAAGTCATCAACACCGGCTTCATGGGCGATAGCAGCCGCAGTTAATGGATTATCACCTGTTATCATAACGGTTCTAATTCCAACCGCACGGAGTTGATCGAAGCGCTCCCTTATGCCGTCTTTTACAATATCTTTTAGCTCAATTACACCTAAGATATTCGAGTTTTTGGCAACTACGAGAGGTGTAGATCCCGCTTTAGACACTTGGGCGACAATTTCCTCTAGCCCCTCAGGAAGCAAAGCGCCTTGTTCTTTTACCCAGCTACATACCGCCTCACTCGCTCCTTTGCGAATCTTGTCATTGTTTATGTCGACCCCTGACATCCTGGTATGCGCTGAGAAAGGCACAAAAAAGTAGTTTCCCTGCATCTGATGCTCTCTAATCTGGAATTTCTCTTTTGCCAAAACTACAATGGATCTTCCTTCAGGTGTTTCATCGGCAAGTGATGCAAACTGAGCAAACTCCGCCAAATCGCGCTCACTATACCCATTCACTGGATAGAAGCTGCTTGCCATGCGGTTGCCAAGTGTGATTGTGCCCGTCTTGTCGAGCAATAAGGTCTGAACATCTCCTGCAGCTTCAATTGCCCTCCCGCTCATGGCCAGTACATTTTTTTGCACGAGGCGATCCATACCTGCTATCCCAATAGCTGATAGAAGTGCGCCAATCGTAGTAGGGATAAGACATACTAATAATGCGATGAGGGTCACTATCGGTACGTTGTCTCCTAGGTATTTAGCAAAAGGCTCTAGAACATCAACTACTGGAATGAAAACAAGAGTCAATGCGGCAAGAAGTATCGCGAGGGCAATTTCGTTAGGTGTTTTCTTCCGATTTGCGCCCTCTACAAGCAGTATCATCCGATCCAGAAATGTTGCGCCCTGTTCCGCAGTTATTCGGATAATAATCTGATCCGACAGTACTTTCGTGCCCCCAGTGACTGACGATCTGTCACCTCCGGATTCTCTTATTACTGGAGCTGACTCTCCTGTAATGGCGCTTTCATCCACCGAGGCAATCCCTTCAATAATCTCGCCATCGGAAGGAATCTGATCACCGGCGGCACAAATTACCAAGTCTCCCCGCGCCAGCTCCGAAGCTGGGCACTTGGTTTCGGTTCTATCGTCGTTAAGTTTTCTTGCATCGGTGCCGGATCTCATTTGCCTGAGAGTGTCGGCTTGAGCCTTTCCACGCCCCTCTGCGACTGCCTCTGCAAAATTAGCAAATAGAACTGTTAGTAGCAACCAGAGGGTAATCCCCCAAGTAAAAATAGATGAATGTGCGACTGACTCTACCAGCGCTATTGCTGTGCCGATTAGCACTACAAACATCACTGGATTTTTAAACTGGCACCTGGGATCTAATTTAATAATTGATTCCTTCAATGACGATAAGAATATCTTCTTGTCAAGCAACTTTCTCTTGGCTAAGCGTCTTGCTATTGGTTCATTTTTTGCATCAGTAATTGTCATGGACCTTATGCCTATCAATACAATTTCCCGTGCGTGAGCCCCTCCAGAATTGGACCGAGAGCTACTGCCGGGAAGAAAGTAAGGCCGCCGACAACAAGTATTACTCCTATTACTAAAACTGCAAACATGGGAGTATCCGTTTTGAAAGTGCCTAAACCATCAGGTGAAATATTCTTTGCCGCCAAAACACCCGCCAGTGCAAGGCATGGCAGCATAATCATGAATCGTCCCAATAGCATTGCGATAGAACCTGCAATATTATAAAAGTCACTATTGCCGTTTAGTCCAGCAAAAGCCGAACCGTTATTGTTCGCCTGAGAAGTAAATGCATAAAGTATTTCAGTGAATCCATGTGGTCCAAAATTCGAAACTCCTGCTCGGCCACTTGGAATAGACACTGCAATTCCGACAAGAATTAGTACAGTTATTGGCATCACCAGAATTCCGAATGCCGCAAGTTTCACCTCTTTAGCTTGGATTTTTTTTCCGAGATATTCCGGCGTTCTTCCAACCATCAATCCGCCTAAAAACACGGCTATTAGGGCAAATAGTAAAAGCGTGTATAGTCCACTGCCCGCTCCACCTGGCGTGACTTCTCCTAACATCATTCCCGTGAGTAGCCAGAATCCACCTATCGGAGTAAATGAGTCATTGGCGCCGGCAACTGACCCCGTTGAAGTCTGTGTTGACGATATGTTGTATAGATCAGTTAAATTCGACCCAAATCTGGTCTCCTTCCCCACCATATTTCCATTGTTTTGACTAACTACATGGGCAGCGCTCACTGCCGGATTCGGAGAAGCTTCTGCTTTGAGCGAAAAGCCTGTCCAGATGGCAAAAATGAAAACCACTGCCGCAAGAAGGGCCAGACCTTGTTTGATGTTCCCTACCATCTTGCCAAAAGTGTAGGTGAGAGCAACCGGAATTGAAAGAAGAAGAATTATAGATAAAAATGCCGTTAAAGCTGTGGGGTTTTCGAAAGGATGGCTTCCATTGGCATTAAAGAACCCACCTCCATTAGTGCCGAACTCCTTAATAGCTTCCATAAAGCCCGCAGGTCCGCGAGCAATGGTCTGGGTAATCCCAGTTAGATGATTAGTAATTAGCGCTGGCCCTTTAAGTGTCTGCACAGATCCCTGCCAAACAAAGATAAGCCCAGCTATGAACGAGATTGGAAGAAATATATAGAATACCCCTCTAATCATGTCTATCCAAAAGTTGCCAATAGTGCTTGCATTATTACGCGCAAAGCCACGAATAAGCGCTACCGCTACTGCAACTCCTGCGGCAGCGCTTAAAAACTGCTGAACGCTCAGAGATACCATTTGTGAAAAATAACTCATGGTCGTTTCACCTGCGTAATTCTGCCAGTTCGTATTTGTAACAAAAGAAACTGAGGTATTCCATGACAATGCTTGGGGAACTGCCCCAAGGTGTTGCGGATTAAACGGAAGTTGCCCCTGCAGTCTAAGAATGGCATATGAGAGAATCAGCGATACTGACGAAAAAATAATTAGAGCGCCACTATACCTCTTCCAAGTCTGTTCTGAGTCCTTGTTGACCCCAAGAATTCGGTAAATTGGCCGCTCAACAAATCCAAGAAAGCACACTTTGCCGCTATACACGCAAACCAGATACTGACCTAAAAAGCGCCAAATCACAGCAAGCAACAAGAACAATACAGCCAAAGTGATGGCGAGTGACATCAGAACTTCTCGGGAATAAAAAGTGCTACCAGCAAATATATTACGAGAAGTAATGATATTGAAAGGAGAGCAATATCTGCAAAATTCATAGCTTTCCTAAACCATTAATCAAGGCAAGCCCAAGTGAAGCAAATAGAATCACTCCAGCCACTGAAAGTATATCGGCCATAGGATCCACAGTAACGAAAGAAAATAAAATTGACGTTAACTACAGTGCCATGAACATAAAAAAAATGTGAATTCTAAGTAAATAAGCCTTGGATTCTAATTCGAAGTGCAACCTTAATTGTTAGGCTTGGTGAGCTGGATATCTTTTCAGCGAACCAACAAATAAAGGAAACACTTTGAAAAATTACACGCAGCTCACCG
>JAJYDO010000117.1 GCA_021777355.1 Actinomycetes bacterium | reverse complement strand
ATCATTAGTTGAATATTTTCCCCACTGGGCCGGGAACTTGATATGCGGTTTTGCTCGGCTTGATGGTCGAGTAGTTGGAATAGTTGGCAATCAGCCACAGGTACTGGCCGGTGTTCTTAATATAGAGGCATCTGAAAAAGGTGCTCGATTTGTCAGAACATGTGATGCTTTCAATATCCCGCTTATTACTTTTGTGGATGTTCCGGGTTTCATGCCAGGAACCGACCAGGAATACGGAGGAATTATTCGCCACGGCGCAAAACTTCTCTACTCCTACTGCGAAGCAACTGTCCCAAGAATTCAGGTAATAACCCGTAAAGCTTACGGGGGAGCCTATGTGGTCATGGACTCTAAAGCAATCGGAGCCGATCTGGCCTTTGCCTGGCCAAGTGCCGAACTGGCAGTCATGGGTCCACAAGGCGCAGTAGAAATTGTTCACAAGAGAGAACTTGCCGAAGCTTCCGATCCGGTGGCAAGACGCGCTGAGTTGGTGGATGAATACAATGAGAAATTTGGCAACCCGTATTTGGCTGCCGAAAGAGGTTACGTTGATGACGTAATTAGCCCGGCCGAAACCCGAAAAGTTCTAATCAGGGGACTTGAGATGTTGGCCTCAAAGCGCGAAGAGTTGCCTAAGCGAAAGCATGGGAATATGCCGTTATGACGTTGTCCGAAAATCAACCCAGCGATTGGAGCGCCGCTCCGCCTAGCGATCCCAAAGTAATTGCAGCAATTGCAAGCGCCGCAGCAGAGCTTCTTTTGGTTGAAAGCGAAGAAGTTTCGCGGAAAATCGTTCCCAGCCAGACATGCAACTGGCGCTTTTCAGGCAGGTGGTGGAACAAGCCGATTGCTGCCATAAGAGACCGGCCATAGGGAAAAGACACCGAAATTGTCGGCATCAAAGTTAATCGAAGTCACTACAGTGGCAGAAGACGAGATAGTGCTGCATGTGCCTGCCAGGAATGAAAATGAGGCGCAGGTCTTGGTTTTTTCTGATTTGAAGCCAGATACGCCAATTGATGTCGGGATTGGCGAAGTCAGAACCTTAAGCAAGCCCGGTGGCGAACTACTTAGCACTATCGCAACTATAAATGATGTCCATTTGGGAGAAATTGAGTGCGGAGTCATTGGAGGCTTGGATCTGGGCCCCATACTTAGGTCTAATGAAGGAGACCTGCCTTATCCGGAGGTGATGAGCCATGCAGTTGTAAATGAAATCGAGATTTCCAATCCCGACCTTGTGGTGGCAAAGGGAGACTTAACATCTTCGGGCCTAGAAGAAGAGTTTGACTCTTTCTTCAAAATGTACGGCTCAATATTCCAGGACAAATTGATAGCGGTCAGAGGAAATCACGATGCCAAAGACGACAGCACAATTTATTCAACAAAAAATCCTCCGGTTGACATTCCATTCCAAGAGAGAGTACTCCCGGGTGTGACAGTTGCTTTGATTGACACTACGCTTCCTGGAAGTTCAGGTGGCCGCTTCACTAACGAACAGGCCGAATGGCTAGATGAACTTGCCCATAGATCTTCTGAACCGGTGCTTGTTTTTGGCCATCACCATGCTTGGGATCCCGCCTCCAGAGTGAGGCCGCAAACCTATTTTGGAATTAATCCAACCGATTCGGAGAAACTAGTAAATGTATTTTCCAACAACGCTAACCTGCGCGGTTACTTCGCAGGCCACACCCACAGAAACCGGGTAAGAAGATTTTCTTTGACGGCGGAGGTCCCTTGGGTCGAAGTAGCCGCGGTCAAGGATTTCCCTGGGTCTTGGTGCCAATATAAAATATATGAGGGCGGTTTTCTTCAGATCCATCGAAGAGCATCGTCTAAAGATGCGCTTAAGTGGAGTGAAAATTGTAGGTCAATGTATGGCGGGCGATACGTTGATTACGCCTTTGGCGAGCTTGAAGACCGGTGCTTTAGCTTCTGATCTCATAATATAAAACTAGATCCGAATCACATTTGGCATGTGGCTTTCAAGCATTGACTTGGCACCTTCTACAGTTGTTTCATGATGAGTAAATACTATGACTTGGGTACTTTTTGCAAGTTCATCCAACGCCTTAAATGACAAAGCAGCTCTTTTATCGTCAAAATTCACGAAAATATCATCTACGATAACCGGAAGGGGGCCAAAGATCTTGATAAAACGGCTTAGCGCTGACAGCCGAATGGAAAAATAAAGCTGGTCTTTTGTGCCGCTTGACAGCATGCCAGGAGGTTTTTTCTCCCCTTCTTTTGAAACTGCCATAAGTTCGATAGTGTTTCCCGACTGGAGGCCTTCAATGGATAGGTACTCACCATCTGTAATAATTGAAAAATATTTGCCCGCCTCTTCAAGTAAAGGTTCCTGGTTCTCTCGCCTAAATCTCTCAACCTCTTTCTCCAGCACCGATCTTGCAATCTCTAAACCTAGGTATCTTTCCATGCAAGAGCGAACTTCAACTAATTTGAGTTGAAATTCCTGTTGGGCATCGGCAGCGCTCTGTTGAGTCAACAAACTTTTTATCTTATGTTCAAGTTCGTGATTATGCTTGACTAAGACATCCTTTTGATTCTCTAAATCGGCGGCTGTCTTTTTGAGTTCTTCAAGTTCATAAGCTATATCAATGCCAGTCAAGGAAGCACACTCTTGAATAATCTGATCAATAGAGGTATTTGTCTGCGTGAACAACTGGGAAGTAATGGCATCTAAAGTACTTTTTAACTCAACTATCTGAGTGCTTCTCTTGATAAGAGCTTCCAATTCAATCTCATCCTGGCAGTTTTCCAGGCTAATTATCTCCTGTATTTGAGCGTGTGCCTCATCAAAGTGGACCGTTGCTTCACGAAGTGTTAATTCAGACTTTTCAACCGACGCGTTGAGAGCATCAGCCCTATCTTTAGCACTAGTGGCATTAGA
>JAJYDO010000076.1 GCA_021777355.1 Actinomycetes bacterium | reverse complement strand
CATGGTCCAGCTGCTCAAGTCCTTTACTTCAGAGATCTCATGTGGCTCCACTCATCAAGATCCTGAAATTCGTCAAGTCCCACAGTCACCGAGTGATTGGGAAGAATTCGTTCAATTACAAATGGACACCCGACGAACAGGGGAAATAGATAAATAGCCTCAATCTGTCGTACTGCTCTCGGCAGATTTCCAATCATTAATGGCTATTGGCACAGATTCCTCCTAGCTCACGAAAAATAGGTTGTACCACCCAAAACTTTATATATAGGAGGCCCTTTTTTTATTGGGGCCATAGAAAGGAGTTTGACATGATTTGCATTTTCAATAATTTCATACTCACTTACCTTGGACAAGGTGGAGTGCAATTATGAAAAGTAGAACCCGTCGGCCGGTAGAACTGGCAGCTCGAGAATTGAGGCTATCTGCCCATGACGCAAATGTTGACATACCGCTTTCATATGCTCGCAAGTTAGTAATAGCAAGTAATGAATTAGGTATAGATCTTTTTCTCGGTGAACTAGGAAATGGAATAGTTTTCAAATCACTACCGGCTTCACCCGAAGAACTACCACTCATCATGGGTTATGCAGACAAGCGAGGCCAGTGGTTTAGAGATGGAAGAAAACATTTGGATCAAGTGCAAGAAAGTGAAACTTGGGCTCACGGGGTGATCGAACTTTGACTAAATTTAGCCAGCAAAAAACTCTGACGGCCAAACCAATGCTTAGCGTTGAAGAAACCGCTACATTACTTGGCGAAACTAGGTCGACCCTTTATCGAGCCATAAAAGCTGGGACACAGCCTTTCCCAATTTTCGTAATCGGTGAAAGAATCCGCATTCCTAGGCGAGCTATTGATCGGCTTTTGGATGGATTTGATCCAATGCAAACGAATTATTACAATGATGATAATTCAAGTGCAGAACCAAATGAGGCGACTCTTGCACCAACGAAGCTAGGTTATACCTCATCCAATAGGCGTCCAACATGTTCTGCAGCACGACGATCTTCTTCGAGAATTGCGTCCGTATAATGACGGGCCATCTGGACAGTCGACCAGCCTAGTCTCGATTGTTTTTGAGACTCAGAGATTATCGTATCTAATGTTGTAGCTTGAAAATGCCTGAGTGAATGCAAGTGGATGTCGCTAGAAACACCTATCTGTTCCCGAATTCGTGAGAAGGATCGACTCAAAGAGCCAGGTCGAGGCGGCTCTGGGTCTCCAGGATCAAGTGAGAATACAAATGATTGAGGTCCAACTTTCGCACCGGTCCGAGAAGCAAATTCCATTTGCCAACTCTTGAGGTCCATAAGTGCAGCCACTGTTTTGTCATCGATTTCAATAGAACGGTAACTGGCCTTAGTCTTTGGAGACTTTAAGGTAACGCCATTTACTCCGATCACAATAGCTTCGTCAATAGTGATTCTACGTAGCTTGTCATCAACGTCATTCCACCTAAGAGCGCATGCTTCACCACGTCTAATTCCTGTCGCAGCGAGTACACGTATAAAAGTAGCCAATCGTTGGTTCACTGGCTTTGCGGCACTAATTAATGCACGTACTTCTTGAGCCGTGGGCGATCGAACATCGAGAGGCCGTTCGGTCAAGCTCCATGTTGGAAGCTCAGTATCGGCAACCGGATTTTGAAGCACATTTCCACTCCACTTCCTAGCCAACCTGCATGCACGATTAAGAATTGCCCTAACCCGACGGACTCTTTCCTTTGAAAGTCCTAACTTCTTGAGTTGTCTGAAGTATTTCTCAATTTCATAAGGGGTGAGATTCGCAATTCGCCGTTTGCCGATTGAATTACAAATATAGAGCCTATGGATTACGTCATAGTCGTATGCGGTATTGGGCGATAAGTCATCCCAACCATTCTCCCTCCAAGCAGCTATTGCTTCATTTATAGTAGTTGCAGGTCCCCAAAGTACCTGTACGTCCTCCTCAAGAGTAGGTAGTGTCTCCTTTGCTACAAGTAAGCGAGCGAGGGCTTGTTCAGCAGCCCTTCGTGTGCCTCGAAATCTTTGGTGCAAATGTCGGACTCTACCTTGTTCATCGCGACCAATATAAACCCGAATTTCCCACACTCCAGGTTTTCCCGCAATCGGACGAATGCTCCCCGCCATGTTTCTTCCTCCGATCAATGTTGGGTTTTTTGTTGGGTTTTTCCTAAAGAAGCATACCACTTAACTGAACGGAGAGCCAAATCTAACTGTTTACCAGCACTTATTTGAGCACCCCCAACGGGATTCGAACCCGTGCTACCACCTTGAAAGGGTGGCGTCCTAGGCCGCTAGACGATGGGGGCTAGAAAAGTTTCTTAGGAACTATTAAATATAGCACTCAAAGCTAGACACTTTATTTAGCCTGGTTACAGCTACATAAAGGGCCACTTTCTCGAGGCATCTGTCGATTTTGAGCTTCTTGAATGAAGAATTTTAACTACAATCTTGCATTCCATCCAATAAGGACTATTGCTTCGCGGCTTTTCACGGAGGCTTTGAAGTTTAAGGTGTCAAGAAGCTCCAGGAAGAAGTTTCTCGACTGTCTTGAAGCTCAATTCCAATTTCGCCCAGTTCGTCACGGATAATGTCTGCTTCTTCCCATCTCTTGTCTTTCCGAGCTCTATTTCGGGCTTCAATTATTATCTCAATGAATCCGGATGCAACTTCGTACTTGTCATAGTTATCGCTAGCAGCAAATGCCCCTAATTCAACTATCATGGCCCGAATCAACGCCCTCAATAATTCGTATTCATCTCCTCTCGGAGTTAAACAAATCTTTTCTTCGAGATCTAAAATAATACTTGTAAGTATTTCAACATCTCTATTTTCTAATGCAGCTTGGAACCTCTCATGAGAATTCAGCGCTTCATGATCTCTCTCGACAGTTTGCGACTCTGTGTCATTTTTATTTTCAACCTTAGACTTGTCCACAGAGACTTTTTGGCATCGGCCTAGGTTCATGGCAATTTCATTTAGCTGGTCTAGCTCAATTGATGAGTCCTTTTCAAGGCGATGACTTTGGCCGTTGTGTCTCAATGTTACGCCCCCAAGGCCATTTACAAATGCCATTCCACTTTCAATATCTATTACTAAAGCACTGTGTTCGTCGATACCAAGAATAAAAATATCTTTTTCGAGCATTACTTCCAGTTTTCTTAGACGAGACTCGCCCATGTAGCAATACCTTGTGTCGTGAGTTCCGCCTTCGGCATTGTCATAGTGGGGAATTACGGCACAATTTAGTCCCGCAAGACTTGTAATGCCAAGTCCTTTTTCCCATCTAAGATCTTCTCCGACTTTATATATCTCATAAATTGGGATGGTATAGGCGCCTAATGTCAGCGCAGCTGCTGAAGCGAAGGTGATAGCACCGTAACTTTTAAGCTTTTCTCCGATGATTGTTGGAACCGCTGTATTTTTCCAATTCTTCAGCGCATATGTTGGACTGCCAGGACCCGAGAAAATGAAATCGGCCTTTAAAAGCGACGAAGTCATTTCCTGCTCAGCAAAATGTGGCTCATTCAATTTGTCACCACGAATTGGCAGGTCAAGAACTTGCATTTCCACTTGCAGAGATGTCTTAAAGTAATTAATACTTCTCTCGCCTAATTCTTCTGCATTTTCTTGAAAACGAAATGGAGTTCCAAGCATTACTGCCTTTGTCTTGGCACCCGCAAACTTCGCCAAAACTTCCCGATGAGTTTTAACCATCGTCGGGCTTGTTTCACCAGAACCCATAAGTGTGAGAATTCTTGTGCTTTTAAGATCCATCTTCGTCTTCGATTTCCGGAGTATCTTCAAGTAAAACTTCAGTGATTAATGAAGCTAGAGAGGTAAAGACACTGTAGAGAAACAGCGGTTGTGCTCCTTCATCATCAGGATCTAGGTCGAAATCCGTCTGATCTGAAATATCCAAAGCGGATCCGATTGCAAGCCTGATGGCATTTACACCTCTGAGGTATTGGTCTAGTTCCTCATGGGTCAATGGCTCAATGGAATTTGAGAATTTTGCAATTAGTTTAAATGCCTCTTTGTGGGATTCTAATATTTGAGAGTCTGCCATAGATTTAAATTCGCTGGCTAATTCAAAATCATTTAAAGAAGCCTGGGGATGCAGCCTCATCAAATTAGGATGATTCGAATCCGGACCTGAAATCAGGGCAGTTAATTCTCTTGCCTCAAATCCCAAAAGCTCCAATAGTCCATCGGGAAGGTTAAGTTCATACTTTCCCCCACTCGTTCGAGTGACGACTTCTGAATAACTCTGTTCATATTCCTCAGCCATCTAGTTGCTCCATGGTTGCCCAAAGCCCGTGGGAGTGTAATCTCATTACATCCAGTTCGGCTTTCTCGCGTGGTTCGGTTGCTACTATTGCTTTCCCAGTGGTGTGGACTTCCATCATCAATCTGTGAGCCTTTTCTTTTGAAAAGTTAAACAACTTTTGAAAAACATAGGTCACATATACCATCAGATTAATTGGGTCATCCCAGACAACTACATTCCACGGGAGATCTCGTTTTAGTTCGGTCCAGGTATCTGAATCTGATATATCCTGGTGGGTAGTTTCTGGCGCTACCACCGATCCTGATATTTCCATAACTAATATGCTCCTAGTGCACGCCTTCTTAAAAGGCCAAAGATTCGAGTGTTTGACCAATATCAAGTAGGGAATTGTTGCAGTCAATAAGTACGAGCTGGAGTTTCACCGCAATTGAAAAGACTATGGAAGCGCCGAGCAGGTGAATCTCAACTAGTGATCCTGGATCGTGCAGCCAGTACTGCGAATATCCAACCACTCCCTGAGCAAGAAGCGCCTCAACAAAATACATAGTCCACTTTTGAAGCCTATGCGGCACGCCGACCATACGAAAGGCAAAATAGGTTCCTATAGAAAGGCCCACGAGAGCCCACACTAATCCGGCATGAATTTCAGCAATGGTGGCAAACGAGATGGGCAAGCGCTTTGAATTTTGGTATCCTGGATGGGGGCCTGCACCAGAAACTGCCGTTCCGAAAGCAATTACAACCATTGTCAAAGCCATGGCGCCATAGGCCATGATCTTTACCTCTCGCTTTCGACTAGCCGAAGCTTCTTTAGGATCCAAGGTGACCGGTTCGACCGGGAGCGGCCTGCATCTATGGTGCAAAATAATTCCATTTGCCAGCATTAAAAGTGTCAAGACAAAGTGGAACATGACAAAAGGCGGATAAAGGTGTGAAAAAACTACTAGCCCTCCGATTAAGGCCTGCGCGATAATCCCGCCAAATAAGGCGCCGGCGAGAATAACTAGATCTTTACGCTTCTTCCCAACCCGAAGAGCTGCAAGAAACGTAATAAAAAGCAAAATTGAAACTGCCGTGGAGAAAAAGCGGTTGGAATCTTCGATCATCGGGTGGAGCTGCATAGGCGCTGTAAAGGAGTTTTTCGAGCAGGTCGGCCAATCCCAACATCCAAGTCCAGAACCCGTCAGCCTGACAGCCCCTCCGGTCAGCACAAGGAGCACTATCGATCTGGTTGACCAAAGCGCCAGCAATCGCAGTTTTTTCAAGGCATTTTTATCGTCTGGGTTAGTAATCACCTACTTCAAGTGTAGAAGACGACAGAACAGTGGTGTGCCAAAACCTCCGGCGCCAAACAAGAGCTAAATTGCCCTAGAATAGACAAATGGCTTCGATCGCTTTTGAGCGTGTGTCTGAATCCGAGAAAATCAAAATTCCAGCTAAGGTGGGCGGTTACATTGCCCTTACAAAGCCAAGAATCATTGAATTGCTTCTCGTGACCACAGTCCCAACAATGATACTCGCCAAGAATGGAATGCCCTCGGTAGGGCTTATAATTTTGACCGTAGTGGGAGGAACCCTTGCCGCGGGGGGAGCTAATGCCGCCAATATGGTAGCTGACCGTGATATTGATGCCATTATGAAGCGCACTAAGGGCAGGCCGCTTGTAACGGGCGTAGTTTCTGTTGTGGGCGCATTGGTGTTTTCAGTTGCTTTAGAAATCGCTGCATTTGCTCTGCTTGCTTTATCTGTTAATTTGCTTTCTGCTTTTTTGGCCCTCGGCGCCACACTTTTTTATGTTTTTGTCTATACCCTTATGCTCAAGCGCCACTCGACTCAGAACATAGTAATAGGAGGAGCTGCAGGAGCCGTCCCCGTGCTGGTTGGTTGGTCTGCAGTCAATGACAATCTTAAACTTACGCCCGTTCTTCTCGCCCTGGTCATTTTCCTTTGGACTCCTCCGCATTTTTGGGCACTGGCCGTTAAATACAAGGATGACTATGCCGCTGCCAAAGTACCTATGCTCCCTTCCGTAAAGTCACTTAGAAGAACCGGAATCGAAATACTTGTCTATACAGTGGCGGTAGTTATATTAAGCGTGTTGTTGATTCCCGGGTCTCATCTGAGTTGGATATATGGAATTTCAGCTTCAGTTTTAGGAGTTGGATTTTTGCTACTCGCAATTAGACTGCTGCAAAAGCCAACTCCCAAAGTTGCAATGAACTTGTTTAAGTATTCAATTACTTATTTGACTGTTTTATTTGGCGCAATTGCCCTTGACATTTTGGTTCACCATCCTTAGTAATGAACCCTAAAAAGCTAGCTTTAATAGTCTCAACTGTCGCACTTTTACTAATTGCCTTAATAGCTGTCATCTCGGCTAACTCAAACAATACAAATATCTCTTCTTTTTCAATTGGGAACGGTCAAGGTCCCTCTATTGGATCTTTGGCGCCTAATTTTAACCTTCCAATTGTCGACTATCAAAACTCTCCGGAAAAAGATGGCAGAGTTTCGCTTCAATCACTTAAGGGTGAACCCGTGATACTTAATTTCTTTGCCTCATGGTGCACAGAGTGTCGGACAGAATTGCCTCTTTTGGCAAATGCTGCCAAAAGAGAAGAGGGGAAAATTTCGATAATAGGTATTGATTCCGGGGACTCTTTAAATTCGGCTATATCTCTTTTGAATCAAGACCGTGCTAATTTCTTAGTCGGAAGTGACCCCAATCAAGAAGTCTCGGGAAGTCTTTATAACCTAAGAGGCCTTCCCTACAGCATCTTTATATCAAAAAGTGGCGAGATAACTGCAAAGTACCTGGGGGCATTAACATTGAGCCAGCTTTCCATGGAAATTATCAAAATGGGTGGTGTTCCACTCAAGCCTCAAAGTTGAGCTACTTTTAAACAATAATGATCGATATTCGTCTCTTACGCGCAGATCCTGAATCTGTAATTGCCGCCCTTTCAAAAAGAGGGATTGACAAAGCAGAAATAGAATCAATAATTGAACTCGACAACAAGCAAAAAGAGCTAAATATGCAGGCAGATCAAGCTCGAGCCAAGATCAAGCAGTTATCGGGCGAGGTTGCGAAGTTAAAAAGAGAAGGCCGTGACGACGAGGCCCAAGTGCTTCAAAGCCAAAGCCGTGAATTAGGTGAAGCGGCATCTGCAATCATTGTCCAGGCAGAAAGAGCAGCTTCTGCCGCCAAAGAAGCTTTATTGGTAACGCCAAATATTCCGGCCCCTGACTGCCCTGTGGGAAAAGATGAAAAAGATAATGTTTTGGTTAGATCTTGGGCGCCAGATGATTTTAATGCCTGGCAGGATTTTCAAAGAGTTCCGCACTGGCAGATTGGTTCGGAGCTAAATATTTTGGATCTTGAAAGCGGGGCAAAACTCTCGGGTTCAATGTTTCCGCTTTTCAGAGGAGCGGGTGCAAAACTTATCCGTGCACTCACTAGCTTTGCCCTTGAAGCTCATTCGGACGCATTTGAAGAGATTCGTCCCCCAACATTTGTGCGAAGTGAGACAATGCGCTCTACAGGCCACCTGCCAAAGTTCTCAGACGAGGCATATCATATGGAACGCGATGATCTTTGGGCTATCCCGACCGCAGAAGTCCCGCTAACTTCAATTGCCAGAGACCAAATATTAAAAGAGTCTGAGCTTCCCATCCGAATGACCGCTGTTACTGCATGTTTCAGAAGAGAAGCGGGAGCGGCCGGGCGCGATACTAGGGGGCTTTTAAGGGTCCACGAGTTCGACAAGGTTGAAATTCTTTCATATGCCACATTGGATCAGGCAAGTTCTATTCATATGGAACTACTCGACAGGGCTGAAAGACTTGTCCAGGCACTGGGTCTGACATATAGAATTTTGGATTTATGTACCGGCGATCTTGGAGCGTCGTCTCGGAGAACCTTTGATATAGAGGTTTACTCACCGGGATGTGATCAGTGGCTTGAGGTTTCATCTGTATCTTGGTTCGGTGACTACCAGGCTAGACGAGCAAATATTCGATACAGAAAGGCAAGCGACGGTTCAATCGAATTCGTAAATACGTTAAACGGATCAGCACTGGCCTGGCCCAGGATTTGGGCTGCCATCGTCGAATCGGGCCGCCAAAAAGATGGATCGGTTCTCCTCCCAAAGTGCCTTTCGCCCTATTTGGGTGGCAAGTTGAAAATTACTTCAGAAGGCCTGTCTTGACCCCCTTGGGAAAGTTTGTGACTGACATTTTTTGGAGGCGCCTTTTTCCGGGAAATGCAACGCGCTTTAAGAGTCCCAGGCTTTTAATTGTCCTTATAGTATTTGCTACTACTTCAGCATGCGCTATTAATTCAGCTTCAAGCATTCCTACTACCTTGAAGCCCATTCGAGAGTATTCGCCTACAGTAAAAGGGGCAACTTACATAGGAGGAACGAATCAACTCGCCCCTCCTCAAGTCCAAATTGCCTGCGTTTCTCAAACATGCACCAAACAGACTGTTGCAGGTTCATATCCAGGAATTTGCAAAGGGTTGATAGTTCCTAACAACGTAGAAATTTCAAGCCTTTTATCTTCATATGTCCAGCGAACTGATCGATCGCTTCTAAGTCCGGCATATCTGGCTACGTTGGCAAAGTTGCCACTGGAGTCCACTAATTTAGTCCAGATTCAAAGCGAGCTTGAGACCTTGTGCCAGGCTACGCCAATCGTATATACCTATTATCCAAGCGCATATTCATGTCCTATGTCCATAGGAGACGGATTTAAATTGGTTTTTAAATTTAACTCGCTTACATCGGTGACTTTCCTGATCAATACTGACGGTTGTTCCTCGATCAGTATGGAATTTGGAAAAAATGTATACAATGGGCCGGGTTTGTTCGGCTCTCAATTTGATCCCCTTGCGGCACTAATTGGAGTGGACCCTACATCTCTTAATAGAAACGGGGTTAATTAAACTCTCAATTCTGTGAGTTTTCCTGGTTTTCAGAACACTTCGCACACATTCCAATTAAAGCAAAGTGATTTCCCTTCAAAGTAAATCCCCATTTGGATTGGAGTTCGCCGGCAAAGCTATCTAGCGTGTCTTCTGGAACTTCGATTACCGTCCCGCAAATTTCACAAACCAAGTGGCGGTGAGTATCTCCAACCAGATGGTAGACGGCACGGCCATGACCTAAATGAACATGGTCTATGACGCCAACTTCTTCCAGCAAATCCAAGGTGCGATAGATAGTTGATAAATGGACTTCCGGGAAGTCTTTGGCAACTTCATGAGCTAATTCATCAGCAGTGACATGTCCTCGTGAAGCCACAAGTGAACGAACAAGAGCTTGGCGAGCAGGTGTCATCCTGCCGCCATTCTCCTTCATCTTTTCGAAAATCTCTCCAACGCTGTATTTCAGCAACGCACTAGTTAACCGTTCGTCTCAAATCTGTATCCAACCCCTCTTATAGTTGTAATCTTGCTTGGTGCCAAAGGATCGGCATCAATCCTCTTGCGCAGCCTTTTTATATGTACATCAAGGGTTTTGGTATCACCGACATAATCGCTCCCCCAAACCCTATCGATTAAAGTCTCCCTGGTGACAACGCGACCGGCTGAAGACAACAGCACAGCCAAAAGTTCAAACTCCTTTAGCGGCAGTTGGATACTCGCACCGTCAACTGTGACATTGTGTCTGGCATCATCTAAAACTACCCCGTCCACTTTAAGCACTTTGTCATCGATTTGATTCGCCGGAGCATCAATTGCTCTTCTTCTAAGTACAGCTCGCATTCTCGCAACCAGTTCTCTAAGACGGTAGGGTTTTGACACGTAGTCATCTGCTCCAACCTCAAGTCCGACAACTGTATCAATTTCGGTCGACTTTGCAGTAACCATAATTATTGGCACATTTGATTTTAATCTGATTGATCGGCACACATCGAGCCCGCTCATACGTGGGAGCATGATATCTAGCAATATCAAGTCAGGCTCTATATCTTCGAATGCCGCGAGTGCAGAAGGTCCATCCATTGCAATGTCCACGATAAATCCTTCTCGCCTCAGCCCGATAGCCAATGCATCCACAAAAGACTCTTCATCTTCTGCTACCAGTACTCTTATCGGACGCTCGGCAACCGTCACGATAGGCCAACCGGTGTGTCAGGTGCTATTGGAATTCTAAAAGTGAATGTCGACCCAACACCTTCCTCGCTAACAACTTCAATAGCTCCTGAATGATTGGAAGCCACATGCCTGACAATCGACAATCCAAGCCCGGTCCCTCCAGTGGCACGCGACCTCCCGTGATCAACCCGGTAAAAGCGCTCGAAAATTCGGTCCAACTCCTTTGATGGAATTCCTACCCCGTCGTCGGAAACCGATATTGCTACCTCGTCATCATTTAAAGTTGCGCCGAAGCGCACAGTTCCTCCTGAGTCTGAATACTTCACAGCATTTTCTAAAAGATTGTGAAAGGCGCTAACTAATTGCCTTCTATCGCCAAGCACGGTAATGGGCTCAATGGGTTCTGATATTTCAAGAGTAATTGTGTTCTGCTCAGCCAGGCTTTTTACCCTTTCTAAGGACTCTGCCATTATAAGTGAAACATTAATTGCTTCCCTGAACGGAGATTCTTCGGCCTCAATTCTCGAGAGGTCCAGAAGATCATCAATAATTCGACTCGCTCTAAAAGCCTCGGACTGTATTCTCCCAGCGAGTCTTTGAGCAACATCTGGATCAGGTTCAACGGCAAGAGTTTCAGCCAAAAGTCCTAAAGCGCCCATTGGGGTCTTTAACTCGTGGCTGACATTTGCTACAAAATCTCTCCTGACCTCTTCCAATCTTCTATTTTTTGTAATGTCGTCAATTACAACTACGATTCCCAAAGATCTCTGCCCGTCATCGACGGAAACACACCTTAACGACAATGTCCTCCTAGGCGGACCGTAAAGTTCTAAGACTCTCTCGCTCTGAGCCCGGTCTTCAACATTTGCTGCAAGAAGATCCTCGACGGCTTGCGATGCAATAGCGTCAAAATGATTGCCTCCAACGAGTTCCACGGCAGCTACATTTCTAAAAACCACTCCGCCCAACTCGTCGCAGATCAAAACTCCCTGTGGGAGCCTGTCTAGAGTCCGCCTCAATCTAATAGCATCTGCGCTTGATTCGCCCACCGCGGCTGCTGCAGCGTCGGTTGCAACTTCTAAACGCGAGAGCACATGGTCGATTGAGCCCTTCTCCGTTGAGGAAGGGTCCTCTCCCAAGCGCGAGGCAAGTGCCCCCAGTCTTGCCCTAAGTTCTCTTCTTCCCACCCTCGAAGATATAAAACTGCTTAGAAATACCACTATCAGTACTGACAAGCCGCCAATGAGTATCTCGGTTGCATCAAGAGAAAGGTGCATTATTCCAGCATGACAGGCGGAGCGACACCTTTGGCGCATATTCCCGAATAAAATTAATTGAAAAAACATGAAATATATTGAAATATAGTTAAAATTGTCATATGCTCTTCTGGCTGCCCTTTAGAAGGTGCGGCTTTCGGCAATTAATTATGAAAGGAACGATCAATGATTGTTATGAACTATCTCCACCCATCGCTATTTAGATGGATAGGCTCCAAATCCCACTTCAGGGCCTCCGGAGAGCTTCTTCAAACTCGACTTCTCCCTCATGTGCATGCGGGATTACTTGGAAAGTACTGGGATTCTTTTAATCCGAGTCCCTCCTATCTGCCGGGAAGTGCTCAATTGCAAAATCTGACAAATGGAATTGGTGCTTGGGCCCTTATTCTTTCGCTTGCTGCTTTAGTCGTGGGGGCTGCGGCGTGGGCACTGGGTGCTCATTCTCAGAATTACCAGCATACGATGGTCGGAAGAAGAACTGTTTTGGTCTCGGCAGGTGCGGCTCTCTTGATTGGGGCCGCTCCACATATTGTCGACTTTTTCTATTCAACTGGGATGCAAGTCTGATGCCTTTTGGAGATCACACCCTTGGCCTGATCGAAGGCATCCCAATTATAAGCGGCCTAACCAATATGGGTGCAGGTGCACTTTTGGGAGCGATTTCTACTTGGATTGGCAATGCTGCGGCTTTTCTTATTGAGAAACTCGGCCAATTAATGGAAAATTCAAGCCAACCTGGAATTGGAAGCAGCTGGTTTTCAATTAATTACCAAAACATGGCCATGATCGCAGGACTCATTATTGTTCCGCTAATTTTTCTCTCCATTATTCGGTCAATTTTCATGCAGGATTTCAGTGGATTGGGGAAAATGGTCATGGTGCAGATACCTGGTGCATTTATTGCAGGAGTCGGATCTATTCAGATAGTGAAAACGTTTCTAGAAATTGTTGATTCATTGTCTAATCAAATTTTAGCCCAGTCGGGATCCGATTTTCCCGAGATGATTTCTCGCATTTACAACTCTTTGATCTCGCCCCTTAATTCCATGCCCACAATGGCCTCCGGAGCCCTTGCCTTTATTGCTTTGGGAATACTAAGCGGAGCATTAGTTCTCTTTATTGAAATGATAATGCGATCAAGTGCAATTGATATAGCAGTCCTATTTCTGCCAATCTCTTTTGCTGCAATAGTATTCCCTTATAGCTCACACATTCTCAGAAGGCTAATTGAGACAATTGCATCACTAGTTCTGTCAAAATTTGTTGTTGCCGGAGTCCTGGCTATGGCCTCAAGTGAAATTGCGTCTAACCCGAATTCGAGTTCATTCTCAACAATAACTGTCGGACTTGCAAGTATATGGTTAGCGGCCTTCTCGCCCTTTATGCTATTCAAAATTGTCCCTCTTGTTGACGCATCAGTGCTGTCTGGGATAACCGAAGTTGGCCAACGAGTGCACTCGCGAGGAAAAGAAATTGCAAAGATCGCCGTTGGAGCAGGCATCGATTCTTACTTAGCTACAGCAAATTCAAGCAGTAGTGGACTTGTCGACAATCAACCTCTTGGAGATGCTGCCTCAACTTTTCTTTCCCAAATGCCTTCTGCAGTTTCAAATCTTGCACCGGATGACTCAGGACCAAGTGCTTTTCCCCCTCAGGAACAAATTGCACATTTTTCCTTTAGCAACAGGCCTCCAAGTGGATCTTTAGCGCTTGATAATGAAGGGAATGACGACAATGGGTGAGCCTTCGCAACGCTTTATGTTCGGACCAACTCAAGCGCGGGGAATCATGGCTGGCTGGAAATTAACTCAGCTGCTGGTGGTTTTTGGTTCGGCACTATTGGCACTTGTCCTACTTAACAATTTTGCACCTCCCTCTAATTTTTTCGCTTGCTTAGTTGTACTTGGTTCTGGCATCCTCTCAGCTTCGGTGACCATTAACTCAAAAAAGCCAATTGAATGGGTTCCCGTGGTTTCAAAATGGTTCTTCACAAAGTACATGGGCACGGAAGAAGCAAAGCACTTATTTGAAAAACTTCCGGTTCCTTCATTTTTGAAGTCACATCTTAAAAGCAAATACTTTCCGGCAGCAAACTTTCAAGAAGGAAACTTTCCTAACGGCGAGCCGATATTTACATCTGGAAAAAAAGTTCATTTTGGATGCAAGCTAATCAGCGGACCTTTTGGCGCGGGAGTACTTTACCAGCAAAAAAGCGGCACCTATGTCTGTGTCATTCGATTAAGCGGAAAGAGCTTCGCTCTACTCTCGCCAAATGAGAGAGACCTAAAAATACAAAGTTACGCAACGCTATTGTCTTCAATTGCGAGGAGTTCTTCTAACCTTTGTCGAATCCAGTGGATCGATCGGAGCTATCCCGAAGACGGTCAAGAATTGGAATGTATTCCGGTTAATGACTCGATTGATCATAGTCAGGCAGAAAAATCCTATACCGAATTACTCAAACAAATACCGCAGAAAATCACTTCTCATGAAACCGTTCTCGCACTCTCGGTAAAGGAAGGCCGGCCTATCAAAAGTGCGAAATCACCCAAAAGCAGGCAAGAGATGTGCCTTTCACTGCTTCTCGATGAGGCCGCCTTGGTAGTAAAAGCCATAGAAAGACAAGGTTTTCAAACGGATGGGATTTTAAATATCCGCGCATTATCCAATCTCCTGGCTAGATCGTATGCACAAAGTCCCAATGGCGGCAAGGGTTGGGAGCTAAGCGAGGCCTTGCCATGGCCCATGAAAATCTCATCTGAATGGGACTACTTCAAAACTGATGCTACATTCCATTCAACTTACTGGATATCAAGATGGCCTTTAATTGGGACTTGTGACGCTTTCGGGGGTAAGAATTCATAGTTTCTAGTTTTAGTAAACGCACGCTATTTACATAACTAATCTTGTTTTATTAGCACTAA
>JAJYDO010000075.1 GCA_021777355.1 Actinomycetes bacterium | reverse complement strand
AGGCCACTGCTGCCGGACTGGTAAATTCCCTGGCGGCTGCTTTCACCAAAAGTGCAGCTCATCACTTTTCCCAACTAAATGCTCTACATTCGGGTATTTTTAGCTCACTTTCTCACGCAGTTTGGTCTTGGCAGATACCAGCAGTTGTAGTTGACTACTGCATAGTCTTGCTTTTGGTGCAAAGTGCTTTCCAGGGTGAACAGATTGGCTGGTCTCTGCCTGCCCTTACTGTTGCTAATCCTGCCGCTTCTTTGTTTATCGGGGCCTACCTTTTCCACGAAAATTTGAATACATCACCAATCGGACTTGCCATTCAGGCAATATCGATTGGAGTTATTGTCATTGGGATAACCATATTGGCTAAGATTCCGGGTCACTTCGAATCGAAATCCACCTAAAGCCACTTCCGGTTTTGCGCCCTAATCCGACTTTCTGCATATTTTTTCCGATATCAGGGAAATAATAAAAGTACTAGAAAACTCAATTTGGCGGCGAGATTGATGTCGCCTTTCGAATGCTATTCAATCACAAGGTTCAAAAAGTAGCTTCGTTTAAAAAAGCGAATACAACGGATAATAAGGTTTGACTTTACCGATGGGATATCTGATGTCCCGAGAAGCATGCCTCGGGCTGGAGTCTTAAATTTAACTGCCAAGTCCTTAATATTCTTGGGATTGCAGGCCGATCTGCTTCAAATTTCGCAGCTAATTGGCATATGCAATCACCGAAGACGCAATTTAGCAATCCAAAAGGCGGCGCCTTGAGCTACCTATTTTCCAAAGCAGTGCAGCTGTTGGCCCTTTGGAAGCGTAGGTGCCCCATCGTAGGAGTACTCTTGAGCGTTGTTGCAGGCAACAAATGCACCCATTTGACCGTCATTCTGGCTAACTGTATTTGGTGACCAGTAATCAATCTGGAACGTAGAAGCCGGCGAAAACACTCCCGGGCCATATTTAAACAATCCAAATTCTCCGCCCGGCTCGCTTGGAGGAAGGTTTGCCATGCCCTCTGCAAAAGTCTCTGGGTTCAAATCAGGTCCCGCTGCCTGAAGGGCGCCGAAGAGCATCACCAGCGGAGCGTACACCAAGCTATAGAGAGGTTCAACTTGAGTAGCGGGAGTAATGCCTTTTTGCAACACCTGCCACGCTTCGGTGTCTGCTTTTGGCTCAGCCTGGCGGCCAATCAAAATAGTGTGGTCCATCTCTTGTTGGTTCATTCCTCGGCCAAATGCATCAACGCCTCCTGTGTCAGCACCAACTGCTTCTGCAAAAAACGACGGGAAGTAATGATTTTGAGCGCAAGCTGCCAAAATTAACTTTGGAGATACCGGGTCACAGGCCGCACAGACAACTGTCGTTACTCCACTCTGTTGCATCTGGGCGACCAAAGATGATGTTTCTTGACCAATTATTGAGAAATCTAATGTAAAAGACTTAACTAGCGCCGGAGTCACCCCATACTTTGTTTTAAGAATATTCTGCATGTTTTGAGCGCACTCTTCAGTAGAACTACCCGCTGGGTAAACAATACCAATCTTCCCTGACTCATGCTGCATTGCTGGATCTCCCGCATAGATTGCTGGCAAGTTGGCAATTGCTTTGCCGATCACGGCGGAGTCGCCCTCAGCAGTTGTATCGCAGGACGGGTACGGGGTGTAAATGTAGGGGTAATTCTGAGTATAAAAACTGTTGGGCTCAAATCCCATGTCAAAGGAGACCACGTGCTGGGCAGCCAAGTATCCTCCATAAACAGAAGTCGAGTCAATCAATGAGACGTCGGCAAAGGCATGAATTGTACTTGAAACATTAAGGGCATCGGCTTTGGATTGCTGGAAACCTTCACCCAAATCCTCCTTGATGAAGTCACTTGTTCCTTGATAAGGGACAAGCACCACTTTTCTGCCGTACAGTTCATAATTTTTATTAAAAACGTTTATGTAGGCTTGAAGAGTATCAATTGCTTCTTGATTGGTTCCAATAATTGAAGGTGGTATAAGAGAATAAGCCAAAGAAAGGTCCGCAGTTGCTGCTTCTCTATATGTGATTGTAATTGTTGTGGCAGTCACCCCATTAGATGTGGCTCCACCATTGTTTCCGGTGTAAGTAGGCTCGCACCAAGGAGCGTACTTGGACCATGAAACCTGCCTGACTCCGGGTCCACACTCGATACCACTCCTGGTTTGCCCGGACCTAAATACCAAATTGGCAGTCGGATTAACAGTATTAACTTCTTGACCACTTGGAAGAAAAGTTGGAGCTTGAGCTGCCAATCTGGGCGTGAAGTAAAGTGCCGCACCGACAATAAGTACGAGCGCGAGCACTACTGCTACTCTCCTTTCACCACGCAGCGGAAAAAACGGCTGCTCAGGTATTGCTGTCTGTCCTGATATTTCTACCTTGTACCGGGCCATAAAGTGACTCCTCGTCCCCTAGTTGTCCGACTCATGAACGCATAATAACGCCAGTGAGATAGTACTCTCTTTTAGCTTGCTTTGCCCAACATTAGGCGAAATTTATACTTTCGACAAATTTGCATCAATTTCTGTATCCTAAAGCTGTTGGGCCCAGTTGGATTCTTTTACCAAGTTTTCCAGGGTTTTTGCCGCCTGACCAGAATCAATGGAGCTTTTGGCCGTCTCAATTCCTTCCTTGATATCTTTTGCCATATCAGCTACCACCAAAGCAGCTCCGGCATTGAGCAGAACCACGTCTCGCTTGGGACCCAAATCTCCGCCCAATATGCCTCTTATTATTTCGGCATTTTCCTTCGGATCGCCGCCTTTCAAGTCGGCTGGTTCAGCCAATTTAAAGCCGTAATTACTTGGATTAATTTCAAATGAACTTTTTGATATTTTTCCTGATTCATCCCGTTTTATCTCAAGAACCCAAGTAGAGCTGACAGTCGAAATTTCATCCAATCCTTCATCGCTGTGGACGATAAAGGCATGCTTGGTTCCTTTTTGAGCCAACACTTCCCGCATTTTTTCCGCGACGGTTCTGTCGGCTACTCCGATAAGTTGTCTCCCGGCCTTGGCGGGATTTGAAAGGGGCCCCAGCAAATTAAATGCTGTTGGGACTCCCAACTCTGATCGGATTGGAGATGCGTGACGCATTGCCGAATGGTAACGTTGAGCCAAAAAGAAACCAAAACCAACCGTGTTGATGCAGTGCGCGACCCCTTTGGCGCTCAAATTGATCGCTACTCCTAACTCCTCTAATACATCGGCAGAACCTGATTTTGAAGTGGCGGCCCGATTCCCGTGCTTGGCAACTTTTACTCCGGCTCCGGAAATCACCAAGGCAGCACAAGTAGAGATGTTAAAGGTGCCTGACCTATCCCCGCCTGTGCCACATGTATCGACCAGATTTTCAGGATTTTCCACTTCACAGACTTCCCCATTTGAAACCATGGAAGTTACAAGTCCCATTAATTCTTCTACAGTCTCACCTTTTGACTTCAAACCAATCAGAAAGCCTCCAACCTGGGCAGGTGTGGCTTGGCCGGATAGTATCTCGTTCATGGCCCAATTTGCCTGACTCCGCGCAAGATCCTCGCGCTTAATTAGCGTAGAAAAAATCTCCGGCCAACTGCTCAACTTCTTAGTCCCACCAAAGATCTCTGTCGAGCACTCCTCTTGCGATCAAACCAAGTTGTATCTGCGAAGTGCCTTCCACAATAGTTAGTTGCTTGGCGTCACGATAGTAAAGCTCAGTTAGATGATCTTCCATATATCCTGCAGCCCCAAGTAACTGTAAGGCTACCGACGAGGCCTTTACGGCAAGTTCGGTCGCATAATATTTTGCTGCAGATAGAAAAGGCACCCACTCTTTCGTGAACTTTCCTTGATCTGCAAGCCATGCCGATCGATAAGTCAACAAACGTGCAGCTTCAACCTCAACTGCTAGTTTCGCAATTTCCCACTGTATTCCCTGTTGAGATGATATTGGCTTTTGAAAAGCCTGCCTCTCCTCTACATATTTAGTGGCATACATCAGCGCGCCTTCAGCCAACCCTATTCCCCTTGCAGCAACTATGGGGCGCATGGAATTGAGTCCCAACATCGCTAATCTAAACCCCCCGACTTCACCAATTACGTTTTCTCTTGGAACACGAACATTATCGAGTAGAAGTTCCCCTGTATCTACTCCCCTGACACCCATTTTTTTGTCGAGATTTCCGACTTTCAGGCCTTCGGAGTTTCTTTCCACGATGAACGCAGTTACTGAGTCATGGGATCTCGAAGTCACCTCACTGGTTTTGGCAAATACCGTATACCAATCTGCCTGAGCAACTCCGGACATCCAGCACTTGGTGCCACTTAAAATCCAGCCGCCTTCGTTTTCAGGATCTGGAATCGCCTTGGTCCTCATTCCCATTACGTCACTGCCTGCCTGAGGCTCACTCAGGCCGAACGCCGCCCTTTTGGTGCCATTTGCAATTCCTGGGAG
Organism: Actinomycetes bacterium; assembly: GCA_021777355.1. GTDB lineage: Bacteria > Actinomycetota > Acidimicrobiia > Acidimicrobiales > JABEUL01 > JABEUL01. The sequence continues at coordinate 10,180 of JAJYDO010000075.1, read as the reverse complement.
ATACTTCTCCTTTTGCTCTCTTGACCCCGCTATCATGACAGGACCTGTTGGAAGACGAGTTAACAGCAACATTAAAGCAGCAGTATTGGAGTACTTTGCCACCTCTTCGATAGCAATAGTTAATCCCAGTATCCCGGCTCCTGAACCACCGAACTCCTCAGGAATACAAAGTCCTAACAGTCCAGCGTCTCTGAATACTTCAAATAGGTCTTGGGGATATTTCCCGGTCCTGTCTATCTCACGGGCGCGTGGAAGTACTTTTTCCGCTGCAATTTTGCGCACAGTCGATTGAAGTGTGCTTAATTCCTCAGAGAGTTCAAAGTTCACGACTTATTGAAAACGCAATTTAGGCCGACTTGCGTCGTTGCCTGAGAATCCTGCGCCTCTCGCGCTCAGTTGCCCCACCCCAGACACCTTCTTTTTCCCTGTGTGAGAGCGCGTACTCAAGGCAAGCTTGCCTCACCGGGCAAATCTCACATACACCTTTGGCCTCAAGGGCAAGTGCGTCGTCCTCAGGGTCAGGGTAAAAGACGTCAGGGTCAAGACCCCGACAAGCAGCTTTATTTCTCCAAGTCAAATTAGTTAGAGTAGAAGTCATTTCACGGTCCGTTAGTAGTTCCAATTACTTAATATCTATTGTTACCCAAAACGAAGCTCTCCGCAAGGGCTCCTCCCAAATAATCAATCACCAAAAGTGACCGACTTAACGGTTACCTAGCAATTTGATATATAAGGTCGGATAAATAGGGTAGCACCATCAGTGGATGTTTGTCCAGGCTTAAACCACTTTTTTTATTTTTTTAAACCTTTTGATGCCGCCGAGCTAACTCGCAGTGGCCGCAGGGACGCTCGGAGTAGAGTCAGTCTGAGATTTCGTAGTATTTGATGACTTTTCACTACCCGGGGCAGCGGCAGAATCTTTCGCAGGCGCGTCTTTGGGCTTAGTTTCTTTTTCAGAGGAGTCACTCCTTGGCTCGCTTGGAGAAGGAGTAGTGGATGCCGTGGTCGTCGATCGCGAATCGGTTTTATAAAAGCCGCTTCCCTTGAAAACAATTCCGACCGAGCCGAATACTTTTTTCAGAGATTTTGCCCCGCATGCAGGACAAACTTCGATGGGATCATCACTAAATGCCTGAACTATGTCACTTTTGGCCCCGCAGGTCTTGCATATGTATTCGTATGTGGGCATAATTAAAGTCTCCTCCACAAAAGAAATCACTGGCCCAAGAAATAAAAGAACTCAGTTTCTATGGCTTCGTCAAGCCAAGCTAAAGTTTCTAAAATCTCTGTGAGACATTAACTTAGAAAGTTATTCTAACTTCTTATAAGTATTATAAGCACTCTAGGGAGTAGAGTGCTAGCGCTACAATTTTGACAAAGGCTCAGTATGGATGTGAATTATCCAAATCGAGCAATTTAACCATAAAAGAGAAAATTTTCCGAATACATGAAACAAATCCCTCAAATTACAAAGGCCGTCATCCCCGCAGCCGGGTTGGGCACACGGTTTTTGCCTGCAACTAAGGCCCAGCCTAAAGAGATGCTTCCGGTAGTTGATAAGCCGGCAATTCAATATGTCGTTGAAGAATCCGTAGACGCAGGCCTTAGAGATATTTTAGTAATTACCGGTCGAGGAAAAAGATCCATCGAGGACCATTTTGATCGTTCATTCGAGCTGGAACACTATTTGGAAATCAAGGGAAGGCAAGACGAACTCATTAAGGTGCAAAAAATTGCGGAAATGGCAAACCTTCACTATTTGAGACAAGGTTCGCCAAAGGGACTTGGCGATGCAGTATCTGTGGCAAAGGACCACACTGGCGACGATAGCTTTGCCGTTTTACTTGCCGATGATTTAATGGATCCCGACGTAGGGGTGTTGCGCAGCATGCTCGCAAAACATAGGGAGACTGGATTTTCTGTAATCGCGCTTAAAGAAGTGTTGCCCGAAGAGATCTCTCTTTATGGATCGGTGGCAATTTCAAGGTGCGATTTTTCCGAGCTGGTGAAAATTACCTCTATTGTGGAAAAGCCTTCTGTTGATGAAGCGCCCTCTAATTTCGCTGTCATGGGAAGATACGTCTTTACTCCCACGATTTATGAAGCCCTAAAGGATGTTGCTCCCGGAAAAGGAGGCGAGCTACAGTTAACCGACGGGATATCGAAGATGTTAGATGTGGAACCGGTTTACGGATATTGCTTCACAAATGGGCGGTACGATATCGGGAATAAGCTTGACTACCTTAGGGCAACTCTTGAAATAGCCCTTGACAGTGCCGACATTGGGACACAGTTTGCAAAAGTTTTGACCGATTTGGCCAAAAAAAGAGGCTTAATCTAGTGATTAAGAATTGCCTGTGAAACTTATGGCGGAATTAATGCATGTCCGACACTAGCGAAACATTAATCCCTTTTGAAAAAGCTCGCGAATCTGTTCTATTACTGGCGAGAGAGCTACATTGTGAAAAAGTTGATATTTATCAGGCTGCCGGAAGAATAAGCTGTGAGGAGATAGAGGCGACTTTTGATCTGCCAAGTTTTCGCAATTCCTCGATGGATGGTTACGCCATTCACTCATCTGACACTTCTACACTTTCTTGTAAATTGGAAGTAGTCGCTCATATTGCCGCAGGTGACTCGGTGGAAAATTTAGTGGTCCCTCCGAAAGGAGCGGCCCGCATCTTTACAGGCGCAATGATCCCATCTGATGTTGATGCAGTAATTAATCAAGAAGCTGTCGAGGAAATAAAAGTTGATGGCATGACCTTTATATCATTTGCTCAAAAAGTCAATGCAGGCCAATTTGTTCGCGAGATTGGATCGGATATCAAAATGGGTGAGACCATAGTACAAAATAGAGAATGCTTGTCACCAAGTCATATAGGACTGGTAGCCTCATTTGGAATTTCTCACATTATGGTATTCAAGAAACCTTCGGTTGGGATTATCTCGACGGGGTCGGAATTGCAAACAACAAATAAGGACATCGAGGCGAATGATCCTATCCAACCTGGGCGAGGAAAAATCTATGATTCAAACAAGCCCGCTCTTTTTGCGCGCTTATTACTTGCAAATTGCGACCCGAAAGTACTTGACGGAACAATTGACTCTGCCGATGTAATAAAGAACGCGATCGAATCAAATCTTGACAATCATGATGTACTTTTATTGACAGGTGGCGTGAGTGTCGGCGACCACGATCATGTGAAAGACGTTATTGATGAACTGGCCAAAAAGTATGACGGCGTCTGCCACGTGATGCGAATCGCCATGCGGCCAGGCAAACCATTTGTCTGTGCCAGAATAAAAGATACTGTCGTATTTGGACTTGCCGGAAACCCGGTTTCGGCATTGGTTGGATTTGAACTCTTGGTAGCTCCATTATTGGCCAAGATTTGCGGACAAGAACCTCCTGAATTTGTTAATGCTGTCGCCGGCGAGGATTTCATAAGAAAGCCGGATTCAGATGGACGGATCCAATTTGACCGCGTTCAGCTCAAATTCGGGGACGACGGGCGTTTAGAAGCATTCCGTCTCAACAAACAGCAGTCGCATCAGCTAAGCGGGATGTCCAAAGCGTCCGGACTTGCACTTATTCCAAATGGATTTGGGATAGATGTGGGATGCGAGGTCAAAGTGTTACCAATCGGGAGCTTTTAGGGCAGCAGGCACGTCTTTTCAAAAAAAATGACCAAGATTTAGCCTCAACATATGACACCAAATTCACAATATTTTAAGGAAGTGCTAATTAAACTAGAATATTAGGTATGTCAGACCACATTTTATCTCATATTGACCCTCTTGGTCGGGCTCAGATGGTCGACGTTACACCTAAAGATCCTACCCACAGGCGGGCACTTGCCAGAGGAAAAGTCAAGATGCTTCCCGAAACAACCGCAATGGTTGCAAGCAATGCGGTAGCAAAAGGTGACGTCTTAGCCGCAGCCAGGATTGCCGCGATTCAAGCAGCCAAGCGCTGCGCAGATTTAATTCCATTGTGTCATCCGTTGCTGGTCGGAGCAGTTTCAATTAATTTCACGCTTGGAGATGATTATGTCGAAGTAGAAGCCAGCGTAGAGACTGTAGACCGCACAGGAGTGGAAATGGAAGCTTTGACAGCGGTTTCGGTTGCCTGTCTGACAATTTACGATATGTGTAAATCTGCTGATAGGTCTATGACGATTTCAGATGTGGCACTTTGGGAGAAGATGGGCGGGCGTTCAGGTGTTTGGCGAAGGCCTCCCGAGTCGAGATAACGGCTTACCTGGGTTTTTGCACGCCGTTTTTATTGGGATAATATACGTGTTAGAAATTAGGTTGAAACCTTCAACGGAATGGTTTTCAAAGGTTTTTAAAATATGCAGCTAGAGTCAGAGCAATATTCGGGATCAGAGAGTAAAAAACACCTGATGAATAGGTATCCACCACTTAGGGGGTATTGCTTGACTAAGTTCTCCAAGAAAGGTTGGCAAGGAGTTTGACTGCACTTATGACAGTAATTGGTCTACTGGTAATCGCATGGGTACTAGTTTTTGGACCAACCGCTCTCCGTTTCATCAAGGAAGAATTAGATCGCAGATCAGGTGGATCCATTGGACATTTTCACCGCTCATTAAATGGTCTTGATCGTTCTAAGTACGGAACTCGGAGTTCTGTTAGGGTTAGAACTATGTCCAGGAATGCAGTAATTGGAGCAGATACTTCTCATGTGAACTTCACCGGGAAATATCAGGGCGCGCCGAATGATCTTTTGTCCGGTGATTCCTATGCGCCAAAAAGACCTGTACCATCTACGCAAGTTAGCGAGAGCCATTTACTTACTCTTCAAAGACGCAGATTTGTTCTTCTCATTTTGGCCTTTACATGTGTACTGACCGGATTGCTTGGTTTGATCCCATCCCTGGAACTCTTATGGGTAGTTACGGTTCTCTCTGCCCTTTTGGTCTTTGCCTATGTTGCAACCTTAAGGTATGTCACGGCACTAGACCTTGAGAAAAAGCGGAAACTTACTTTCCTGCAAACCCCTGCGGCTCCAACCAGGCCAATTACGCCATCCGTAGTGGTAGTTGGAAGAAGCAAAGCTAACTGAGCATATCCAGACCTTGACGGTCGTAGATTAACCTAGAATCATTAAATGCCGGGATTTTTTTCCGGGGGTGTAGCTCAGCTGGTAGAGCGCCACGTTCGCAACGTGGAAGTCGGCGGTTCGAGTCCGCTCACCTCCACTCGTTTGTATTCCGGATAACTTCTTTTGGGGCCATTTTTTGTATCAGGTGGCACTTTGACTCAAAGGATAAGGAACTTCAATTGATTCGTGGGAGAGCTGGTTGACTTTAGTCTTTGTAGTTCTCTAAATAATATTATTTTTTTCGAGATTAGGGTCAATATCAATTTTCGCCAATCATCAACATGCCTTCTAAGCGAATCAAATTCAGAATCTTCCATATCGAATTCTCGTTGCCTGAACCTATCGAAGCTGGAGACCATCTCCAGAATAATATCTAGCGAGAACCCGGGATCTTTCTCCGCTGCTAACTTGCAAAGGTTCTCAAAACGGAAGAGCCATGTTTCACCTCCAAGTCTAAATAGGGTCGAGATGAAGACTCGGAGTAGCCTAATCGTTTTCATCACCTAAACGCAAAAGTTCTTCGGGTCGCAAATGATGTAAAACTTAGGTCAAACATAAGCCACATATTGCAAGGTATGAGATGAATTCACCCAGAAAAATAAGGAAATCTGATACTGCGCAACGAAGCGGATCAATTAGAAGTAAATGTAGCCAAGTCTGCTCATCCAAGCTATCTTGTCTTCATTTCTTAAATGGTGGGTTTGCATGAGGCGAAGACCAAACTTTATCAGTTCATTGAGTAGGCAGAGAACGGCGAGGAGATAACGACAGTATTGGCAAGCCCTCAGCCCCTACCGTTCCTCCTGAGGGACCCGGTGAACCGAGAAAAGTAGGGAGCCTAAAGGAAAAGATCTGGATTTCAGACGACATTGGCGGCGACGACAGTACGCTTGTTTCATATTTTCACGAAGGGCCAATCTTTCCCGTCAGCGAGGCGGTCAAGAAGTGAAGCTACCACTCGACTTGTACGCACTTCTTTGCCCTCTAAGCGATGAGAACTTCGCAGTCGGTGCTCGCTCCGCGGCCATCGACCAGTTTCGGATCTTATCGTTTTTAGACTCTATGGCTAGTTAGTCTTTGGCGGGAATTTTGTTTTTGAAGATTCTTTTAAGACACTTTTAACTTGTTTTTGGATTCCATGTTTGCCATCCCGACGGCGTGAAAAGATCTGAAATATCCTTGTGCGATCGTAAAGCCGCCTACAATTGAACCACACACTCGATCTTTAATTCTCCAAATATAAGAGATCAATTATGATGGCACGGCATTGACAAATATGATTAGTAAATAAATTTTGCTTCCCGAAAAACAAGTGATACAGATTGCCTCGTAGAATTTGCAGGTTACATTTTGTTCACACCTGGTTAAAGCTTCAACTTTCACATTTAGCAGCCTAACAAGGTATTTTTAAGACAATTGTTTCGCTGCAAAATCCTTAAATCTAGTTTTTTACTGGTTCCAATTGACAACAAATTTGACTGAGGTATAAAATTCAAGAGGCAGAGATTGTTTCAAAATCTATTTTTGAAAGTTCAAAAAGTAACGTGAAATGGATTTGCTCAAGCCCAAAACCAGGGATAAAGGGTGGTTTAGAATAATGAGATTTATTGTCTAAGAAGTTCGGTTGCAATTACTTAGGTTCTATTTTGTTTTAGCGGACCGCCAATAGCTAAAAAGGAGCAGCTGATAGTTATGATGTGGTTCAAGAAGGCTCACATAGGGTCCCATTTCGGCAGATTCGCCTTACTCTTATTCATCGCAAGTATTTTCACTGCACAGGTGAGCCCGATTCGTGCACTTGCCGTAACCGGAGTGCCAGGTGCTCCAACTGCAGTAGTTGCCACAGGTCTGGAGGGTTCTGCGTCAGTAACATGGGCCGCTCCATCATCTGCCGGATCCGGCCCTATCACCTCTTATATCCTTACCGCAGTTCCAGGCGGAGCCACTAATACTGTGCCAGGCACCTCATTAACAGGCACCCTCGGAGGACTTGCTAATGGAACGGCATACACCATTACTGTGGCTGCAGTCAACGGGTCCGGGACGGGACCAACGGCCTCGTCAAATTCGATTACGCCCTCACACCCCGGAGGTCAATATCATGCTCTGTCCCCGTATCGCATCTGTGATACCAGAGCATCTGATCCCTCTAACCTTTCAGGTTCTGATGCCCAATGCCTTGGCAAAACTTTGTCTCAAGGGGGCATACTAGCAGTCCAGGTTTCAGGCACAAACCCGACTGGGTATTCTTCCGGCGGGGTTCCCTCGACTGGAATTAGTGCCGTAGTGCTTAACGTAACGGTTACCAACACCACCTCGGCAGGCTATTTAACGGTTTGGCCTTCCGACCAGGCGCGCCCGACAGCATCTAACTTAAATTGGCAAGTCGGAGATACTGTTGCAAACTTGGTCCAAGTCGCAGTTAGCTCCACTGGACAAGTTAGTTTATATAACTTCCTCGGCACGACAGATGTGGTAATCGACGTCGAAGGCTATGTTGCCACTGATCCATCCAACACCTATGGGCTATATCATGCCTTATCTCCATATCGCATCTGTGATACCAGGGCGTCTGATCCCTCTAAGCTTTCAGGTTCTGATGCCCAGTGCCTCGGCAAAACATTATCTCAAGGGGGCACACTGGCGGTCCAGGTTTCAGGCACAAACCCGACAGGGTATTCTTCTGGCGGGGTTCCCTCGACTGGAATTAGTGCCGTGGTGCTTAACGTCACGGTAACTGACACCACTACATCTGGCTTTTTAACAGTTTGGCCGGCTGGCCTTACGCGCCCGACGGCATCGAACTTAAATTGGAGTCCGGGTCAGACAATTCCCAATCGGGTGATTGTGGCACTCGGAACATCCGGTGGAATTAATCTGTATAATTTGATCGGTTCCTCAGACGTCGTTGTGGATGTTGCCGGGTATTTCTCCTCAGGGGGATCGACTCCCGGATCATACTTTTCAGGGTTTTCCCCAACACGGATATGCGATACCAGGACGGGCAACCCTTCGGGGCTTTCAGGAACCCAGGCCCAATGCAATGGGTTAACTATTGCAGCTGGGGGAAGTCTGACAATTCAGGTGGCAGGAGTGGGAGGAATACCTTCGGAAAACTCTCCGACTCCGCCCGTTGCGGTAGTACTTAACGTCACTGCAACTAATACGACAGCCGCCAGTTATTTAAGTGCTTATCCTTCAGGAGAGTCTCCTCCGGTAGCTTCCGATCTAAACTGGGTCCCTGGCCAGACGACACCAAACTTCGTCGAGGTGGCACTGGGAGCATCAGGTGAAGTTAGTTTCTATAACTTCCAGGGTTCAACGGATGTTGTCGTGGACGTGGCAGGATACGAATCGGGAAGTGACGTAGTGCCACCTAGCACCCAAGTGCTGTCGACTCAAAGTCTGTCGCTTTTGTCCACGGTATCATCAGATCTGAGCACCCTCACGTTTTCCGGAACGGATTCGCAGTTGTTGTCACTGATACCTGGTGACGTCATAGTAGCCGGATCTGCGGTACCGCTCCCCCACGGATTACTTCGCATGATCACCGCTATATCAACGGTTGGGACAGATCTGATTGTCACCACCGCCAGTACCCAAATTACCCAGGCACTCCCTCAAGGCGAAGTCATTCCTACATCAATCACACCTGTTGCGCCAGCAGGCGTTGGAGTCCCGAACAGCCCATTCCTGTGGAGTTTCGCTTCTTCTAATTTAAGCGGATCTGGATCGGCAATTTCAAACACTATTGACCCTAACTTCACAGGTAACTTCAACTGCAGCAGTTCAGCGTTGGCTTCGCTAAATGCATCAATAGCTCTCAGCCTCAAAACCTCGTTCTCGCTTGACTGGAGTTGGCTTCACGTTTCCAATGCGGATTTCACAATGTCGATTGCTGATAGCGTGTCGGCCCAGGCCGACCTGCAGGCGGCTGCAAGTTGTTTATTGAACTCGACACCTCTACTTTCGGTGCATGCCACATTCTCAGATATCGTGTTCTTCGTTGGCCCGGTCCCAGTCGACATTTCACCTTCAGTCCAATTCTATGTTTCAGGCTCAGGAGATGCCTCTGGATCAATTTCGGTTTCAGTGTCCCAAACTGCTTTGGCCACAGCCGGAATTCAATACGACTCTTCGACCGGATTCACTCCTGTTCAAACATTGCAAAACAATTACACTCCATCCCTTACAATCTCAGGCGGAGCTGACGCCTCTGTTCAGCTGGAGGCACAGCTCAGTTTTCTCATTTACGACGTGGCCGGTCCGAGCTTGGACGTGATAGCGGGATTGGGACTCACGGCTAACGTCAATGCCAATCCCTGGTGGACACTGACTGGCTCCCTCGGAGCAGGAGTTGGTTTTTCGGTGCCGATACTGGGCCTTAACTATTCGGACCCTAGCCTCATCTCCACTAGTTCAGTTCTTGCCCAAGCAAGCGGAGGCGCGCCTCCACAACCGCCTACGGTTTCCAGTCTGAGCCCGACCAGCGGGATTCATGGAACAAGTGTCACAATTACCGGCACGAATTTCACTTCGGGCTCAACTGTGTCATTTGGCGGAGTAGCAGCAACTGCGACAGTCAATTCGCCAACCCAGATCACCGCTACTGTGCCTTCTGGATCGGGCAGCGTCAATGTCACAGTCACAACCAGCGTTGGAACTAGTGCGACTGGGGCGGCCAGCCTGTTTACGTATTTGCTTCCGTCAGTTACAGGACTGAGCCCAACTGGCGGGCCTCCAGGAACTAGTGTCATAATTACCGGCACGAATTTCACTTCGGGCTCAACTGTGTCATTTGGCGGAGTAGCAGCTACTGCAACTGTCAATTCGCCGACCCAGATCACTGCTACTGCTCCTTCTGGCTCAGGCACGGTCTATGTCACCGTCACAACCGGTTCAGGGACCAGTGCAACCGGCACGGCGAGTCAGTTCATCTATTCGCCGCCGCCAACAGTTACAAATCTGAGCCCGACTAGCGGGATTCATGGAACAAGTGTCACTATTACCGGCACGAATTTCACTTCGGGCTCAACTGTGTCATTTGGCGGA
>JAJYDO010000074.1 GCA_021777355.1 Actinomycetes bacterium | reverse complement strand
ACCACTTTAATTAATGGTTTAGAGGATGCTGACAAAACAATTGGACTTGAATCTATGTGTGTTGGAGGCGGCCAGGGAATGGCAATGATTATAGAAAGACTTTAAGATTTCCTAATTTTTGCAATTAAGGCCCCTGCCTCAAATGAGACAGGGGCCTTAGCGTCGTCAACAATAGCTTTGATTGCGTTTTTCAATCTGTGACCTTATATCGGGTCTTGGGCTGCTTTCGCTGCATTAAGGCTATCAATAGCTTCCTTTAAATTCCGCTCAACCCCCTCCATTGCTCCGCCCAGCAGTTACGGTACTCCATGTCGAGATGTGCCTCAGTTGCCAGTATCTCTGCTATGTCATCGCTGTCCTGCGGGCGCCAGGCAATACGCTTGTAGATCAATATGTCCTCACGAGTTCCCCGCCTTTCTACTTTGCGCTCCAAAACCGAATATTCAGATGCCACGGGTGCAACATATATCAAAGTGAATTCCATTTTTCCAACCCAAGTGGGAAAAGCTGCCGGCCAAGGAAAAAAGTATCTGGCATCTTGTGTGGCCGATTTGGAGTCTGGAGAAAAACTAACTGCGTCAAATATAGCTAGCAACCTAGATATGATTCCTCCCCAGGTAGCTTCCATTGGACAACACCCAATTCACGACGGCATGTTGTATCCCACTTCTAACGAAGCGTTTCGTTTTAGTTTTTCAGGGATCGCACTGGTCATTAAAGTTGAGCTGGGACTCCCCTCTTTTGGCCAGCTTGATGATTTTGGTGTGACTATAAGTGGGATTAGATCTCTGGGGCCACGATTACAGGTAAACAGCGGAAAACTAGTCTCACAGTTTTTGTAATCTTGATTCAAGAGGTAGTTACACTTAGGCAACGATAATTTTTGAGTGAAAGGAAGTTCGATGGGTTTCAAGCGAACTGTAGGGGAACTAGGAGACTTGAGAGTGGCAAGACTGGATCTCTGGTGGTCTCCCCAGTATGACAAAGACTATTTCGGGGCCGCTGATTTTCAAGAGGCTTTGCAATTCCTTACGTCAGCCAGCACTCGACTACCCGAAGTCGTTGTATTACATGACGTGACACATTTTGATGATCGAGAAATTGTTAACTTATATCTTGGTGAGATAGCAGCAACTGCGGTTGCATGGAATTACGCCGTAAGCAATCTCTTCGGTACCCATAAATTCAAAGGGTGCGCTACCGGTATTGGTGTGCCAGCATTGGTGATTCACTTTGTAGAAGATGCAACCCCTTTGGTGGCACCGCATGAGGAGTGGACAAAACGTAAGGGTGTGCGCACAGTCTACGAACTGCATTCGATTTTGACTGTATTGAAAATGCTAAATAAGAATGAGCAAATTCGTCTCTTTGGATCAACGCTATGAATTTACTCGCAAGTGCAATATTAAATTTGTCATTGGGTGTCTCCACAATTGCCTTATCGCTAGTGACTAGTCTGGCGCTGGAATGCCAGAAAGGTACTTTCTGAAAGGACTTCGTCTGCCTTCAACGTTAAATCGGCGAACCGATGTGCCGATGAAATGAATCATCTCTGGTGCGTCGATGCCATTAAAGCCCCACCTGCGTGCTTCGCCCTTCTTTCTGGATCGGTACCAAGAATCAATCTTATAGACACCACGAATTATGCCATGAGCTACTCCAAAGGCATACCGTGCTTTTTCACGAGTCTCTGCACCTACCAACCAATACTCTCTTGTGTACAAGTAGACGTCATCCTCATTCGAATCTGGGCGCCAAAACTTATTGATCACGAAAAATATAACTGGCTCTAACGAGGCCGGGGCGGGCAGTGCGGATAGCTCAGCAACTACTGTATTCACGCTAGCCAAGCCGAATTTGGATGACCCATGGCCTTTTACCAGGTTTGAAAGTGGAATTCCACTAGCATAATAGGCATCGATAACCGATTGTTCAATTCTGAAAGCTTCTTCCTCGCTATTCAAATGTGTCCGAATAAAGAGATGCTCCACTTTGAGTCCAGCAGACTCGATATCGTGAATTCGCTTTAATTTCGCCCTTTCGCTTGAAGGATCACGCCCAGCCTCACGGATATGAGACAGCGCCCGATCTCCTTTCCCCTTGCCCACGTAAAACACCTGGCGATCTCTTGGATCACGTAGTGCGTAAACATAAAAACCAATAACATCAGATACCTCTGAGGGGATATGAGAGTTTAAGGTTAAAACCATTTCTGCGCCAAAGGACTTTTGGCTAAGCTTTCCAACTCGGCTCTTTGCACCATCAGAATGACTCACCATTGCTCGTCCCTATACTTAATAGGTACCCCACGGTAATTTTTAACGTCACGCGTACGATAGTCATCGTAAGCAACATCTATATTAAAGTGCCTCCCACCGATTGTTTGACCTTGCGCTAAATAAGGTTTGCTTGTTCCGGGCTCATTGGGTACTCGATACGTGAATCCTCTTTCGTCAAACTTATCAGGTAGATTTCCCAACTTGTTAATCACGAAATCGAGGTCAACAGTGTGGCGAGGGTGGAGCCTATAACTTAGTGCCGCCATCCCACCATTAGCTGCAAAGTCGATATTGCTGGCAATAAAAAATTCCTTAAATGGGTCTAGCCAATTTTCAGGATGATCATAGTATGGTTTCAAGAAGAATACTTTGCTCTTAATCATTGAAGTAGCTCATTGTCAAGACGTTTTTTCTCAGCAATTGCTTCAGGTTTAACAAGTCTCCCAGCATGAAACTTTTTGGGATGCAGTTCTTGGTTTTCCAGCCAAGCTAACATCTGCCTTTCCTGCCAGCCCTACTCAATTAGCACACTTGGTGCTCGCTCGTCGTTTGCCAACCCGCGAAGGCGCATTATTTCCTTATCATGCTCAGTCACAATTCCGTACTCCACCGGATCTCTCATAGCCTTAAGTTTAGCACTCTGGACTTTTAGCAAGCCGGCTTGGCGGCCGTGCTTTCCGACTACAAATCGTCTTTAATTATTTCATTAGCCAACAAGACAGGGCTTCATCCTAAGCTCCACAAGTATCAATGACGAGGCCTTTTTTTTCCTTGACGAAGTGCCGCCGTTCAATTGTCAATTAAGGGGTAATGCACGGGAAGTACACGACTAACGGGATATGGTTGATCGGCAAGTAAATTTGCTTTTCACTCATGCTCGGATGCGACAAGTGGCAGTTGTGTCAGCGTTTGCTCCCCGAATCCGATCACTTTTTGGCAAATGATAAAAAACTTTATCCACTCACATCGAACTATCAAAACCAGAAGCCATTTCGGGTAGCGTCAGCTTCAACGCAGTTCCTGGCTGGTACTTGTCATTCCCTTTCCTAAGCTATCGCCACGGAAAACTTTGTAAGGACAACGTTCGCTTAACGCACGTCAATAATTAGGAGCCAAAATTTCAATCCCCGATATCCAGCCATTTTCCTCAATTCCTGCATTTAATCCTGGGAGTCTATAAGGGCTGATACTGAAAGACTAAACTAGCTATACATAAAATAGACATATTAATATATTTTATGTTATGCTAATTATATGAAAACTAGCCTGCTACTACGTGAACTGGATAATTGGGATAAGGGTGGTATCTGGGCGTTTGATTTGCCAAGACTTGAAATTATCTTTGGCGGAAATGATGGAAGCCTGAAAACTTCGTTAATGCGCCATGTCCAAGCTGGCATAATTGTGCGAGTTTTTCGTGGACTCTATGTAAATCCTAGAGCACGTTCGATGCCACCTGAACCGATCCTGGCGCTTGTATCTCTGATGCGGCCTTTCGAATTTTCTTACCTTTCCCTAGAATCTGTATTAAGTGATGCAGGTTGGATTTCTCAGATTCCATTTGTACACACGATTATGACAACAGGGAGAAGTGGAACTTTTGCCACTCCATACGGAGTTTTGGAGTTTACGCACACATCTAGAACTGTTGATTCAGCAGAAGTTAAATTTGAAAAAAGCCGATCGATACATGTGGCAACTCCTGAGAAGGCATACCATGATTTACATTACGTTAGGCGAAATCTGGACCTGGTAGTAGTACCGGATGAGATTGTATCGTGATAGCTTCTGATTTCACATCACTATTGGACTTGGCTAACGAGATCGCTAGAGACAGACGAGTTGGATTACCCGCAGTGATCAAAGAATTGCTGCACTATGAAATTTTACAAGCACTCATGGTGAGCGGGAGTGCTAGGTATTTAGTTTTCCAAGGAGGCACTGCGCTAAGATTATGCCACAATGGAGTTCGCTACTCAGAAGATTTAGACTTCGCGGGTGGGAAAGACTTCGATCCCCTAGTCATGGCACCTTTTGTTGAGCAGTTTAAACAAAGTGTTAACAAAATGTATAACTTGCCGATAGCAGTATCCGAGGACCTACCTAGCTCGACTGAGCCAGTATCGGTGGCTCGTTGGAAAGCTAAAATTGCGCTTCCACAAGTTAATCCATCTGTCAAGCAAAGTCATGTCATTCGAATTGAAGTAGCTAATGTCCCAGCCTACTCCCATGATGTGGCTCAAATAAGGACGATGTCAACTAATTTGCCAGAGGCATATCGAACAATATTGCTGACCGTAGAATCTAAGCAAGAAATTCTTGCAGATAAGCTTGTTGCTCTTGGTGCCAGACATTATGTTAAACAAAGAGATCTTTGGGATATACACATGTTGAATGGCGCAGAAGTACGCCTAGATACTGAGCTAGTTGAATGGAAATTGAGAGACTATTCGCTTAATCGCATTGATTTTATTCAGACCCTTCAAAATCGAATAGCTAATCTTTTAAATCGTGAATCGATAAGTGCATTTCAGGCCGAGATGTCTAGATTTCTAGAGGGCCCGCACCAGAGCATCATTAAAGACCATGATGTTGTCCAAAAATTGCTCACAGAAGTTTCCGAATTTGCCAAAAAAGCCTTAGTAGATTTAGCCTCCAGTTAAAATGCTGTTTTAAAGTCTCGCTAATGTGACTAAATAATCTTTCGACCATTTCTTCAAGGAACCTTATAGAATATGCAAGAAGTCGGTATTTATTGTGAAATCTCTTCAAATCGAACCGACAGGAGATACATATTGGAAAAGGTGCCTTTTAACGATAGAGTTGATAATGATTTAGTTCGTCGGGTTTTGCTAATTTGGAGATTTTTGACAATATTGGCTGTTTTGTCAATTATCACCGCCTGTACCAAGTCCTATCCCAAAGTTAACCAGCCAACTCCAGCCGCTCCGCCGTTATTTCAGGTACTGACTCCCGCTTCCTACGCTTTAAGTTCAGAAGTATTAGCTGGAGTGGCCACAACTTCCAATACTTCACTGCCGGACCATTCGTGCAATGGGGGCGTACCTTTGGGCCTCAAGTTCAATAAAGGTGACTCAGTTGGGCAACTAAATTTGCTAATTGGGGCTAGGGGTAAAATTTACCTTTCGGGTCAGATTGGTGTATCCGATTCCCAGTTTGGTATTTGGGCCTTCACAAGTAGTTGCAAGGTTGATTTAACATTCGGGCATGATGGCTCAGAGGAGCTTGATTACGGGAAAGATTATGGCTTGAATAATATTCAGCTTTCATCGATTGACAGATTTGGCAGAATATTGCTGATTGCCACCGATAATTATGGATGGGTGGTAGGCCGTATTCAGGAAAATGGTTTGATCGATAGGTCATTTGGGACAAATGGATTTTCCACGTTACAATTTCCCGACGCAACACGTGAGGGACACGTGTATGAGGCAACTGTTAAACCTTCTGGGTCGATCATTTTGGCCGGAGACGATGGAGGTGGCGGATGCTGCGACCACTGGTGGATATCCGAGCTAACTGCTCAGGGGCAACTTGACAAGAGCTTCGGAGCTGGCGTCTGGATCGGAAATGTAAATTTACTGGAAAGCAAGCTTCCACTTGGACCTGACAATGGGATCACCAGAATTTTTCCCCTGGCTGACGGTTCAATTCTCGTTGAAGCAACTGGTGGAAACATGCTTGTTTACAATCTTAAGTTAATCAGAATCACCAATAGAGGATTAGTTGACCAGTCCTTTTCTAACAATTTTGAAAATGTTTGGGGGAAAATAGTACCTTTGACATTCTATGGCGATACCTGTGTACAACCCAATCATTCATTTAGCATCATTGGTGTAGGCGGAAAGTTAAATTCAACAGGAATTGAAATTATAAACACCCGAGGTCTTGTGGCTTCATTTCTAAAGAATGGAGACTTGAATTCCAGCCAAGAACTTGGTGATGTCGGAACATTCGGCGATCCCAATTTTATTCCGCCAAATGTATTTAGTCAAAATTCTGGAAATTGTGTTACTACATATGTGGCGAACTTGCATAATGGATATAGTTTCAACTTCACTATGAGTAATAGTATTGGCAAATTTGTTCCTAGTTTTGGAATAAATGGCAGTGCCACATTATTTTTGCCCGCTTTGCTAACTGGCACCAAAGATTCTGCAATCATTTCCTCACCCCAGTATTATCAGGATGGAAATTCTTTGGTCATTCTTGCGGATATGAGCCCAAGCGGAGACGAATTCGAACTGCTGCGACTAATAATATGAATAACATTTGAAAATGTGAGTTATTCCGCACTTTCACCTACATGATTTGTTGCGAAATTAACACTAAAGAGCTTAAGACTCCACTTCACCTTGCCAATACAATTCAAAAAATTGGTTCGGCGTTAGGAACACACCACCCAAGAAATATCTGCTCGAGAACTCCGCTTAAGACTGGATAATACTTGAAGCTCCCTTTAATTATATTGACTTTACTTTTGAAAGGGCCACTTAATCTTGCCCTTATGCAGTGGCTTTAAGAGAGCGTTTTTCGAATTACTCTGCCAGCAATTATTGCGAGAACTACAAACGCTCCAATGTCACCAAGAATCATTCCGAAACCAGGACCGCCATGGAGATGAAAAAGTAAAACAAAAGTTAAAATTGACGCGGAACTCACTCCTAGGATAGTTCCCAATATTTGTAAAATCTTCCCTGCTAGTCCCTTTATCCCACTCCCAACTATTATGACTCCTCCTCCGAGTGGAATGCAGTACATAAAGACTCCGACCCACATTGGTACCGAACTGGCAATTTCTCCCGAAAGGGCTAGGTTGCCAAAGTTAACCACCGAGATTGCTGATCCTACGCCGTGATGCGACCAAGGGAATAGCGCCGATGCCCCAAGGAGTAGTCCTCCAAAGGCAGTTGCAACCATAAACAGTTGGTCTAATAACTCATCGCTCTTATTCAACAATATTATTTTCTCATCCAACAATAAATTACACTTCAAAATCTGAGCGACTTAATGTAGATTTAACCCAGAAAATACATCAATTGGCAATCGTCTCTAGGGCAAACCACATTAATTTACAAGTATCAAGCTATCCCGAGTTGCCTGAATTTCCTGTGCCGCCCGAGTTGCCTGAGTTGCCGAAGTTGGGCGTCGATGGTGAAATGGGATTTCCTGAGTTGCCGTAGTTGGTTTGCGATGGTACGAAGGGGTAATTTGGCGGAGGAGTTGCACTCCACGAAGTTGTAAGAGTTCCCGAACTAGATACCTCCTGTCCGTTTGGACTCATATCGACAATTTCAAGCGTGTGCTCACCTGTAGAGGAGAAACTACATGCTTCGCCATTAGAACTAACGTAATTGCAGTTAGATGAGTTTCCACTGGGACCGTCGACGGTGACCACTCCACTTCCACCGGGGCCGCTGTAACTATAGTACAAATACTCGCCGCTAACAGGAGTGAACGTGTAATCAACAACTGGATTATCTGGACCCAGCGAAACAACAGTACTCTGCCCCACCAAGAGGGGTTGGGTGTTTACCTCATTCAAACTGATTGAGATATTCTCGGTCGACCAACTTGAATTTTCAATTACGAATGTTTCGGGTTTTCCTGCAACCAATTGGAACGGCCAATTTCCTAATCCTATGAAATTTGAAAATTCCGAAATTCCAGACGTGCCATCAGTCTGATACCCACTTACGTCTTGTGGCATTTTAAGCCAGTAGTTACCTGTTTTAGAGACGCTTACTTTAATAACGGCCGCTCCGGCATCATTTAGGGAAACATTTACGCTCTTTCCGGGAGTTAGGGTGGCTGAAGGAGCTTCGGAAGGAGTCAGATTAAATAATCTATCCATGGTGGCTCCATCAAGCTGATTTAAAACTTCTCGACCATACTCCATCAAGGTATCGATTGGACTAACTACCCATCCGCCATTTTGGTTAACTACAACCAAAAAGTCCGGAAGTAAATTATGGCTCACAATCCAACCGGTAGGGCAGCTCTTTCGGAAAGGTGAGTTCGTAGATTGAGTCGTCCAGCATTTGCCGTCCCAACTAGTTTTCCCGGAATCCGTGGAACCGTTTTGACTATTCACGAAACTCAAAGTGCCGCTATCGACGGTTACTTTCACCGAGCCGTTTCCAAGCTCTTGCGAGCTAAGAGAAAGATTAGAGAAACTTAAGCTTTTTAGTCCGGAACTAGAAATCATCTGGTTGATTGCTGCGCGGTAAATCCTTAAAATAAACCATTCGTCAGCCGGGAGGTTGTTCGCTACTTGAACTGGATCCAATGTGCCTAAGCTGGCTGCAAGTTGTTGCACCGCACCTGTCGGGCTACTTGCCAATGGTTGTGAATTGGTCATCGAAGCAGTAAAGTCTCCGGGAAAATTACCATACTTAATCTCATCTAAATATTCGGCTGCAGTAAGCATAGGACTGACAAACCAACCGGTGGGAGTATTAACAACCATTAAAAATGGATATATCGGCGCGTTAGAATTTTCAGTTCTGGCTGTAAAGCTGCTTATATTCTTGGATCCATTTCTTGTTGGAATATTGGGATTATTTGCCGCAATTTTAGGAGAAAACTGTTTTGCCGAGTAGTTATAGTTAAAGGAACCTGCGTTGATGGTTACTTTTGCATAATTGTCTGACAACATGGTGACGTTATATCCCAGATAATCCAAACTTATGTTGACTCCTTGGAAGGTGTGCGTGCCACTGACGTATCCCAAAGCGCTTGCTTTTGCTTTTACTCCACTCACAATTTCTGAGATTTGTGCTACTTCGGCGGGGTCCATTGCGGCAAGTACTGCTACGGGATCAAGGCTATTAACTGCCGAGGCCAGCCGTTCGGCAGCTTCAAGTGGGCTATTGGAGCCAGCTAAACCTTGCAATCCCCCGACAACCGAATAAAGTGTTCCTAAGAGCACAACTACCCCGATAAAGACAATAACTGCTGGCAGAGACCGACGACGCTTAGTTGGACCTGTGAAGGTGATGGCCGAGGGCATCTCTTCAGTGCTAGCAAATTCACGGTATCCGCAAATTTCACACCGGCTCAAATCTGGTCCAAGAGGGGAATTGCAATAGTGGCAATTCATTTTGCTACCCTATATCGCCATTCTGCCTGCCAAGCACAACACAAGGAACAGATCTCCATCTAATTACCCTACACCCTGTGGAATTTTTTTGCTTGTAAAGCGGCAGATGCTCTTGTAGGCAAAAAGTAAGTCGATTTTGGAAGAACATCACGAGTTTGCCCAATGGAATTGGGATATGACACCTACTCAATTCGTGGGCACTAGCTATCTGGAATCGCCTGATTTGCCAGTTGATTTCAAATTCGTCTCTTAAGCTAAAAGATTCTGAGATTGCCTGGGCCCAAAGTGCTTATGTCTTCCACAGGGCGAGTCAATAAGTCTTTACTCGAAAAGGCGCGAGACCAGGTAATTCCACCATTGTTTCTTGCAAACTTTAATTTGATTCAACTTAATGCATTTTAGAAATTATCGCTCAGATTTTCCAACTGAACATGTCTCTTCGCTTTTTCCATTTGAAATTTGATCTACAATTTTCAATTTTATTGCGAATTGCTTAACCTCTCGCATCTGAATATAAATCCCGACACCTTGCGCCTGACTTTGAAGACGCATTTTTTCAACTTAATACTCAACCAATGATCGCCGGCTCACATTCTTTGATGTTGGGCGATTGGTCACTGCAGAGAATAACACTTTGTGCTGATCCCACTTAGGAGCCACATAGATGTCGATTAATATGGCCCTGCAAAAGAGACCTTTGGAAACCAATTTCTAACTGGATATGGCAGAGTTAGATTAGAAAGACTTTTCTGGGCAAAACATTATTTAACTTGGTAGAATATGCCAATGACTCTCAAATTTAGATCTGGCAATAGATTGAAACATTTTCTAATAGTTCTAATGTTGCTTGCGAGCATTGGGCGAATAGTAAGTGGAGGAAACATCGCTCTTGGATCAACTAGCTTCTCGGTAACAAATATTTCGCCAGGGTACATACAGCCACAGGGCGTGCAAGCAGTTACTGTCTCGGGAAGTGGTTTTAGCTCTTTAACTTCTATTTCCTTAAATGGGACACCGGCGACATTTTCTGTTGCCAGCGATACAGAGTTGGTTTTCTGGACGGATTCGACGCCATTGAGCACATATTGCAGCAATGTAAATAATCTCCCAAACCCTTATGCCTACAATATGCCTCAGACATGCGACATTAGTATTGTTCTCACAAATTCGTCAGGGACTTCCATCACAGCGAAATTAACAATCTCCGATCCACTCAACTATGTTCCCATCACACCGCAACGGGTTGCTGACACCAGGTCTATTTTGGGAAATTCGTTTCAGGGAGCTGGCCACCAAATTGGACCAAATGAAACTCTAACAATATTTGTCGGGAACGTTATAAATTTGCCAACACCTCTGAATGGCGTCGAAGGTGTTGAAGCTAATATCACTGCCGTAAATGCCTCGGAGCAAACCTTTTTGACGGCTCATGAAGGAGGCACTTCGGTCCCGCCAACCTCAAACTTAAATATTTCACCGGGAGAAACAGTTGCAGCCTTAGTTGATGTGCCATTAAGTCCTAACGGGACAATAGATATTACTAACTTCCAAGGAAACGTGGACGTTGTTGTTGATGTGGAAGGTTTTGATGTTTTTTCTTCCTATGGTTACGCCAACTCCTTCGCCTATTCCCCGATAACTCCGCAAAGGATTCTCGATACAAGAACCACAAACCAGATAACCCCGAACCAGGGGATCGTACCTATCAACTTGCCCCCGTCGATAGTAGGAAGCCTAGGTAGCCCGAGCATTAGGCAAAACATGGGATTTGAGCTAAACGTGACGGTCACTAATGCTACAGCTCCTGGCTGGTTGGTGGTGGGTGGCAGTTGCGAACCATTTGAGATGTTGACACAGAATATTTCACTCTCTTCTTTTACTACATCAACTCTTAACTGGGTTGCCGATCAAACTATAGCCAACCGAGTTATCGCATGTTCAAACCCAACGATCCAAGTTTATGGAGGAAGCGTTGATGTTATTGTTGACCTCGAGGGCATCTATCAGCCGCCAACTTATTCGGAAAGTATCTTCGGCACCCAAGCTCTGTCTTCACTTGGTACTGCAATTATCGAATCAAACGCTGTCTTCACAGAGGCTGGGGAATCTTTTGGAACTTCGACTCAGTCTTTTGTATCTATGCTAAATAGTGGCCAAGGATTGATATCTTATCTTTCGGCTTCCGACGAAAGTTATTCGCTTCAGCAAGTTTCAACTGACACTTTTGGATGCAGCGGGAGTGGCATAGGATACTTTTGCAATGGCGCAGCATTGGCGATCTATGATCCTGCTCAATTAAGTTGCGATTATGTTTTAATGAATAAGTCGCAAACAATATACACAGAACTTGGGGACACCGTTGGTCCGGGAACCTACATAGGTATTGGACCTCTAGACAGCCCCTATGGTGGATGTTCAATTTCTCTTGCTTCACAGGTTATTATCGGACACTTTGCCAATGGTCCCGATATTCCCAATACACAATTAGTTTCATCAGCACCTCAAATTGAAAGAGATATTACCCGAGCGGCCACTTTGGTATTCAACTCAGATTCAAATAGTTTCGGAATTTCATCGCAGAGTTTCGTGGGAGAACTCAATGCTGTCAGTTCACTAAATTTTGTTGGTCCGACTTCAGGTTCCACAATACCGTCAACAGTAAATAGCGTGGCTCTCGACTGCGGCGTAAATACCAACAGTAATTGCAAGGTCGCAGTCTTTGGGTGGCCCAATCAACAAAACGGCTTCTGTAATTTCCTGGTAGATGATCAAGACCCTTCATTCAAAGGACCGGTATTTGGATTTTCGCCAACTGGAATTGGAGTAACCGCTCTTAACGCATATCCAAACGGTCCAGGATGTGCACTTTCTGGAACATTTTCCGGGTGGACAGAAGACTCTACTTTGGTGCCTGCCCAGTTTCCTGATCAAGATGTTTATCTGCCGCTAACTCCAACAAGGCTTCTTGATACTCGAAATAGCCCCGGTGCGACAAATTCCACAATTACTGTCACTCCGGCAGAGTTGTCCAATTTGGTGCCTTCCGCCATTATCGGGAACGTAAAGGCGTTATTGGTGAACTTAACGGTTACTACTCCATCATCTTCCTCCGGTTATGTTTCGGTTGGATCCGATGCGCCATCAACTACTACTTCTGTTTTAAATTATCTGCCAAATGAGACGATCGCCAATTCAGTCGTTATTCCATTAAGTTCAAGCGGAGGTATTGTGATTAAGCTTAACGGTCCAACACCTCCTAATTTAATTATCGATATCCAGGGAATTTACTTTGGAACGAGTCCGAGGTCCATAATTACCACTGTTGCTACCTTTCCCATTACCACTTTAAATTACGCCCTTAACACTGGCTTGAATTTTATCTACTCTTCAAATAGAAACAGTTTTCCATCAAATACCGCGTCACTGCTACAGGCTAATTTTTCTTCGCCGGAATATTATATTTTCACCAGTTCCATCCCGGTGGATTATGGATCGATCAGCACACTTGTAGATCCGAGCGGTCAGTGGGTCGTGCTGTCTTCTCAAAACTCGGCAGGGGGTTGTGCCGCGTTATTGGTCATCAAAAAACAGCTATCGGGAACCGGTCCTTGGGGTGAAACTGCGCCCGGAGAATATAATTCGACCTCGCCAACAGTTCTAAATAACTGCATAGCTAGCGCCACCGCATATCCGAATCCTTGAATTGGGCGAATCCTATTTACCAACCTCACACTTTGACGCGTTTAATGCCTACTAAATGCAAGTAGGCAAATAGATAAAGACTTCTGACAAGAATTTGTAAGTAATAACCCAGTTTCGATAGCGCTGCTGGTTCACACTACCTTTTTCTTTTGGAGGAAGGGCTATTCAGTGCCCAATGAAGTCATAATATTTCGCAACTCAGGGTAATCATTCTCAAGCCTGTCACCGCCCACTGTTCCGGTTAAGTGCACTAAGTCGCTGTACGTCTCACGCTTTATTAGCACCACCATATGAAACTGAGCTATGGTTCCGGCCACCTCATCTATAAACACCGCAGCCCTGCCCCTCATTGGGTTTCCACCTAGGTCTTCGTCCCCGGACCCCAGCAATTTTGAATCTTGTTTTGAACTTAGTTCTGCTTCAATTCCGGCCGCTATTTCGTCAATAGAGGAATCTATGTCCTCTCGGCTCCATGTTGCTATAACATTGGCGCTGAAGCACTGCTCATCATGAATTTTTATTGCGCCTAGCAGAGCACCCGACACGGTCATCATTTTCCAATTGTCGGGAATCTCTAAAGATATTGCAGGCGGAGGTGGAAACTCGCTGCTGGGATATTGAATTTTCAATTTTGAATTCACCGACTTTCTCGAATCAAAGTTTTGCCTACATTACCATGGCAATTTAAAGTGTTCCACTTCAGAAATCACTTGTTCCGGATCAACATGTACCGCTACACCCCCGGTTAAACCCACCCCAATGGAGGCTTTGCCACCTATATTGAAACCGATATTAGTATCTGTAAATGATCCGCTGGCATGAACCTGTGCACCTATTCCTGCAGTGACACCTCCGGTTGCAGTCCCTGACACTCCGGCCACACTCGCGGTTCCACTCACTTGAGCTTGAACCCCGGCAAATGCTCCGGCCTTCACGTCAGCTTTGGCGCCCGAGGCCGTAATGGAACCACTTGCAGTAGCATAGGCTTGCGCTCCGGCACTTGCCGAGGCATTCCCTGAGGCATTTGCAAACGAGTTGCCAATCTGACCCATTGCAGATACTCCTGCCATCGCACCAACCGCCACTGTTGCTTGGCCAACTATACCTCTAATCGATATAGATCCGTTTGCCTTAGCGCGCGCATATAGTTGGGCATATGCTCCCACACTTCCTGATGCAGAAGTTCCGTCAATAAAAGTGTGACCCGACAGCGACACAGCGGGTCCGACTGATACCCCGGATGAAACTGATCCGGAGTTTGTGTGGTCCAACGTATGCCATGCGTTAAGGATTCCCTTTCCATTTAGCCGCACGAAAATAGGTAGCAACGTAACGGGGCCGCCTAAATATCGAATAAATCCGGGGTGGCCGTTTAAAAATGTTTTGGGCCGAAAGACTGGTGTGCCTCTAAGTTCAATTCCACCGACACCGCTTGCCTCTCTCTGGGCCTGTGCATTGGACTTTAAAAGCGTTGCTGCCTCCCTGAGTCCAGATACTGAGTTTTCAAGCATTGGAGAATGTTTTGAACTCCATAGCTCTCTTGAC